>DATGDT010000001.1:0-14347 GCA_035310725.1 Gemmatimonadales bacterium
CTCCGTGCGTCCCCAGCGCTCCCGTGCCGCGGCAAGATCGAGGTCGGGCGGCACCTCACCGCCATAGAGAATCAGCCGGTCGGCGCGCGCGCTCCCCTCCGCCAGCCAGCGCGCCGCCGTCGCGGTGCCCTGGGAGAACCCGAGCACGCTCACCCCGCCCGGATCTCCGCGCCCGCGCAACACGTCGCCGTGCAGCGCGTCCAGGTAGCGCACGTAGTCGGCGATGTCGGTGAGGCGGTCCTCCCGCGTCATCCAGCTCGCGCCGACCTTGTCGTGCCGACCCGTCGCCTCGCCGAGATAGAAGCGCGACAGTGCCTCGGGCGCAACGAGGCACCGGGTGCCGTCGTCCAGAGACTGGAATGCGCCCAGGAACCGCCCGGCCAGCTGCCCGTAGCCGTGCAGCAGGAACCAGACCTCGCGCGCCGTCGCGGCGGCGGGGCCCAGCGTGTAGTAGCGGGCGGTCCGGGACGTCGTGAAGTGATGCTCCTGCACGGTCAACGCGCCATCACGGTCACGATTTCACGCGGCCCGGCGGTGAAGCGCACCACACGGCCACCGTCCTCGAGCACGAGCGGCACGGGCTCGCGCTCGTCGAGCCGCGTGCGGAACGCGGCGCTCACGGGCGCAGCGAAGCGCCATGCGCCGGCGACCGGCCGGTCGTCGGGGTTGTAGCAGCGCAGCACCACATCGCGTGGATCCCCCTCCCCCGGCTTCATCGCGGAGAACACGAGTCCCGCGCCGTCCAGCGTGATGCCCGCGCGGTGCGGCGTGGGTCCCCCGCCGATCGCGTCGCGGATCCACAGTCCCTGAACGGGAGTGAACACGCTCTCCCACCAGGCCGGAATCGATTCACCCGAAGCAAGCGGCGCGAGGGCCAGCTCGATCCGGGAGGCGCCGAGACACTGGGCTTCGGGAATGGCCGTGGGCCACGCCGCATGGCCGGGGCGAACCGGCAAATCGTCCCGCGAGAGCGCGCCGATGGCCCGCAGCACGGTCACGAGGATGTCCCCAGGCGGCGCGTGCTCATACTCGAAGAACCCCGGGGCGAGCACGGCGAGGCCACGACCGCCGTCCGTGACGGCGACGAAGCGGTGCGCCGGCGCCGTTGCCACGGGCGCCTCGAGCGCCCCGCGTGCGGGGCTCGGCGTCGTGAGCGGCCGCACCTCCTGTCCGAACTGCGTGCCGACCAGGGCGGGATCGGCCGATCCCATCGGCACCCGGGCGCGCAGCCGGTGATACCGCGCGCCATTGTCCACGTCGAAGATGCACCGCACGACCGGACTGTCGGCATGGAGCGAGACCAGGAATCGCACGCCGACCTTCCCGCGCCGCCCGCCGCCGGCGCGCAGCGTCCATCGGGCCTCGAGCGCCGCGACGAGCGGCCCCGCCGCGGCACGCCGCACCTGGACCGGCCCCTGGCTTCGTACCAGGCGATCGCGCGCCGCCCCGCAGAAGGTGTAGGCATCCCCGGCGTCGGCCTCGCTCTCGAGACGCAGCAGATCGAGCCAGCGTCCGCCGGTGCGGCGATCGTACAGCTGCAGGCTGCCGGCCCGGTCGAGTGTCACCACCACGAAGCGGTTGACCAGCGAGCGCGCCTGGACCTGCACCGTGTCTTCGGATGGCGACGCGGCCGGCGCTCCGCAGGTGAGCGCGGCCAGCCCGAACCCCGGGAGGAGCGGCGCGCGAAAGGCGACGCGCACCACGTCCACCTCGTCCTGATCCGGGTAGTGCCGGCTCGCATCGAGCCGCTCCTGGCCGCGGCGCCGATCGAGAACCTGGAGTGGGACGGCGTGGCCACGGGCGCGCAACGAGAACGCCTGCGCGCCGGGACCGGTGCGCGGCTTGCGAGGTCCGGGCGGTCCGACCGGAACATCGCGACGGAAGAACGTGCAGTCGGCGATCACGATGCCGCCCCGCGCGTGCGGCGCAGGATTCCAGAGCACGAGCGTGGGAGACTGGAGGTCCGGCCGCTCGCGGGCGCGGTCCGGGTCGTGCCCCGCGAGCGCGAACGCGGCGGACCGGACCACCTCGTTTCCATACGCCTGTACCGCGTCGAGCCGCAGGTCGGCCGCGCGCGCTACCGCATCGCTCGTCGTGCCGCAGATCGTGTCGTGGAACTGCGACTGGACGAGAGCGCGCCAGGCCAGCTCGAACACCGGCCGCTGATCGTGCCCCCCCTGCCGGGCCGCCAGCGCGGCGAGGGGCTCGGCCATGCGGGTCAGCCACACCTCGAGCAGCGCCGCTCGCCGCTTGAGCGGGGCGCGGGTGCCCTGCGCGCCCTGCAGCGTCCACGCGTATCCGGTCGCGGCGCGCAGCGACCCGGTCAGGACGGGTGCGGCGTCGAATTCGGCGGCGGCCGCGGTGAAGAATTCGTCGAGCCGCGACACGCGCACCGAGTTGGGTCGCTCGAGCTCGGCGAGCTGCTCGCAGAGGCGCGACACATCGGCCGGCGCCGCGTGATGATCGGCGCCGATGAACACGGGGATGTGGCTGCCTCCGGCTCGACCCACCAGCTCGCCGCGCACCCAGGCCCAGAGCTCCGGCAACGCCTCCGAGTCCGCCGCGAGCTCGACGCCGATCTCGTAACCGGTCGGCGGGAGATGCCACAGCCCGACCTCCGCACCGCTCGGGCCGCGCCACCGATAGCGGTCGCGCTCCTGGCCCGGCGCGCCACCCAACCCGCGCCACAGGACGCCGAACGCGCAGCCCGCTCCTCGGGCCAGCTCCGGCCACCAAGCGGGGTGCCCGAAGGCGTCGGGTGAATACAGCACGTCGAGCCGACCACCGAATCGCGCGGCGTCGGCCGCCCCGAGCAGCAGGTTGCGCACCAGAGACTCGCCGGCGGGCACGATCTCGTCGGCGAGCACGTACCACGGTCCGACCTGCAGGCGTCCCGCCCGTACCAGCTGCTGCACCACTTCGTGCCGCTCCGGCCGGGCGCGCAGGTAGTCCTCGAGCAACACGGTCTGGCCGTCCAGCAGGAAGCTGCGGAATCCCGCATCGGCCTGCAGGCGCTGCAGGAGTTCATCCATCATGGGAACGAGCCGCGCCTGATAGGTGGCGCGGGGGAGGTGCCACTCGCGGTCCCAGTGAGTATGGACGATGAGGTGGAAGGTGATCACACCCGCTCGAGCTCGGCCACGTCTTCCGGCCGGCGCAGATGGTGGTAGCAGACGCGGCGGCCCCGCGCGAGCAGGGCGCGGACGTCGCCGATCGCCTGCGCGCGCTCGAGCCGGGCGAAGGTCGTGTGCATCGTCGGGATTTCCAGATCCTGGCCGGGCTCCGCCGTGATGATGAGAAACAGCCCGGTGTTCGGGCCGCCCTTGTGCAGCTGCCCGGTGGAGTGGAGGTAGCGCGGTCCGAAACCCTGGGTGGTCACGACGCCGAGTGCGGTCCCCCACGCCCGCCGCACACGTGCGAGCGCCTGTTCCAGATCCACGCGGGGCGGCAGGTAGGCGAGGATCGCCAGGTAATCACCCGGGCGAGCGGTCCGGCGCAGCTCGTCGAGACTCAGGGTACGCGGCACGGCGGGGCCCGCGCCCGCGGGGGCGGCCAACTCGGCCCGGGCCAGGGCCTTGGCTTCCTCGACGTCCGGCTGATCGAACGCATTGACGCCGAGGCCGCGGCACAGCTCCCAGACGGCGTATTCCCAGCGCAGAAACTCCCGGCCGAGATCGAGGGGATCGTCGGAGAACTCGCGCACCACCTGGACGTCTCGGCCGCCGCCCGTGGCTCCCCCGACCAGCGGGACGACCCCGGCTCCGTTCTTCCCCGAGCTCTCGGCGACGAGCTGCTCGATCCAGTCCGCCAGCGCCGCCACAGGCGCGGGCGGCTCGAGGGCCAGCTTGTCGCGGCCGGCGGCGACGCCGGCAGCGAGCGTCCGGCCGAGCTCCTGCGCCGCCGCGACGTCGGTCGCCCGGGCGCGCTCGAGCAGCGCCGTTCCATCGATGCCCGCGAGCGCGGCCGGCAGCATTCCCACCACCGTGAGCGCGGCATAGCGACCGCCCACATCGGCAGGATGCGGGAATACGGCCCGAAATCCCCGCTCACGCGCCAGCCGCTCGAGCGCGCTGCCGGGATCGGTGACCGCCACGAACTGCGAAGGCTTCGCCCGGATGGCGAAATAGTGATAGGCAGCCAGGGTTTCGACCGTCGAGCCTGATTTGCTGACGATCAGAAAAAGCGTACGCTCCAGCGGGTGGATCTGCTCCGCCGCCGCGACCGCCGCGGGGTCGGTGCTGTCCAGCACGTCCAGCCCCGCCGTGCGAAAGCTGCGCGCGAGCACGGCGGGAGCGAGCGCCGACCCGCCCATCCCGCAGATCAGGACCCGGTCGAGACCGTCGCCCCGCACCGCGGCGGCGAAGTGCGTCCATTCCGGCCAGCGCTCGAGGGAGTCGGGTACTGCCCGGGTCCAGCCAAGTCGGTCTTCCATGCCGGCGCTAAGCTAACGCGGGCACCGCGGCGTCGCGCGCCCTCGCCTGCGGATGCGCCCGTCACTACTTTCTGGCTACCCGCGTGATCCCAGGCACCCGCGTCACCCGCACCGTCCTCGTGGCGGCCGGCGGCCTGTTGGCTGCTCTGGTCCTCGCTTACCTCTTTCTCCCGGTTCCCCGCAGCCTGCTGCCGGCGGGCAGCTGGACGCTGACGGCGCTGGCGCGCACGGCGGGGATCGCCCTGGCGTGGCGCGCGGCCACCGATCCGGTCCAACGGCGCGGGTGGGCGTGGTTGCTGGCGGGGAGCATCGTCGATTTCGCCACGCAGGGCTTCGCCGACATCCAGCTGGCACGGGGGATCGTCCGCCCGGGCATGACCGCCGTCGACATCGGATACCTGGCCGTGTATCCGTGCTTCGTCATCGCCGCCTGGAACCTGCTCGCCGTCCAGCCGCGCCGGCGGCTCACGGCGGAGATACTGCTCGACTCCGCGCTGCTCACCTTCACTGCGGTCGCCTGGGCGTACGCGCTGTTCGTCGAGCCGCTCACGGGCGGCGTCGGTGGACAGCAGGTGCTGGGCAGTGTCGCCTATGCCACCGGCGGACTCGCCCTCGTCTGGCTGATCGGGATCCTGCTGCTGCAGCCGCATCCCCTGCCACGGGGTGGCGCGGCGCTCGCAGTGGTCGGGCTGCTTCTGTACGGCATCGCGGATTTGTTGTTCGGGACCGTGAGTCTGCCTCGGGCGCAGGCCCCGGGCACACTACTCGACTTCGGCTGGAACGTAGCCAACCTGGTGCTGGCCTCGGCGGGAGTCATGTCCGCCGCGTCTCCGGCGGGGCCGCGGCCGGCGGCCGCGGGTACCGGCGCGGTCGCTCCGCGCGTGCTGGCCGTGCTGCTGGGGTTCGCCGGGCTGGTGGCCCTGCACATCCGCAACATGGCGTCGGGCCGGATGGGGATGGGGGACGTGCTGGTCCTCGTCGTCGGCGGGATGATCATCGCCGCCCGCGTCGCGTACTCCCTGGTGGCCGACCGGCGGTACGAGGCCGCGCTGGAGCGCGAGGTCGAGCGGCAGACGCAGACGCTCGTCGATTCGCTGACGACCACGGCGTCCGCGGAGCGCAACCTCCGCCAGATCATGGAGGCATCGCCCGACCCGATCGTGCTGCTGAACCGGGACGGCCAGGTCCTGGACTACGCCCCCGACCGGCCGGCGCACGGCGCGGCCGCCGGCACTCGCACCGCGTTCGATTTCGTGGACCCGGACGCGGTCGCGCTGCTGCGCGCCCACCTCGAGGCGGCGTTCGCGGGGGAAGTGCGCCGCTTCGAAGTGCCGCAGCGGCGGTCCGACGGGGCGCGCGTGGTGAGTTCGGTGGTGTATGCCCCGATCCGCGAGCACGGGCAGATCACCCGCGTGCTGGCCATCTCCCGGGACGTCACCGAGCTGCGGCGCGCGCAGAGCCAGCTGCAGCAGGCCGACAAGCTCGCGGCCATGGGTCAGCTGGTGAGCGGCGTGGCGCACGAGATCAACAACCCGGCCGCGATCATCTCCGGCTTCGCGCAGACGCTGATGCTGGACGACCTCCGGCCCGAGCAGCGTGAGATCGTCGAAATGGTGCGCGACGAGGCGATGCGCATCGGCCAGATCACCACCAACCTGCTCGCCTTCGCGCGGATGAGCGGGCCCGAGCGCTCGCTGGTGGACGTCAACGAGCTGGTGCGCCGGACGCACACCCTGCGCTCCTACCACCTGAACACGCTGAACGTCGAGGTCCGGCTGGAGCTGGATCCGGTCGAGCCGCGGGTCTGGGCCAACATGTCGGAGCTGCAGCAGATGCTCCTGAATCTCCTGATCAACGCCGAGCAGGCGCTGGACGGCTTCCCCGGGCACCGGGCGATCACGCTGCGCACGCACGCCGAGGGACAGGAGGTCAAATTCGAGTGCCGCGACACCGGCCCCGGCATCGCCCCGGAGATCCGTTCCCGGATCTTCGATCCGTTCTTCACCACCAAACCGGAGGGGGTGGGGACGGGCCTGGGGCTGTCGATCTGTTACGGCATCGTGCGCAGCCACGGCGGGCGCATCACCGTCGAATCAGAAGCTGGGCGTGGGGCGTCGTTCCAGGTGGCGCTGCCGCTCGATCTGCGCAGCATGCCGCGCCCCTCAGGCGGGGCGGTGGTCCAGGGTCCCGCCGCCGCGGAACAGCCGGTCGCCGTGCTCGTGGTGGACGACGAACCGGGAATCCGGCAGGCGACGGCCCGCTTCCTGAATCGCAGCGGCATGCAGGTGCGTGCCGTCAGCGACGGCGCCGAGGCGCTCCGCGCCCTCCGAGGTCAGAGCTTCGACGTGATCCTGTGCGATGTCCGGATGCCCGGAATGAACGGGCGCGACTTCCTGATCCGGCTGCGCGAACAGGCGCCGGAGCTCGTCTCCACCCTCATTTTCGCGACCGGCGACTCCCTCGATGCCGACACCGCGGCACTGCTGGCCGATTCCGGAGCGCCCTCCCTCGTGAAGCCGTTCGATTTCGACGCGCTGGAGCGGCTGGTGCGGGACGTCGCGGCGCGACCCTCGCGGCGGGCAGGGGCGTAGAGGGACGGGGGACGGGGGACGGGGGACGAGTGAGGACAAGCAGGATCAGCGCGCCGGGTGGAGCACCAGATCGAGGCCGCTGTGTCCCGACGCTGCAGCCTCGGGCTCGATCGTGAATCGCAGCGCCGTAGCCGAGAGTCCCGATTCGGCCATGCCCGCTGCCGTGCCGTCCACCGCCAGCTCGTAGTCTCCCGCCTTCACGCCCATCAAGTAGAAGGAGCCGTCGGAGAAGGAGGCGAACCGGCGACTCGTACCGGCCCGCCGGTCGGTGAGCACCAGGCCCACGCCTCCCAGCGGCTCACGCGTCCCGCCGATCTCCCGCCACACGTGCCCTTCGATCACACCCGCCGCGACGATCGGCACATCGAGGGTGCGGAACCGGTTCGGGTTGGGAACGAGCGTGGCCCGCGCGAACGCGGGGACGAGCAACGGGGAGTCGATGCTCAGCGAATCCACCAGCACGTCCACGGGCTCGAACGGCATCAGGTCCCACACCCGGAACCCTCCCTGGGAATCCGACACCGCCAGCCGCGAGCCGACGACGACGCGCACACCGGCCACCGCGGGCTCGTTCGGATCGTGCCGGCCGTTCTGGTTCTGGTCGAGGAAGACCCGGCCCGCGACCCCCGCACGCTCGATCGAGGGACCCGGAGCCGTCGCCAGGCGGCCGCCGGCGCGATCCCACAGCACCGATCCCTGCACCAGCTGCGACACCGTGCCCGGAGACCCGGCCGCGGCGCTCATGGTCGTGTACGAGCGCATCGCCGACAGATAGGTATTCAACGTCACCTGGATCAGCGGCCCGCGGCTGCCGCGCTGCCACACGAGGCCCGTTTCGAGACTCACCCCGCCCCACAACGGCCGTGATGCGAACAGCGACGCCGTCGTGATGCGCGGTGCACTCCCCCCGCCCCACGCACGGGACTCGAGAGCGCCGCGGAAGAATGCGGGACCGAGCACCGGCCCCCACTGCGGTTGCGGCAGGACGAAGGCGCTGACGCCGACGAACGGCTCGGTGCTGCGGCCCGCGCCGTCGAGCGCCTGACGCTCGATCCGCACGTAGGGCATCAGCCGCGTCGCCCCGGCCTGCACCGAGGCGCCCAGGCGGGCGCGGGTCGTGGTGACCGACTGGGCGCGCACCTGGTCGAGATTGCCTTCGAAGTAGAACAGCCCGTATCTCGGCAGCGGTCGCACCAGGGCCGAGACGCTCCAGGCCGAGTGCTGGCCGGCCACGGTCACGATCGGCGCCTCGGGACGCGTGTCGAACGCCGCCGCGGCGGCGCTGACCCGTAGATCGATGGACGGCTCGTACAGTACGGCTCCCCGCACCAGGGCATTGCCGACGCCCGACAGCTCGAGCGCCCAGTCGTTGGTCGGGTTCGCGGTCACCCGCGCGTAGGGGTGCCACAGGTCGGCGAAGCCGTTGCGCCAGAAGCGATCGGCGCCGCCCTGCAGCGTCACCCGCGGCGTCAGACCGTAGCGCAGATCCAGATTGCCGCTCGCACGGCAGCGGGGATCCCGGCAGGCGCCGCCCGACAGACCGTACTCGAATCGCCGCGACGGCAGCAGCTCACCCAGCACCCGATACGTGCGATCGAATTCCCGGATTTCCCCCAACGGACCGTACGCCACGAAATCCACCGGGTTCTCGCCGTAGCGGACCGGGAGTGCGAAGCCGTACTCCCCGGCGACGTCGGTCGTATCCACGGCGAGGAGTTGGCCGTTCTGATACGCTTCGACGGACCAGCCCGGCTCGAGCCGGCCGAGGTAGCGACTCGTACCCAGAAGCGCGGGCCGCAGAAACGGAGCATTGGTGAGCGCGACGCCGCGCAACTCGCGCAGGCGCGGCCCGGTCGAGAAGCCGTCGCCCAGGCGGATCTGCTTCAGCCACGCACTTTCTTCCCAGACGCCGGTCCATGAGACGTCGCCCCGCGCCACGCCCGCGTCCGCCGGACCCACACTATGGGCGCCGATCGCGAGCGAGCCGCCGAACGCGTCCCCCCCCAGATCGAACGCGTAGGACCCTGCCCCGACTGGCCGGCCAGCGGGCGCGAACAGCGAATAGTCGAGCACCAGCCCGTCCCAGCGCTGCCGTTCGAGGCCGAGCTGCACGTCGGCGGGCGCTGCCTCGCGGCGGCGCGCCAGCGCGGCCCGAGCCGCGTCGCGCCGGGCCCGCTGTCCGATCGGCAGCATGCCGGCATCCATGAGCGTCACGGTGAGCCCGGCCCAGTCCACCACAATGGCGCTGCCCAGCAGATTCCCCAGCCGCTCGGCGCCGACGTAGAGCTCGCCGTCCTTGAACAGGCGGAACTCCGGCTCGAGACGCACGCGATGGTCGCCGAACGTCATCGTGTCGTTCCCGGCCGCGACGAGGAGGCGGCTCGGCCCCGGAGGGACCGACGCCTCGAGCACGCCGTCCGGCGAAAGGTGGTAGCGCACCTGCGCGAGGCTCAGGAGCTGGGCGAGCGGCAGCAGGGCCTCGGTCCGCACGCGGTACGCCTGTACCGTCGCCGAAGCCAGGCCCCGGATGCGCAGCTCGACCAGGACCGCCTGCGGCACCGAGTCCTGGGAGCCCGCGCTGAACAGCCTCTCGGTGTCCGGGAGGCTGCGCTGGGGGATCGCCGGCCGCGACACGACCCGCGCCTGCGCCCGGACGGGAGTGGAGATGGCGACGGCGCCGAGGCCGAGCAACGGGCCCAGCAGGGCCAGAGCCGCGGCGCGGGAGATCACGGGTTCTTCACGGCGGTCGAATCGCTCACCGCGGGGCTCTGCAGCATCACCTGGCGTTCCAGGTCGTCCCGCTGCGTGGCGATGTCGAGCCGCAGGCGATACTGGTCGGCCGGTGCGCCGGCGATGCTCACCGCCCAACGGGGTCGATTGGTGAAGAACACCGTGATGGGGATCCGGCCCTCGCCCACGGGCTTCCCGCTGGAGCCGATGACGACGGCGTGCACCGTGCCGAGATAGGCGGCGTTCCCCTGCCGCTCGAGGCTGGCGTGCACGATCACCGAATCTCCCTGCCGCACCGCCTCCAGTCCGGTGAGCGTGAGCCCCGTTCGCACCTGCCCTTTGCGGTAGTGCAAGCCGATCACCTGCTGGATTTGCAGCGTGAGGCCGACCTTGATGTTGGCGCTGTCGCTCACGCCCGTGACGGGCAGCTCTCCGGCCTTGGCCGTGAAGGCCAATCGGGCCCAGTACTCACCATCGGCAAGGCCGGCCGGGGGTGTGGCGAGTAGCCGCACGACTTGTTGATCCCGTGGCCCCAACGTGAGGCGGCGCGGGAAAGCCTGCAGCCATCCCGCTGCCGAAGGCTGCGTGGAATCGGGATGGTCCATCGTGACCAGCCTCAGCTGACCGGTCGAATCCGTCGCCGTGTAGCCGTAGAAGACGGAGACCGCCACTTCGACCGGATCGGTCCCGGGGTTCAGCAGGGTGACGGTTCCGCTGCCGCCTCCCGACGACATGAACACCGCCTTGGGGGCGACCATGACCCCCTGCGCCGGCAGACGGAACGTGGCGCACAGCGCCGCCAGGGTGAGCCACGCGGTTCTGGTCACGGGAAGTACACGACGGTGAGGGTGATCGTCCCCGTATAGCTCCCAGCGGGCTGCGCTGCGAGTGGCGTGACAGTGCCGCCAAGGAACACGGCCGCTCGGGCCGGCGGGCTACCCATGGTCGCCACGAACGGAACGCGTGGATCGAATCCGACCTGGCTCGTCACCGACTGCGTTGCGGAAAAGCCGGCATCGCCGCCGCCGAAGCTGAGAGGCATCGTCGCTCCACCCGGCCCCGTCATCGCCGCCGGAAGTGCGAAACTCAGCTGGAGTTGAGAGCCGGCAGCGGCGCGAATGTCAAACCGCCCGCTGTTCAGGGCATCCGTGCGCGGCACCGACTTGGAGATCCCCGGGAACACGGTGCCGAAGCTGACCGAGCGCACGCCGTTGACCCGGACTGGCTGCCCTTGGCCATGCAGGGAAACCGCCAGCGCCGGCAGGACGGCCACGGCGAGCAGAGCCGGCACACCGCCCCACCAATGCGCGCGCCGGCAGTGGCCTGAATCGACCCCTGCCAGCGCCAAGCCACTGCGGCTCACCATGCGGCCGTGATCCCGTCAGGTCAGTACGTCACCTGCAGGGTGATGGTGCCGTTGTACGTGCCCGCTGCCTGATTCACGGCTGGCGTCACCGTGCCGCCCATGAATACGAACAGGGCGCCCGTGCCCGACAGACTGGTCGCCGCCCCGCTCCCCGGAGTGAACGGCGTGGCCCCGGCAGCCGCGTTCGTCGTGTTGAAGCCAGCGGTGAACACCACCGGCATGTTGTTGGCGCCGAAGGTCAGATTCCCCGGCAGCGCGGTGAACGACATGGTCACCGGCGCGTTCGCCTGACCGGCGACGTCGAACCGGCCGGCGCCGGCGTCGGTCAGCGCGACGGTCGCGGGGACACCCGGGAACACGTTGCCGAACGACAGGTTGACCGCACCGGTCACACTGATCGGTTGCTGCACCACGGCCGTCGCCGTAATGCTCCCGGAGTTCGATTGCCCCGCGGCAAGCGGCGCCAACCCAACGACCAGCGCCACCAATGCCAGGGACGGCTGCATCAGCCCGTGCTTCATCGTCGGTGCTCTCCCTTCGAGGTTGCGGTGCCTACCCAGATTCCTGCGTCTGACCGAGGCAAGCACCGTGCCTCTCTGTAGGCCGTTCCCACGAACCGTCTTATTTTTTGACAGTCGGAGACTGCCCATAATACAAGCCAGTGACTTAAACGACAATAGAGAAATGACTTGCACGATCGAGACGGAATCGAGCGACCGAGCGGGTCGCGCGTCACCCAAAGCGCGGTATGACGGTATTGTTTGTTTTATAGATTATTGCGGAATACAGCTAAGTGACCGACTCTGCAACAGCTAGCTCTAGGGGATGCCGAGCCGCTGCTTCACATCGGGCGGCAGCAGGGAGACGGCGTGGTGCATGGGGACCGACAACGCGAATCCGGGCGCCTGGGGCAGACCGGCACGGTGGATCGAGATCACCTCGCCGTTGGCGTTGAAGACCGGGCTGCCGGAGGACCCCCCGATCGTCATGCCGTCGAACTGGATCACATCGTCGGTGACCCGCGAGATGATCCCCGCCGTCATGGACGTGCGCACGACCGCCGAGCGCAGGTGGGCGAATCCCGATCCGGCCGGATACCCGATCAGCGCCGCCGGCTCGCCCTGCCGCGACTTGGTGCCACCCCAATCGACGCTCGCCAGGTACTGCCCCTGGTAGCCGCGAATCTTGATGAGGGCGATGTCGCGTTCCTGTGAGCTGGCGATGACGTCGGCCAGCCGGGAGGTCGACTGGTCCGCCATCGTCACCCACATGGTGTCCGGCCGCGTGTAGCCGCTGTCGGTCACGACGTGCCAGTTGGTGAGCATGTATCCGTCGGGGGCGATGACGAACCCGGTCCCGTTGTAGACGTTCTTGCCGAACCGTGTCGTGATGAGCCCGACCGCCCCCTGGTTCTGCTGCGCGATCGCCGCGAAGTCGGTGCCGCGGATCGCCCGCATCCGGGCGTCCAGACTGGCGGCCTGTGCCTCGGTCGCGGCCATCTGCCGCCGCAAACTGTCGATCGTCCCCGAGGAGGGAGCGGTCCGCTGGGCCTGATTCAACTGGTCGCGTAGGCGCTCGAGCTCGCGTTGCGACGCGAGACGCTGGGACTCCCCCTGCGCCAGCTGCTGGCCCAGCGCACCCTGCGCCCGCTCGAGCGCCGCGCGCAGCTCGGACGTCCGCACCTGAGCCGACTCGAGCTGGGCCCGCAGACTGTCCACCGTGGCCGCCGGCGCCGCCGCCGCCCGGGCCGCCTCCAGCTCGTGACGTAGTCGCTCCGCGCTCGCCCGTGCCGAGTCTTCCGCGCTGCGCCGTTCGACCTCCGTCTGTTCGACCTGCTGCGACAGCAGCCAATAGACCCCGTACACGGCGCCGCCAAGCAGCAGCACCAGCACCGCGACCAGCGCGGTCAGCCACCGGAACTTGCGCCGGGAGTCCTTACCGACCTCCTCGGCCACCGCCTTGAAGAAGGCGGTCGAGCCCCTGCCGCCGCGCCGTTTCTCTTCACGCGCCTGTGCCAGGGCGCTGTTGATCAGTCCCATCACCGTGTTGTGCCCCATCCCCGGCGCCACCGGTGGACGCACCGCCGCCTTCATGGGCCCGGTGCCGATCCCCTCGACGACCAGGACGGGGCCGCCGGGTCCCAGGGTGATGCGGTCGCCCAGCCGCACCGGCACGGGATCGGCGATGCGCTCGCCGTTCAGGTACGTCCCGTTCTTGCTCCCGACGTCCCGCAGCGACAGTCCGCCCCCCGGGCCCACCGTCAGCTCGGCGTGCACCCGCGAGACGATGCCCTCGCTGCCCTCGACCGCGCGGATCTCGCACTCCTTGCCGCGACCGATCCGGATGCGCGTGCCCTGCGCTTCGAAGCGCTTTCCCGTGGCGGTCGCGATCAGGGTCACCCCGTAGGGACGGGCCTCCGGCGGCAGGGGCCCGCGCCGTTCGGGTGGTGGAGTGATTTGGGGCGGCTGAAACTCGGGGAGCGTCGCGTCGGGGAGCGGCGCCTGACTCACGGCAAGGATGCTGAGACGCGGTCCGGTTTCCCCCAGGCGCACCTCGTCTCCGGCGGTAAGCGGCGCCTCGCCCTGGACACGGCGGCCATTCAGGAAGGTCCCGTTGCGACTGCCAAGGTCCGCCAGCTGCCACCCTTCTCCCACCTGACGTACCTCGGCGTGCCGGGTGGAGACGACGCGGGCATCGTCACCCGTGAACGGGATCGTCGCGGCCGCATCGCGCCCCAGCCGCACGACGGTGTCGTGCAGTTCGAGGATGCGACCGGTCGACATCAACTGGAGTTTGAGATACGGCATTGCGGCTACAGCGCAGCGCTCAGGAAGGCAGATCGGGCGGCTCTTCTCGGCGTTCCCCCGGAAACCGGCGTGTGGCATCGCGCCGATCCACGCCCGAACGGCGGTCCACACCGCCGCGGCGCTCCTCGGCAACCGCGACGCTCAGCCGGCGACGCTCGGCGCGGCCGCGCCGATCCACTCCGGAACGCCGGTCCATCAGGGCGCGGCGCTCTGGTGTGCGACGCCGCTCGCGACGGGTATGGGGGACCGTAGCCGACACGCCGCCTAACCTACACCCCTGCCCCGCCACGGCTAGGGCGGACGGGGCTATCTTCCCAGCCCGTGGACAACCTCGCCCATGCCGTGGTGGGAGCCGCTCTGGGCCGCGCCGTGGCGGGCCGCAAAGTGCCGGCCGCCGGCTGGATCGGCGCCGTCGCCGCCA
>DATGDT010000002.1:0-3191 GCA_035310725.1 Gemmatimonadales bacterium
AACCACGGCGGGATTTGGAATGGGCAGCCCCTGCCGCGCCGCCTCACACCGAGGCTGAACGTCCGACGACCGGTCGCTTGGTCATGATCTACTCGGCCTTGCGATACACTTCCACGTGACCAATGGAATACGCGGAACCGCCGTTAATCCGGTGGAACCGGACAGCTTTGACAACGTCGAGTTCCGAGGGGTCGAGAAGGACGACCGCGTACCACCATTCCTTACAATGCGTGAGCCGAATGAGCAAAAAGACGCCACGAACAGTCATTCAGCGGCTCGCCAACGCCACGTATGGTACTCGTATCATCTATCCCTATGGAGAGTGCCATGCAAATCAAGGATTCGGTCGCCCTGGTCACGGGAGCGAACCGTGGGATTGGCCGCGCGTTGGTCGAAGCGCTGCTCGAACGGGGCGCGAGCCGCATCTACGCGGCGGCGCGGGATCTCGCGAGTCTGGACGCGGTCGTTCGTCTCGACCCGCAGCGCATCCGCGCCCTGAAGCTCGACGTCACGAGCGCCGAGGATGCGCGCGCGGCGGCCGCGCAGGCGAAGGACCTCACGCTGCTCATCAACAACGCCGGGGTGCTCGCCCTGGGCGGCCTCACCGATATCCCAGTGGATGCGGTGCGAGGCAACATGGAAACGAACTTCTTCGGCTTGCTCAACGTGATCACGGCCTTCGTGCCCGTGCTTGAGCGGAACGAGGGGAGCATCGTCAACATCCTGACGCTCCTCTCGCTGGCCAGCATGCCAGGCGTCGCCGCCTACAATGCCTCCAAGGCCGCGGGGTGGTCGCTCACGCAGTCGTTCCGCGCCGACCTGGCCAAGCGCGGGATCCGGGTGCACGGCGTCTTCCCCGGTGCCGTGGACACGGAAATGGCGCGCTCGTTCGAGATCCCGAAACCCCCGGCGATCGACGTGGCTCGCGCCACGCTCGCCGGCGTCGACGCGAATGAGGAAGACATCTATCCGGACCCCATGTCCCAACAGGTGTATGCCGCCTGGCGGGCGGATCACAAGGCGGTGGAGCGTCAATTCGCGGCCATGTGACTCCTCGGGCTTCGCGAGGACTTTCGCGCCCCGCGGACGAACATGTCCGCGGGGCGCCCTAACTCCCGACAATGCAAAGCACTGATATGGCAACAGACCTGTTCACCCCGATCAGGCTGGGCGGTCTCGAACTGCCCAACCGCATCGTGATGGCGCCGCTGACCCGCAACCGCGCGGGGCAGCCCGGCAACGTGCCACAGCCGATCAACGCCACCTACTACGCGCAGCGTGCCTCGGCCGGCCTCATCATCACCGAGGGGTCACCGATATCGGATATGGCGCACGGTTACCCCGGCACCCCCGGTATTCACAGCCCAGCGCAGGTGGCCGGCTGGAAGCGGGTGACGGACGCGGTGCATGCCAAGGGCGGGCGCATCTTCTTGCAGTTGTGGCACGTCGGACGAATCTCTCACCCTTCGCTGTTGCCTAACGACGCGCTCCCAGTGGCACCCTCCGCCATCAAACCGGCGGGCAGAGCGTTCACCCATCAGGGGATGACGGATTTCGTCACGCCGCGTGCGCTGGAGACCTCAGAGATTCCGGCGCTGATCGAGAATTTCCGCATTGCCGCGCACAATGCCAAGACTGCTGGGTTTGACGGAGTGGAAGTGCATGGCGCCAACGGCTACCTGCTCGACCAGTTTCTCCGTGATGGCAGCAATCACAGAACGGACCAGTATGGCGGCTCAATCGCCAACCGAACGCGGCTGCTGGAGGAAGTGGTGGCGGCTGTGTGTGCGGTGTGGGGCGCCGATCGCGTCGGAGTCCGCGTTTCGCCGCTCAACCAGTACAACGACATGCGCGATTCTGACCCGCAGGCGCTGTTCAACCACGTGGGCGATACGCTCCGTCCATTCGGACTGGCCTATCTGCACGTGATGGAACGTGACGTGCACGGCTCGGAGTTGCCGCTCGACTTCCCCGAGTTGCGGCGTCGTTTCAATGGGCATTACATGGCGAACGGCGGCTACGACAAGCGACGCGCCAACGCGGCCATCGCCGCCAGTCGAGCCGATTGCGTCGCCTTCGGCAGGTCGTACATCGCCAACCCCGACCTGGTCGAACGCTTTGCCCAGGATGCGCCGCTCAACGTGGCCAACCCCAGCACGTTCTACGGGGGTCGCGAACAGGGCTACACGGATTATCCGGCCCTGACCGGCGACCACGTTGCGCCCTTGCGGTTACCAGCCGCGCTCTGACTGCGCCGCGGCTCCTGCCTCGCGCCTTTGTCGCAGCTTGGCCCGATACCGACCTGGCGGGAGCCCGCGTAGCCGCGAGAATGCGCGCGAGAATGCGAACTCGGAGGTGTACCCGACGTGACGTGCGATCGTGCTTACGGCCTTGTCTGTCTCGCGCAGGTGCCGCGCGGCCAGCTCCATGCGCCAGCGCGTGAGATACGAAAGCGGTGGCTCGCCGACCAGGGTCGAGAAGCGGCGCGTCAGCGTGGCCCGCGACAGGCTCACCTCGCGCGCGAGGGTCTCGATCGTCCATGGCGCTGCGGGGTCCGCGTGCAAGACAGAGAGCGCGCGCCCAATGGCCGGGTCACGGAGTGCCTGAAGCCAGGACGCCCCGGAGCAGTCCTCGGTGCCTAACCACGCGCGAATCACCTGAACGAACAGGACGTCGATCAGCCGGTCGATCACGGTCGCCGACCCGGACGTTCGTGCGGCGAGCTCGTGACGGAGGACGCGTAGCGTCGCCTGCACGGGGCTCCCCTCCGCCATCTCCTGTCCCGACAGGAACAGCACGGGTGGCATCAGCGAAAGGAGCGGTTGTGCGACCTCGTGATCGTACTCGAACCCCGCGCAGATCACGTGTGTCGAGCTGCCGCCGCCGGGGCCGTCGAACACGCATTCGTGCGCGGGATTACCAGCTTGCCCCTCGACGACCTTGCCCCACGTTCGCGTCGGTCCGGCAGGAGCGCTCGCCACGATATGCGCTGCTCCGGTCGGCAGCAGTACGACGTCGCCGGGAAGCTGTTCGATTGGCGGTTGTCCTTTGACGCGCACCCAACACACGCCGGCGGTCACGGCGTGCAGCGTCGCCTTCGGGGTCCGCGGAAGGCTAATGCCCCACGGTCCTCGGGCGCGCAGGTTCGCCATCACGGCGCCACGCACGCGCAGCACGTCGAGGACGTCGTC
>DATGDT010000003.1:0-8084 GCA_035310725.1 Gemmatimonadales bacterium
CCTCGACGTGTTACGCTCCACGACGCCCCCGAACGCCGGCGCCGATCAGCACCAATCCGCCGACGACCGCGACCCCGCCGACCCACGGGGGCACCAGCCGGTGTTCTTCGGCGGTGACCTGCAGGTCGCCGACCTTCAGAACGTTGCTCTGGGATCGGTAGGTGAGCCCTTTCATCAGCACGTAGGCTCCGAGACCGGCGATCACGATGCCGGCAATGACCAGAGGCTTCATGTGACGGTGAGATGTGTCCCCAGCGTGACCACTACGTGGGTCCCGGCGGGGAGAACGATGTTCGCGTCCTTGCCCTGCACCGCGATGCCGGCGCCGACGATACCGCCCATGATCCCGCCGATCACCGCACCTTTGGTGTTCTTGCCGATGACCCGGCCCAGGATCGCACCCGCGGCCGCGCCCGCGCCCACCTTGGCCACGTCGCCCCCTGTGACGCCCTGGCCCTGACGCTCGGTATCCAGCGAATCGATGCTGGCCTCGATCGGATAACTCCGGCCGCGGACGTTCACGCTGTTCACCGCCAGCGTCAGCGTGCCCGGGCTGCTCGGGTTCGGCGCGGACTTGACGTCGGTAATCGTCCCGGACACTACCGAGCCTGCCGGGATGGCCACCCGGCCCGCGTCATCCGTCACGTCCGCCACGACCGTCGCGGTGAACGAATCGCCCGGCTTCGAGGTCTTGGAGCTGATGGTCTCCGTCGTAGCCATGGTGAACTGCCGCCCGGCGTCGAGCGTGCGGGTGGCCCGGGCTGCCGGGGTCTTCGTCGCGGCTGTGGTTTCGGCCGCCTGCCCGGTCGGCTTGCAGGCGACAAGGGTGGCAACGCTCAAGGCCGCCACCACGCTGGTCCAGTAATTCGGTTTCATGATGCGTCTCCGTTGTCTTGCGAGAACTTGCTGCCGCTTCCGCGCGATCATTTGCCGGTCGCGCGCGAAGTGGTCGATGAGGGAAGTGGTTGTCCGATGACCCATTTCACGAGCCGCCCCGCTTCGAGCGGCGTCTGCCGTTCGACCTGGTTGATGAGGGCCAGCGTCTCGGCGGACACGGGCGATGCCCGTTGCTGCAAGAGCGCCTCGATCGTGGTCCGCTGACTGAGCGGCACGATGGTGACGCGTTGCGGCTGCGCGTTCAGCGCCGCGGGATCGGTGAGTCGCTGGAAGCTCCCCAGCGTGCGCTCCGCCGTCGCCTGGTAGGCCGGCCACCGCGCGGCCGTAGCGTAGCCCACGAGCTGATAGACGCCGCCACCGTACTCGACGAACGTCACCCTGCCCCGGAGCTCGCCGTTCGTGGTGGCGGCCGCAAAGGGCGCGCTCACGCCGGACAGCCCGCTCTGGGTCGTGCGCGCGGCGGTGCCGCCCGTGATCCCCTGCTGCGACAGGAAGGCCCGGGCTGCCGCATCCGCGCTCTGCGCCTGTGCCTGCGACAGCTCGACCGCGGCATCGCCCTGTGGGCTGACCGCGACCACTGCCTGCGCCCCGTTGTTCGTGGCCCAGCCATCGGGGAACGTCACGCGGAACGCCAGATCGGGATGCGAGAACTGGCTGCCCACGAAATAGCCCTGGCGCGGATTCAGCCCGAACACCAGGCCCTCCAGCAGCCGCTCGTAGGCGTCGCGGTTGACGCTCGTCCCCGAGAAATCCTGCGGCAGCGCCGCGATCTGAGAGTTGATGGCGGCGACCCGGTTCGCCGGACTGGGGTGCGTCTCGAGCCACGTGGGGAGGCGGGCGCCGCCCTCGGCCGCGGTCAGCCGGTCGAGCATGCGGAACACCTCGGGCATCTGGCGCGGATCGAAGTTGGCTTTGCGCATATAGCGCAGGCCGAGCTGGTCCGCCTGGCTCTCGTCGTCTCGGGAGAACTTGAGGTAGAGGATGCCGAGCGCCTGATTCGCGGTGCCCGCGTATTTCGCCACCTGGGCGTTCGCCATGCTGCCGACGGCCAGACCCAGCCCGATGAGCTCCTGCTTGCTCATCTCGGCGGCCGTGTGCCGGGCGGTGACGTGGCCGATCTCGTGACCGACGACGGAGGCCAGCTCCGCCTCGGAGGTGAGATGGGTGAGCAGTCCCCGCGTCACGTACACGAAGCCGCCGGGGAGCGCGAAGGCGTTCACCGCCGGGTCGTCCACCACCCGGAACGTCCATGGGAGGTTGGGGCGCTCCGTCGTGGCGGCGAGCCGTGCGCCGAACTGCTGGATGTAGCGCTGCCACGCGGCATCCGGATAGAGTCCGATGGTCGCGATGACCGCGGTGTCGGCCTGCCGGCCCATCGCGATTTCCTGAGACTCGCTGACCAGCATGAGCTGATTGGAGCCGGTGGCCGGATTGATGGCGCAGCCGCTCGCGCCGATGCCGGCGAAGAAGCACAGCAGGCCGAGGAACCGGCCGCGGGTGAACCAAGATGTTCGTGACATTGGACGAGTACTCCCTGTATAGTCTCAAGCCCGGGCCGGCGGTGACGCTGGCCGGCTGGGAAACGCTGCTATCCTCAACTTCAACCTCCCTATACGGGCCGTTGAGCAACATCACTCAGCGGGATGAACAACGACTTAGCTCCTTCGACGGACACCACAGGCAGGACGGGGTTCCACTCTCTTTCCATTTCCATCCCTCCGGGCGATACCGGGCGTCCGCACTCCGGGGCATTCTCCATGACGTCGTGTATCATCCCTGCGGCGAAACCGAGCCGACCGCCACGAACGACTCGGATGACGGCGGAGGCAGAACCGGCGGTGGAGATTGGCGATTTACACGGACGCCGGCAGCGGATCAGGCAACTGAGCAGCTCAGGAGCGCGCCATGCCCTGCATCCTCGCCGTCCTCATCCTCCTGACGCCGCGCCTCGCGGTCGCCCTCCTCTGGTATTTCACCCATTGGTTCGACGGTCTCTTCCCCTCGCTGCTGCTGCCCATCGTGGGCTTCCTCTTTCTGCCCACGACCCTGCTCTGGTATTCGGCGGTGCACCACTGGTTCGGCGGCGCGTGGACGACCGGGCCCGTCGTGGGCCTCATTGTGGCGCTCCTGATCGATCTCTCCGCGATCCGGGGGCACCGCAGGTTCACGCGCCGGCGGTCCTGAACGAGGAGCGGCGGCGGTCCCGATCGGGGGGCCGCCGCCGGTCTCCTGCGGTGGTCGGTACACGGATCGCCGGGCCAGCCGTGCTAGCGCGCCGACCCTTTCGGTAGTGTGCGACCACGGCGCTCGGCCCGGGCGGCCGCGATGCCCGCCGCGACCCCGGCGACGAGCGCTGCCCGGCCGGCGACTTTCAGCACCCGCTCGGACTTCAGCAGCGTCTGTTTGAGCCGGCGCCGCCGGTCTTCGGAGTCGGCCTGCTTCCGGGCCTCTTGCAGCAGACGGTCGGCTTCCCGCGCCGCCACCAGTGCCCATTGTTTGGCTCGCCGCGCGGCGCGTACCGCCGCGCCCATGATGCGGTCCGTTCGTGTGGCCATGGAGATCCCTCCCAGGTGCCGAGTGACCCGCTACAGCGACCGGAGGAACTGCACCAGGTCCGTCCGCTGCTGTGGCTGGAGATCCAGGCCGAGCACCCGGATGTAATGGTCGACCACCGCCTCGAGCGTCGCCGCGCTGCCGTCATGGAAGTACGGCGGGTGCTGCCACAGGCCTCGGAGCGGCGTCGTGCGATACCGCCCGGTCGATCCCCGTTGCGCGAGCTCCGGATCCGTGCCTGCGGCTCCCGGGACGTGCAGGCCACTGTCCGCTTCGGTGTAGTGCGGCGGGACGTGGCAGGTTCGCGCACCGGCCGGGGCCGGCGAACACGGTGGCTCCCCGCCGCGCGGTGGCCGTGTCGTACGAGCCGACGGGGGGCGTGGGGGCGGCCAGGCTCAGCTGATAGAGGAGGAGCGCCGGGAGCTTCCGATTCTGTTTTCACGCCTGGCGGCGCCGCACGAAGTGGAGCACCAGGAACACCACGGCCACGATCAACAGCAGGTGAATCAGGCCACCCCCAACGTGGAATGCCCCCCACCCGAGCAACCAGAGCACCACGAGCACAGCGACCAGGAACAGAAACATGGTTGTGTCCCTCCTCCCTCATGACTGCTGCGTTGTTCCGTCTGTTGTGTCCGCCGAGATCTCCAGCGGCACCGTGCGGACGAGCGTTGCCTGCAGCCGCCGCACCTCGTCCGCCAACCGGTAGTCGACGGCGCGCTCCTGGTCGGGGCTGTCGCTCACGATCAGAATCCGCGTGGCCCGCCGTTCCAGCACCAGCCGACCTGCCCAGCTGCGAGCCTCCTGCAGCGCGACGCCATGTTCGTGGTCCAGGAGCGCTTGGATCGTATCGAGGCGTTGCTTCGGCTGTGGCGGGATGATCCGATAGGCGTAGGCCCACACACATCCACTTCTCGGCATGGCAGTTCTCCAAGCCAAACCTGCCGGTGCCCGCACCCCACCGACATCCCCCCATCGGATGAACGGCGGCTTAGCTATGGCGAGTGGAACGGTGTAGCTCCTTCGGTCCAGGAAGAAGCTCAGCGGGACGGATCACCAAGTCCACGCACATGGAGCGCGCCGGGCGTCACCCACAAGAGCGATGGCGCTGCCGTGCGCCCGCTGGGTAGCTTGTCAAGCTGAAGAGGAGAGAGGACGGTCTTATGGTCACCAAGGGGCAACGACGGCGGGTGCCGGGGCGCTGGGTCTACGCCTATGAGCTCAATCCTCCGCAGCCCGAGCCGCGCTTTCGGAAGATCCGCGTGCTGCTGCGCCGCGCACAGGCGGCGGCGCGCCGCGGGGGACGCCTGTGGACCGGCCGGATCGTGGTGGAGTCCAACATCACCCACATCCTCGTCGTGACCGACGACCCCGGCCAGGTGCGGCACGTCGATCGGGCGATCGAGGCCGAGCTAGAGCATCTCAACATGCGATTCGCCCTCACCGGGCCCGCGCGGTTTTCGCTGCCGCGCGTGACGGACGGAAACCGCGCTCCGAAGAGAAAGCGCGCTCCGAAGACCTGAACCGCGGGATCAGCCGACGGGTGCTACGTCGCCGTGGAGAGGGGCCCTGCCCGGTGGGTGTAGGCGGCGATCTGCAGCCGGCTGTGCAGCGCCAGCTTCTCCAGAATGTTGTGCACGTGGCTCTTGACGGTGTAGGTGGCGATGTTGAGCTGCTGGGCGATCTCCTTGTTGCTCAGGCCCTCGGCGATCAGGTTCATGATCTCCTTCTCACGCTTCGTCATTCGCACGGCGTCCGCCGCACCCGGCACCTGACGAACCGCCACCGCCTGCTGCGCGATGTGGGACAGCAGGGTGCCCGTCAGCGCCGGCGGAACCACGTCCGCCCCCAGCGCGACCGATCGAATCGTGCTCACGAGATCCTGGACCGTCGCGTCTTTCATGATGAAGCCGTTGGCCCCGGCCTTGACGAATTCGATCACGTCTTCGGGCGCCGGCAGCAGATCCATCACGATCACCTTGACCTCCGGCGCGGTCTTGCGGAGCAGTCCCACGAACTCGAAACTGTCGCCGTTGTCCAACGCGGCGTCGACCAGCGCGATGTGCGGCGTGGACTCCGCCAAATGGCGCAGCCCGGTCGCCCGGTCCTCCGCGGTCGCCACGACTTTCAGGTCTTGCTGTTCGTCGAGCAGGACTCTGAGCCCCTCGCGGACGAGTCGATTGTCGTCGATGACCAACAGCCGGATGCGTTTTCCCAGAGGAGTGTCCCCGTTCAGGTTCATGGGGCGATCCTGCGAGCAGCCCCGGAGCCGGTGACGCCGCTCACCAAGGACTGAGACCCCGGATGCAAAGGTGGCGCACGATAGGGCCGGTGGCTATCGGGGTAACACCCCAACAGCGGGGCGGGTGTCGGGAGAAACCCCGACACTACAGCAGGCGCGACTCGACGGCGTAGCGAAACAGCTCCGCGCGGCTCCTGAGGCCAAGTTTGTCGCTCAGCCGCTTGCGGTGCGTTTCGATGGTTTTGACGCTCACGGCCAGCCGGTCCGCCGCCTCCTGATTCGTATGCCCTTGCGCCAGCAGTCGGAGTACCTCGACCTCGCGGCGACTCAACGGCTTGGTCCCGCCGGCCGTCGGCGAGTCGCGGCGTACGCGCTGGATTTCGTCGCTGCCCGCTGATTCGCCGGGACGCGTCAGGTTCACGACGCTGCCGCCGCGATGCACGATGCGAATCGCGTTCAACAACTCGACGTCCGCCGCCTTCTTGACGATGTAGCCGGAGGCGCCTGCCTGGAGCGCGGACCGCAGGTAGACCGGATCGTCGTGCATGGTGAGGACGAGGATCCGGGGGCTCGGCGCCAGGCGGACCAGCCGCTCGATGGTCACCGTGGCCGGGGGGCCGGGCATGGAGAGGTCCAGCAGGACGACGTCGGACCCTGAGGACCGAGCCCGGGTCACCGTCTCGGGGCCGTCCGCGGCCTCGCCGACGACAAGCATGTCGGACTGGGCGTCGATCAGCATTCGAAGGCCGGCCCGAAGGACCGCATGGTCGTCGGCGATCAGCACGCGGATTCTCGACATGCGCGCTACGACGGTCGCAACGGCAAGCGGGCCGTGATCGTGGTGCCCTTCCCGCGAGCGGATGCGATCTGTACCACACCGCCGAGCAGCGCGGCCCGCTCCTCCATGCTGCGGAGACCGAGGCCTCGGCGACCAACGGCGCCCGGCTCGAAACCCTCGCCATCATCCTGCACGCGTAGCGCGACCGCCGTCGCGTCGCACGTCAGGCGAACGCGCACGCGCCGCGCGCCGGCGTGCTTCGCGACGTTGGTCAGCGCTTCCTGCAGCACCCGGTACACGGTGGTCTGCACCACCGGCGACGGGGGATTCGCATCGATCCCCTCGATCCGCGTCTCCTCCGCGATCCCGTGCACCCGGGCGAACTCCTGCACGTGGCGGGTCACGGCCACGGCGAGCCCCAGATCGTCGAGGACGCTGGGGTGGAGTCCCCGGGCCAGGCGTCCCACATCGCGCAGGGTTCGGGCGGCGACCTCCCGCAGCCGTTGCGCCAGCTCGACCGCCTCCGCCGTGGTCCGGGCTTCCTCGATCGTGCGCAACCCCACCAGGAGGGCCGTCAGCGCCTGCCCGGTCTCGTCATGCAGCTCACGGGCGATCCGCCCCCGCTCCGCGTCCTGGGCGGTCATCACCTGCTCGATCAGCCGGCTCCGGAGCTCCTCCTGCTGCTTCCGCTCGGTGGCATCCACGACCACGCCGATCACCCCGCTCACCTCCGCGCCCGCCGCCAACCGCAACGGCGCGAAGGTGACCGATACCGGCACCGACGTACCGTCGCCCGCCCGGATCACGAGCTCGTCCTTCGTCCGGCCCCGGCTCGCCGGTTCGAGCAGCGCGGCGAGCGTCGACTGCCCGGCGGGCGGCACGAACCGGTGCAGCGCCGAGCCGATGACGCGTGCAAGCGGCGTCCGGACGATGTCGGCGAACCGCTGGTTGCAGTACACGATGACGCCGTCCGGGGTCAGCGTCACCGCGCCCGCGTACATCTGGTCGAGCAGCATGCGATACGGCAGGTCCGCGCCCTGGAGCGTCACGACGTGGTCGTCCCCGGCGTGTGCAACCACCAGGGCATCCACCTCCCCCGTCCGAATGGCGCGCAGCGTATCCTCGGCGGCCTGGACCCGGCTGCGGAGCTCCTCGACGCCCTCCCGAGGGTGGCGCGACGCCTTGCGTTTCCTGATCACGGTGCGCGCTGCCTAGTTCCCGTCATCACGCGGCGACACGTCCAGTCCGACCAGGACGCGCTCCACGTTCGAGAGGTCGCCGATGATCTTGCGGATCGGCGGCGGCAGCTGGCGCACCAGCGTCGGGACCACGACGATGTCGTCCCGGCGCGCCAGATGCGGCTGCCGCACGAGATCGACCACTTCGATGCGGTAGCGGCCCGCGAGGTGGCCGTCGCACAGGCGCTGCAGGTTGGCGAGGGCGGTGATCGATTTCGGCGTCTGCCCCGCCACATACAGCCGCAGCCGCCAGGTGCGGTCCGCGCCGTTCTTCATTTCGCCCGGTGCGAGCGGTTCGGCTTCGCACGACCCGCGAGTGCGTGTCGTTGCTCGGCCCCCCGGGCCGACCCGATGGCGACGCTGCCGTCGGCCCGGC
>DATGDT010000004.1:0-14028 GCA_035310725.1 Gemmatimonadales bacterium
CGCATGCCAGCCTCCGTGTCACCGCATGCCGTCGAAGCGTTGCCGCAGCCGGTAGCTCACGTGGCGGCTCGAGTCGTCCCATGCGGTGAAGAATAGCGTCGCGTCGATGCGTCCATAGAGCTGGCCGACGCCGCGATGCAGCAGCATGAGGCTTCCCACCATGGAATCCGGTTTGAGGGGCCGGCACAGGCACGTGACCGTGCCGTAGGCGGGGATCCCCGCGGGGGGCGGGCCCAGCGGATAGGGCGTCCCGATCTCCAGGGCTCGGACGTTTCCCAGGTCCAGCCCGATGTTGAGCGCGTATTCGTCGCCCGACCCCTCGCTTGGGTTGAACTCGAAGCGCGCCAGCAGCACGTGGTGCCCGCCGTGCGCGGAATCGAGCGGCTGCGCGCGCAGCCGCACGAGCGTAAGGCTCGGATCGGTGTCGACGACCAGCCGGGCGGCGATGAGCCACTGGGCCTGTTGTTGCTCGCCCAGCGTGTCGCCTTTGCGTGGGAGGATGTCGCAGGCCAAAGACAACGGCAACAACGTCAAGCAAAGGCGTCGAGCGAAGGCGTCAAGCAGATTCGTCAAGCGGACTCGTCCCGGCACGCACTTTTCCGTAGGGATATGAATGGGCAAAGCTGCTGGAGGGTCACTACTCGACGCTACTGCCCGACGCATCCACCATTTTTATCCTGGGATGGATTCGACAAACTGCAGCAACTCCACGGCCGAAAATTCACCGAATCGCTCGAGGATTTCCTTTTCCTGTCGCTCGAGAAACACCCACCCGGTCGTCTTGCGAGCCCCTTCGCCCACGAAGTGGATGCGACCGCGCACCGCCGCCATTTCCGGGTCGGACTCCACCTCGAGATAGACGTCCCAGCGGCTCGGCCCGCGCTTCAACTCGCCCATGTGCCGTGTCCGATCCTGCCCGGGGAATGGCTCGCTCATTCCCCATACGCTACGCTGCCATCGTCGCGGATGCCAGTTAGATTCCTGCCCCTATGAACTGTCACGCCTGCGGTGCAGCACTCTCTCCCGGCGCCCGTTTCTGTCACAAGTGCGGAGCCAACACCAATCCAACCAGCGCGTCTTCGGGCTGGAAAGCTGGCCTCCCCTGGGGCATCGCCGGCCTCGCGGTCGGCGCGCTGCTCGTCGTGGTCCTGACGCGCGGCGGCGGGCCGGCTGCCACCGGGGCGCCGCCGGTCGGTGCCGCACCGTCCGCCGGAGGAGGTGGCGCCTCGGCCCTCGACATCAGCCAGATGTCGCCCGAGGAGCGCGCGCAGCGCCTGTTCGACCGGGTGATGCGGCTCCAGGAAGAGGGAAAACAGGACAGCGTGCAGTTCTTCCTGCCCATGGCGATCGGGACCTACCAGCAGCTTCCCGCCATGACCCTCGACTCGCACTTCGACATCGGGCTCCTGCAGCTGGTGGGAGGCGACGCGGCGGCGGCGTTGAGCGAGGCCGATACCATTCGCCAGCAGGCGCCGACCCATCTGTTCATTTTCGTTTTGCGCGCCCGTGCCGCCCAGGCCAAGAACGACACGCGCGCCGTGACGCAGGCCTATCAGGACTTCCTCAAGAACGAGACCGCCGAGCGCGCCCGCAAGCGGCCGGAGTACGCCGAGCACGCCCGCATCCTGGACGGGTTCCACGCCGAGGCCACCAGCCGGTCCGGGAGCTGACCGGCGCTTGACCCGCCTCATTCACGTCGCGCACAGCCCGGATTCCGATGATGCCTTCATGTTCTGGGCGCTCGCGGCCGGGAAAGTCGATACGGGCGACCGGCGCTACGTCCACGAGCTCGCCGACATCGAGACGCTGAACCGGCGCGCCCTCGCCGGCGAGCTCGAAGTCACCGCGGTGTCGCTGCACGCCTACGCCTACCTCGCCGATCGCTACGTCCTGCTGGCCCACGGCGCCTCGATCGGCGACCGCTACGGCCCGCGCGTCGTGGCTCGGACGGCCCCTCCCGCGGATCCCCGCGCCGCGCTCGCCGGGCGGACGGTCGCCGTCCCCGGGGAGCTCACCACCGCCTACCTCGCGCTGCGGCTGTACCAGCCCGATGTCCGGCACGTCGTCGTCCCATTCGACCAGATCGAGGACTATGTCGCCGCGGGCCGCGCCGACGCCGGCCTCCTCATCCACGAGGGCCAGCTCACCTTCGCCGACCGCGGGCTGCACCTCTGGGTGGACCTGGGAGAATGGTGGCATGAAGAGACCGGCCTGCCCCTGCCGCTGGGAGGCAACGTGGCGCGACGCGACCTGGGCGATCCGTTGCTCGCGGCAATCGCCCGCGACCTGAAGGCCAGCATCGAGTACGGGCTCGCCCACCGTGCCGCGGCGCTGGCGCACGCGCAGAGTTACAGCCGCGGGCTCGATCCCGCCCAGACCGACCGGTTCGTGGGCATGTACGTGAACGATTTCACTGTGGATTACGGCGAGCAGGGACGCCGGGCCGTGGAGGAGTTGCTGGCGCGCGGCCACCGGGCGGGACTCGTGCCGGCTCCCGTGGCGTTGCAGTTCATCGGCGCGTAACTTCGACCCCTCACCAGAGGGATCGAATCACGTGCCGAATCGTCCGCCTCCCCCCTCCGTCGCCCTGCTGGTCGTGGACGACGAGGAGCCGATTCGGAACGCCCTCAAACGGTTCCTCGAGGGGGAGCAGTTCGCGGTGCACACGGCGGCCTCCGGCCAGGAGGCGCTCGCCGCGCTCCAGCAACACGACATCGCCCTCATGCTGGCCGACATCCGGATGCCCGGCATGAGCGGTATCGACCTCGTGCCGCAGGCGCTCGAGGTCGCTCCCGATCTGGCGGTCGTCATGCTCTCGGCCGTCAACGACGCGACCACCGCCGCGCTGTGCATGCAGCGTGGCGCGATGGACTATCTCACCAAGCCGATCGAGCTCGACGATCTCGCCCGGGCCGTGCAGCGGGCCCTGCGCCGGCGCGCGGGCCTGGTCGAGAGCCGGCACCTCGAAGTGCAGCTGAAGGAGGAATGGGCCCGCGAGCGCGCCGAGGCCCACCGCGTCACGATTGCGACCCTCGAGGCGATGGTCAACGCGATGGAGGCGCGGGACCCATACCTCCGCGGTCATTCCGCCCGGGTGGCCGACCTCGCCGCCACCGTCGCCGCCCACCTGCGCCTGTCCGACGACGAAGTCGAGCAGATCCGACTCGCCGGACGACTGCACGACATCGGGAAGATCGGGACACGCGAGAGTGTGATGAACAAGCAGGGGCCGCTCACGCCGGAGGAGTACGAGCACGTCAAGCAGCACGTGATCATCGGCTCGCAGATCCTGTCCCCGCTGGTGCACCTCGGGCCGGTCCTGGGGAGCGTCCGCAGTCATCACGAGCGCTGGGACGGTACCGGATATCCCGACGGCCTGCGCGGCGAGGAAATCCCGATCGGGGCCCGCATCATCGGCGCGGCGGAGATCTACGATGCCCTGTGCACCAGCCGCCCCTACCAGGAGAAGCTCCCCTCCCCCCAGGCGATCCGGCGCATGGGTGACCTGGCCGGGACCGTGCTCGACCCCAAGGTCTTCGCCGCCCTCGCCGAGGTCGTCACCCGGCGCCGCTCGCTGGTGTTTCTCGAAGGAGCAGACGGGGCCTGAAAAGACCAAACCCGGGGGCTTGCGCACCCCGGGCTGGCGGGTCGGGCGAAGTGGCCGTCACACCTCGGCCGCGACCTCTTGGATCTATGAATGTCAGGCGCCCATCATACGCGGCCACCCCGGGAATTGTTGCACCCCCTTCGGCGACCGCGTCACTCCCTTTGATGCGCGCTCCCTCGAAACCGTTGCAGCCGGGACAGCGGTTCCCCCGTTACCCCCTCCTGACGCGACCCAGACGCGAGGTCGTGATCGTTTCAATCTGGGACCCGCGCCGCAGCTCGACCCGCGTATTGGCCAGGCCCCACCCCAGTCCCAGCGGTCCGAAGACGATTTCGGGATTCGAGACCTGAAGGGCCACGCCCGAGGCGGCCGGACCCGGCCAGCGAGCGTAGGGCTCCCAGCCCTGCGCGCCCTCCCGGTCGACCCGCAGCGAGTCGGCGGCGATGCGGAGACGGGCGCGCGTTCCCTGCAGCACCGCGGCGGCGCGCGCCGTGGCCAGGGCGGTCGTGATGTCGCGCGCGGCCCCGTCGGTGGCGATGCGGTCCAGGGCTGCCCCCAACCGCGGCACCCCCATGGAAGCCGCCACGGCCAGGATCAGCAGCACGACGAGCAGCTCGACGAGGGTGAATCCGCGCACGGGCCTACACTACAACGCTTCGGCTCGCCGGCTGTCATCCGTTTCACGCCGCCACGATCGAAAAAGCCCGGCGTGGCGGGGCTGCGCGCGGGCTAACCCCCCGAGCCGGGAACCGCTATCGTTTGCCTGTCCAAGCAAGGTCGGGCTGGGAGCCGAATGACCGCCGCGACGCAGCGCGATCCCCTCCACACACTGCGGGAGTATCGCAATCTCGCCCCCTGGAACCTCCACGACCTGTCGATGGTCGTGGGGGCGGTGCTGCAGGCGTCAGCGGTGACCCCGATCAACGCGGCCGCCCGGGCCACGCCCAGCCAGCGCACCATCCGGTTCTACGTGGCGAAGGGGCTCGTGTCTCCTCCGGAGGGCCGCGGCACGGCCGCGACCTACACCTACCGGCACTTCCTCCAGCTGCTGTGCATCAAGCTGCGCCAGATGGAGGGCGCGACGCTCGCGGCCATCATACGCGAGATGCAGGATCAGACGGGAGACGTGCTGGAGCGGCGCGCCGCGCAGACGCTCGGCGCCGCGCTCCCGCCTCCCGATCGCCTGTCGCTGCGCGGCGGCGAGGGACTGCCGCGTGGCCGGTCCGGGCGCGCCATCAATGCGTGGATGGCCCGGGACGTGGAGCGCGAGCCCGGCGGCCCGAGCAGCTGGCGGCGGATCCCCGTGGCCCGCGGTGTGGAGCTGCATCTCGACGCGGACCACCCGCTCGCCCGTCTCGGGCCCGACGAAGCCGGCGTGGCGGAAATGGTGCGGCAGGCGCTGGCGAAACTATTGCCGCAGTGGCCCGCGTAAGCATCGCTCACCCCAACTTCCTCGAGGAGCAACCATGGGGCTGATCCTCCTGATCGTCCTGGCGGCCGTCGTGTTGTACGGGATCGCCGCCTACAACGGACTGATCAATCTCAAGAACCAGACCCTCAACGCGTTCAAGCAGATCGACGTGCAGCTGAAACGCCGGCACGATCTGATCCCCAATCTCGTGAACGCGGTGAAGGGCGCCATGGACTTCGAGCGGCAGACCCTCGAGGCCGTGATCCAGGCCCGGAATCAGGCGATTACCGCCGGGGCGAACGCCGGACCCGGTGCGATGCAGCAGGTCGCCGCGGCCGAAAACCAGCTGACCGCCGCGCTGTCCCGCTTCAACGTGGTGGTGGAGCAGTATCCGCAGCTCAAGGCGACGGGCAACGTGTCGCAGCTGCAGGAAGAGCTCACGTCCACCGAGAACAAGATCAGCTTCGCGCGGCAGATGTACAACGACACGGCGACCCAGTACAACACCAAGCAGATGCAGTTCCCCACCAACCTGTTCGCCGGCATCGCCAAGGCGTCACCGGCCGAGCTGTGGGAGATCACCGACGAAGGGGAGCGGGCCGTTCCGCAGGTCGATCTCTCGATGAAGCCCAAGGCGTGACGGACGACGCTTCGCTCAACCTGTTTCAGCAGCAGGAGGCCAATCGCCGGCGCACCATCGCGCTGGTGATTGGCTTCGTGCTGTTCTTCGCCTGGCTCGGGTTCGGCGGCGATCTCATCTTCCACCTCGCTACGGCCGATGCCGCCCCGGACGCCTATCACCATTCCTTCCCCTGGTTCGGGCTCGTCCTCACCGCCATCGGCGCCGGCATCGCCCGCTACGGCTTCGCGACCGGTCCGAACAAGGTCCTCTGGTCCACCGGCGCGCGGGAAGTGACCGAGCCGCAGACCGACAAGGAGCGCCAGCTGGTCAACGTCGTGGAGGAGATGGCGATCGCGGCCGGCGTGCCCCGTCCCCGCATCTGGCTCGTCCCCGACCCCGATCCGAACGCGTTCGCCACCGGCCTCGACCAGCTGCACTCCCACATCGCCGTCACTCAGGGGCTGCTCGACCTGTGCTCGCGGGACGAGCTCCAGGCGGTGGTGGGCCACGAGCTGGGACACGTGAAGAACCTCGATGTACGACTCATGACCACCCTGGCCGCGCTGGTGGGGGCCGTCGCCCTCATGCACGACGGCATGGGACGCCTGATGCGCGGCGGCTTCCGCGTGGGCGGCGGCGGGGGTTCGCGCGGCGGTGGCGGGGGGGGCGGCAAGAAGGGCGGCCTCGGCCAGCTGGCCATCGTCCTGCTCGTGCTGTGGGTCATCACCTGGATCCTGGCGCCGATCATCTCGCAGTTCCTCGCGATGGCCGTGAGCCGGAAACGGGAGTATCTCGCCGATGCGATGGGCGCGCAGTTCACCCGGAACCCGATGGCGCTCGCCACGGCGCTCCAGAAGATCGAAAGCGCGGACGCCCCCACCAGCTCGATCAAGCGGGGAGCCGCCCACCTCTGCATCGCCGACCCGCTCGGCCGGCGCATGAACATGCGCGAGGGGGGCGTCGCCAATCTGCTGGCGACGCATCCGCCGATGGCCGTGCGCATCGCCCGGCTCAAGGGCATGGCCTTCCAGCGACTCAAAGCCGAAGGACAATTCCCCGCCGCGTGACCGCTCGGGACTGGGCCATCACAGGAGCATTGGGAGTCGGCGCCGGCAGCGGCCTCCTCTACCTCGCCCGCAATCGACTCCGCCGCATGGCGCAGCGCGCCGTGCTGCGGCTCCGCACGCGGCTGGCGCGCTATCACCTGCAGCAGCGCCGGCTCGCCAAGGCCGCCCTGCTCGACGACCCCGTGGTCGGCGTCGCCGTGGCCGAGCACGCCCGCGAGCAGGGAGTCTCCGAGCCCCGGGTGTGGCGGCTCGTCGCGAGCTACGTCGACGAGATCGTCCCTTATCTCAACGTGCTCTCCTACTACAAGCTCGGGTACAACGCGGCGAAGCTGCTGGTCAACCTGCTCTACAAGGTGAGCGTGGACTATCAGGACGAGGCCGCGCTCGGCCGCATCCCCAAACGGGACGTGGTCGTGTACCTGATGAACCACCGCTCCAACGCGGACTACGTGGTGGTCGCCTACGTACTGGCCCGCGGCACGCACGTGAGCTATGCCGTGGGCGAATGGGCGCGCGCGTGGCCGCTCGAGTACGTCTTCAAGTCGTTCGGCGCGTACTTCATCCGGCGCCGCTTCCGCCAGCCGCTCTACCACGCGGTACTCGAGCGTTACGTCCAGCTCATCACGACCAACGGCGTCACGCAGGGCATCTTCCCCGAGGGCGGGCTCACGCGCGACGGCCGGCTGCGTCCGCCCAAGCTGGGGCTGCTCGATTACATCTGCCGCTCGGTGCTCGACCCCTCCTTCCAGCGGGACGTCTGGTTCGTCCCCGTCGCGCTCAACTACGACCGCGTCCTCGAAGACCGCTCCCTGATCCGGGAGTTGATCGACCCGCGCGACCGGCCCGCGCTCCTGTCGCAGATGGCCACCGTCGTGAGCTACGTGCTGGGCAATACGGTCCGGCTCGTCACGGGCCGGTTGCGCCGCTACGGCCGCGTGGCGGTCAACTTCGGCACACCGCAGAGTCTGCGGGCGTGGCTCGCCACCGCACCGGCCGGCGTGCTCGAATGGCCCAGGGATCGGCGCCTCCCCGAGCTGCAGCGCCTCGCGGACGAGATGATGCAGCGCATCGGCGCGATCGTTCCCGTGACGCCCGTGCCCCTCGCCGCCGCCGCGCTGCTGTCCTTCGAGCAGTCCGTGGTGCGCCGCGAGGCCCTGCTCGAGCGGATGGACGTGCTGCGCGACCGGCTGCGCGACGTGAACGGCAAGGTGGTCCGCGGCGGCGCGCGGATCGAGGAGGTGTGGGACCGCGCCTGGCGCATGTTGCGACTGCGCCGGCTCGTGGTGGCGGAAGGCACGAGCCTCATCATCCTGCCGCGTGGACGGCCGCTGCTCGAGTACTACGCGAATTCCATCGCGCACCTGCTTCCCATCCGCGCCCCCCGGCTGCCGTTCCACAAGGAGCACGACCGGGAGACGGACCTGCCCCGGCTGAAGACCGGAGAGCACGGAGCACAGAGCGGTACGTGACGATGCAACACAATGCTACGTCTCGCGTTGTTTCAGTCTGCTCCCTGCTCCGTGCGCCTGTATATTTCCCCGCCTCCATGTCTACCATCCTCGACCTGCCGTCCCTGCGCCCCGGTGAGCGAGTGCAGGACACCTTACTGGTGCTCGACGCCGAGCAGAAGGCCTTCGAGGGTGGCGCCTGCACGGTGCTCACCTTCGGCAACGCCTCGGGGCGCGTGCCGAGCGCCCCGTTCTGGGATCGCGACCAGGCGATGATCGAGGGCGTGCGGCGCGGGCACGTGGTGCAGGTGTTGGGGGAGATCGCCGACTACCGCGGCCGGCGTCAGCTGCGCGTGAGCTCGCTGCGTCTGCTCGCGCCCCAGTCCTCGGAGGCCGAGCTCGATCGGCTGCTCCCCAGCGTCGGCGACGTGACGCGCCTCTGGGAGACCGTGGACACCTGGCGCGCCGAGCTGCAGGCGCCGCGCCTCGCTCGCGTCGTCGCTCTGTTCTTCGAGGACGCCGATTTCCGCCGCCGTTTCGGGGCGTGCCCGGCCAGCGTCGCGGGCCACCACGCGGCACTCGGCGGGCTGCTGCAGCACACGGTGGAGGTCGCGGCCATCGGACGCACCATCGCCCGGGCCGCCGGTGCCGACCCCGAGGTCGTGCTCGCGGGCGCGCTGCTCCACGACATCGGGAAGATCGACGCGTATCGCTGGGATGGGATGTTCGATTACACCGAGGTCCACCACCTGGTCGGCCACGTGGTCCAGGGCGCCCTGATGCTCGAGCGGCGGCTCGACGAGGCCCCGGCCGAGGACCCGCCGTGCACGCCGACGGAGCGGCAGTTGCTGCTGCACCTCATCCTGTCACATCACGGCCGCCTCGAGTACGGCAGCCCCGTCCCGCCGCTGACGCTCGAGGCGGAAGTGCTCCACTGGGCGGACAACGCCAGCGCGCGCACCGCGAGTATGGCGGAGGCACTGCGCGACGCCGACGCCTTCGGCGACGCCCCGATCTCCCAGAAACGGTTCTGGCAGCTCGACAACCGGCGGCCGTACAGGGCCTCGAGCGACTGGGGCCGTACCGTGCAGCCCGACAGCACCGACGCCTGAGTCGACCCCCGCGATGACCGTCGAGAACAAGCCACGCTCCGGCCGATACCTGGCCACGCTCAGCCTGACCGCGCTCGGGGTCGTCTACGGCGACATCGGGACGAGCCCGCTGTACGCGCTCCGCGAATCCTTCTACGGCCCCCTCGGCATCCCGGTGACTCCGGCCAATGTCCTGGGCGTACTATCGCTGGTCTTCTGGTCGCTGCTCCTCGTCGTGACGATCAAGTATCACATCGTCATCATTCGCGCGGACAATAAGGGCGAAGGGGGAGTGCTCGCCCTGATGGCGCTGGTGCAGGGCAGCCGCCTGGCGCGCGGGCTGGCGCCCCGCCACGTCATGACGATCCTCGGGATCTTCGGCTCGGCACTGATCTACGCGGACGGCGCCCTCACTCCCGCCATCTCGGTGCTCGGTGCCACGGAAGGGCTCGAGGTCGCGAACCCAGGGGTCGCCCACTGGGTGCTCCCCCTCACACTGGTGATTCTCGTCGGCCTGTTCCTGTTTCAGAGCCGGGGGACGGCCAGGATCGGGGCGGTGTTCGGCCCCGTCATGCTGCTGTGGTTCGTGACGATCGCCGTCCTGGGCGTCGCGGCCATCCTTCGCCAACCGGGCGTGCTGGCCGCCGTGTCGCCGGTCCACGCCATAGAGTTCTTTACCGAGAACGTCGGCCGCGGCTTCATCGTCCTGGGAGCGGTCTTTCTGGTGGTCACCGGCGGCGAAGCGCTCTACGCCGACCTGGGGCATTTCGGCCATCGGGCGATCCAGACGGCCTGGTTCACCACCGCGGGGCCGGCATTGTTGCTCAATTACTTCGGACAGGGGGCGCTGCTGTTGCGCGACCCGAGCGCCGCCGTGAACCCCTTCTATCACCTCGCACCGACCTGGTTTCTTTACCCGTTGATCGCACTCGCCACCGTCGCGGCGGTCATCGCGTCGCAGGCGATCATCTCCGGCGCGTTCTCGCTCACGCGGCAGGCGGTCCAGCTCGGCTACAGCCCGCGCCTCCAGATCGAGCACACTTCGTCGCGCGAGATCGGCCAGATCTACGTCCCGGCGGTCAACTGGGGCCTCATGTTGCTCACCTGCGCGTTCGTCGCCGGGTTCGGATCGTCCACCAACATCGCCGGGGCCTACGGAGTCGCGCTGTCGACGCTGATGGTCATGACGACGCTGATGTTCTACGTCATGTGCCGCGAGGTCTGGCGCTGGAGCTTCGCTCGCGCCGCTATCGTAGTGGGGGTGTTCCTGGCAATGGACATCCCCTTCCTCATCGCCAATGCGCTGAAGATCCGGCACGGCGGCTGGGTTCCGCTGGTCACCGCCGCGGGGATCTTCCTGCTCATGTCCACGTGGAAAAGGGGCCGGGAGATTCTGTCGCGGCGGCTGCAAGAGAAATCGGTGCCGCTCACGATCCTCATGGGTGACCTGGCAGCCGATCCGCCGTTGCGCGTCCCCGGCGTCGCGGTCTTCATGTCGGGGAACCCCGGCGGCACGCCGCCCGCCTTGGTGCACAACCTCGCCCACAACAAGGTGCTGCACGAGAAGGTCGTGTTCCTGACCGTGGTCACCGAGGATGTGCCGCATCTTTCGGCTGAGGAGCGGGTCACCGTCAAGCGTATGGGGAAAGGCTTCCAGGAAGTCATTGCGCGCTACGGATTCATGGAAGATCCCAGCATCCTCGACATCATCGACCGGTGTCGCCTGAAAGGGCTGACGATCCCGCTCGAGGGGACGACTTTCTTCATGGGGCGTGAGGAGCTGGTTTCGACGGACCGCCCAGGAATGGCCCGGTGGCGCGAGCGGCTGTTCGCATTCATGTCGCGCAACGCGCTGCGGGCGACGGCGTTCTTCCAGATTCCCTCGACCCAGGTGTTCGAGGTGGGCGCGCAGGTCGAGCTCTAGGCCGCCGCCCGGAACGCCTCTTTCTCCTCCGCCGAGACGCTCATCAACCGTCGCAGGCCCGACCACCCCACTAGGGCCGCGGCGAGACCGAGGATCGGCAGCACCTGGATGGCCTGGAGGGCCAGGCCCGCGGCCACCGCCTGCTCGGCGGCGACGTGGTAGGGTAGCAACGCCGCGACCACCGCCGCCTGCGTCACGCCGAGATTGCCCGGCGTGAGCCTGCCGACGCCGCCGATATTCACCGCCAGGAGCGCCACGAGGGAAGCGGAAACGGGAAGCGCCAGCCCGGCCGCCCGCAGCACGAGATCGTACGTCGCCCACTGCACCACCCAGTTCACCAGCGCGCACACCACCGGTGCCGCGAGGCGTGTACCGACGCTCATACGTGCCAGGAGCGTCGCGGGCTGGCGCAGCACGCGCGGCAGACGCACGATCAGCCGCGCCCAGCGGCCGAGCCGGGAGAGGACGAAGACGGTCACCAGGGCGATGGCGGCGCCGAGCTGCAGCCCGCGCACCGTTGCCGGGACGTGCATGAACAACGGGGCCAGGACCAGAAACAGCGCGAGTCCGATCCCTTCCACCACGCGGGTCCAGGCCACGGAGAGCACCGCGGTGCTCACCGGAACGGCCTCCCGCCGGGCCAGCAGCGTCACCCGCGCGGCGTCTCCGGTCACGCCCATGCTGATCGAGTTGACCGCGGAGCCGACGAGCGTCGCCTCCTGCGCCGCGCGCCAGCGATGCCGGGCCACCGGGCGCAGCAGCAGGTGCCACGCCTGCCCCTTGGCGAGCGGGGACAGCAGGTTGACGACGAGCGCCGCCAGCAGCAGCAGCGGATGCATCGCCCCCAGGGCCGTCACGGTCTCGGGCCACGGAAACCGCACCATCAGGCGCAGCGCCGCGGCGAGACCAGCGACGACGATCAGCCCCCAGATCCACCGCTTCATCAATACAGCTCCGCGAGGGGATGGAAAGCGTAGCCCGCCGCCCGGGCATCGGCAATGATCCCAGGGAGCGCCTCCGCCGTGGGCGTACGGTCCCCACGGGGATGGGTCCCTTCAGGGTCGTAGCCGTCACCGTCGTGCAGCAGGATGATCGCACCCGGCCTGAGCTTCGCCCGCACGCGACGCCGGATCTCTTCGGCCGGCGGCCGATCGGAGTCCCAGACGCCGAAGGTCCAGCCGAAGGTACGGTAGCGCAGGCGGCGTGTGACCCGGCCGACGAACGGGTTGCGATAGCCGTGCGGGGCACGGAAGGCGCGCGGAACCTCACCCGTGACCTCCACGATGTCCTGGTGGCCGCCCACGATTTCCGCGCGGACCGCCTCCCGTCCCAGGCGGTGCAGCTTGCGATGCGATCGGGTGTGGTTGCCGATCTCATGACCCGCGAGCGCCACGCGGTGCGCGATCGCCGGGTGCTGGCGCACCGCGGCGCCGACCAGGAAGAACGTGGCCGGCACGCCCTCCCGCGCGAGCGTTTCCAGGACGCGATCCGTCACGCCGGGGCGCGGACCGTCATCGAACGTGAGGTAGAGCGATCGGCCGGTCGTGGGGCCGCGGCCGATCACGGCGCCGAACAGCGTGCTCCTGGGAGAATACGCCCCCCAGGCGAGCGTCCCGACGGCCGTCCCGATGGATGCGCCGGCGGCCACGAACGGCAGGATCACCGCAGCACCCGCCGGTAGACCTCGAGGATGCGGTCGGTCACGCGCGGCCAGGCGTACGCTCCCGCCTTGGTACGGCCCGTCGCGCCCATCGCCGTGCGCCGCGACGGATCACCGATCAGGTCCACCACGGCGTCGGCCCAGGCGTCCGGCCTGCGGGGTGGCACCAGTACTGCCTCCCCGCCGCCGTCCACCAGCTCCCGGAACCCGATGATGTCCGAAGCGACGAGTGGCGTTCCGCACGCCATCGCCTCGAGCAGCGTGATGCCGAAGGAGGCCTTGGTGGTGGGGCAGAGATAGAGATCGGCCGTGCCGTAGTATTCCGGCCGTTCGCCGTTCACGCGCCCGACGAATCGCACGGCGGCGCCAAGCGGCCGGGCGGCGCGCTCGTACACGCGGCGCAGCGGCCCATCACCCGCGACCGTCAGCGTCGTCCTCGGAAAGGACTCCAGAATGCGCGGCATGGCGTCGAGCACGGTCTCGAGGCCGTTGCGCGGATCGAGCCGACCGAGAAACAGGAGCCGCGGACCCCTGGTCAGGTAGTCGGTCGGACGGCGCCCGTTGGGATGGAACAGGTTCACATCGACGCCATTGGGGATAATGTCCCAGGAGCCGCGCAAATAGCGGGAGAGCGCTTGAACGACGGGCGCACTCACCGCGATGCACGCCGCGAGCCGGTCCAGCCGGCGCTGCAGCGGGCGGCGGAACACACTGTACCCGATGGAGCGTGGAAACCAGCTGTGGAACGTGGAGACGACAGGGAGTCCCATCCGCCCGGCGGCGCTGGCCGCGAAGGGGCCGAGCACCGGAGCGAGCCCGTCCTGTACGTGCACCAGCTCGGCGCCAGTCTCGCGCAACAGCGCTTCGATCTGGTCGGTGAGTCGCCACCCGGTGGTGACGCGGGCAAAGGCGCCGTTGGAGTAGATCACCCGGCTCGTTCCTACACGCCGCACGTGTGGCGGGTCGGCGTGGCCCGCCTTCATGTGCGAAGTGAGTATGGTGACGTCGTGACCTCGGCGGCGCAGCTCGAGCGCCAGGTGGTGAACATGCTCGGTGACCCCACCCAGATGGGGGTAGTAGAACTCCGTGACGAGAGCGAGACGCATGGGTACCGGTGTGGCCTTGGAGGGGTCCCCTTGTGACCCCTTCATGCCCCGGAGCGTCAAAAAGCGGCAGGAAAATCGAAGCCCCCGGAACG
>DATGDT010000005.1:0-5691 GCA_035310725.1 Gemmatimonadales bacterium
ATCACCACCACGATCAGGAGCTCGATCAATGTGAAACCGCGGGACGACTTCACCACAACACCCTCCAGGCCTCTGTGGGCGCCCCAACCCTACGGGTACTGCGCGACGGGGCACGGGTCCCTAACGCAAGACCTGTGCTCAACCCTTGGCATCGACCCAATTCCTTCCCACACCGACACTTACGACGAGCGGGACACGCAGCTTCGCGGCCCCCTCCATATGGCGTTTTACCAAATCCTTCGCGGCGGCGGCTTCGCTTTCGGGCACTTCCAGCACCAGCTCGTCATGGACCTGGAGCAGCAGCCGTGACCCGAGTCCCTGCTCCCGCAGCGTGGCGTGGATGCGGATCATGGCGACCTTGATCAGGTCCGCCGCCGACCCCTGGAGCGGGGAGTTTGTCGCCGTCCGCTCCCCGAAGGCCCGGATGCTGAAATTCCTGTCCTTCAACTCCGGGATATAGCGGCGTCGCCCGAACAGCGTCTCGACGTACCCCCGTTCCCGCGCCTCGAGCACGGTCCGGTCGAGCCAGGCCCGCACCCCGGCGAAGCGCTCGAAGTACTGCCGGATGAACGCCTTGGCTTCATCCTGCCCGATGCCGAGCTGTCGCGCCAGGGCGAACGGCCCCTGCCCGTAGATGGTGGCGAAGTTGATCGTCTTGGCGCGCGCGCGCATCTCCGCGGTGACCTGGTCTTGCGGCACGCCGAAGATCACCGCCGCCGTCTGGCGGTGGATGTCTCCCCCTTTTTCGAACGCCTGGACGAAGGCCGGGTCGCCGGAGAAATGAGCCAGGAGTCGCAACTCGATCTGGGAATAATCGGCCACGAGCAGCAGGGCGCCGGGTGGGGCGATGAAGGCCCGCCGGATCGACTCCCCCCGCTCCGTGCGCACGGGGATGTTCTGGAGATTCGGCTCGGACGAGGACAGGCGCCCGGTCGCCGCCCCGACCTGGTTGAAGCTCGTGTGAATGCGGCCGGTCTCGGGATGGATGTAGCCCGGGAGGGCGTCCACGTAGGTGGACTTGAGCTTCGACAACTCCCGGTACTCGATCAGCAGCCGGGGCACCTCGTGCCCCATCGCCGCGAGCTGTTCCAATACGTCCACGTCGGTGGAGGGCCCGGTCTTCGTCTTCTTGAGGATCGGCAGCTGCAGCTTGGTGAACAGGATCGTGCGCAGCTGCGGCGTGGAGTTGAGGTTGAACTCCGTGCCGGCGGCGGCGTACAGCCGGCGCTCGAGCTCCGCCAGCTCCACCGCGAACCCCCGCGACAGCTCGCCCAACCGGGCACGGTCCACCGGCACGCCTGCCCACTCCATATCCACCAGGACCGGCACCAGCGGCATTTCCACGGTCTCGAGCAGCGGCAGCAGGCGATGGTCCTCCAGCTCGGTCGCCAGCGCCTCGCGCAGGCGCAGCACGGATTGACTGTCGTCGCAGCAGTACCGCGCCGCCACGTCCAGCGGCACCGCCGCGAACTCCCGCTCACTCCGTCCCCGTCCCGCCACGTCGCCGTAGGTGCGCAGCCGGACGTTCAGGCGGTCCCGCGCCAGCTCGTCCAGCGCGAACGAGCGCCGACCGGGATCGAGAACGAATGCGGCCAGCATCGAGTCGTAGACCACGCCCGCCAGCTCGACTCCGCTGCGCCGCAGCACGAGCCAATCGTACTTGATATGATGGCCCGCTTTCGGCACCCCGGGATCCACCAGCAGGTCGCGCAGCGGACGCAGGGCGTCGCTCTCCAGAGGCGGCAGATTGGCCGGGGCCACGCCGCCCGCCAGCGGTCCATCGGGCGCCACGTGGGCGAAGGGCAGGTACCAGGATCGGGTGCCCGATACCGCCAGCGACATGCCGACGAGCCGGGCGCGCATGGGGTCGAGGCTGGACGCCTCCGTATCGATCGCCACGAGTGGTGCGCGGCGACACTCCGCGATTGCGGCGGCGAGCGCGGCCACGTCCGACACCACGGCGGCGGGAGCTACCTCCCCGACCGGCGCCGGCGCCGCGGGCGGCGCGCCGGCCGCGGGGACGGCCAGACCCTCGAGTTTCGGAATCAGCGACCGAAACTCCAGCTCGATGAACAACCGCTCGAGCTCCGCGCGATCGGGTTCCACCACGCGCATCGCGGCCGCGTCGAACGTGATCGGCACGTTCCGTCGGATGGTGACGAGATCGCGGGACAGCCGCGCGTCGTCGGCGTGGGCGAGCAGCGCCTCACGCGCCCGTTTGCCCGGAACTTCGGCCGCCCGCGATAACATGGCGTCCAGGCTGCCGTAGGTCCGGAGCAGCTCGACCGCCGACTTCTCCCCGATCCCTTTCACGCCCGGCACGTTGTCGGAGCTGTCGCCCACGAGCGCGAGGTAGTCCACCACCTGCGCGGGCGCGATGCCGAACCGCTCGCTGGCGTTGGACTCGTCGACCCATTGCTCCTCGACCGCCGCGGGTCCGCCCCGTCCGGGGTTCAGGAGCGCGATCCCCGGTCCGATCAGTTGATAGAAGTCCTTGTCGCCCGAGACGATCACTGCCTGCAGGCCGAGGGACGCCGCCTGCGGGGCGAGGGTGCCGATCACGTCGTCCGCCTCGAACCCCTCGACGCCGAGGACCGGGATGCGGAACGCCGCGAGCAGGTCCACGATCCGCTCCACCGAACGGTCGAAGTCCTGCTGGAGTTCGAGGCTGAGCTTCTCGCGCGTGGCCTTGTAGTCGGGGTATTCCCGATGGCGGAACGATTCCCCCTGGTCGTGCACCCACGCCAGGTAGGCCGGGCGATGGCGCTGCAGGAGGCGGAGGAGGAAGTTGACGACGCCCCAGGCGGCGGAGGTGTTCTCCCCCCGCTGCGTAGTGAGCGGCCGCGCGATCATCGCGAAGAACGCCCGGTAGATGAGCGCGTACCCGTCGATCAGGAAGAGACGCTCGCGCGACGAGTCGCCCGGCATGGGGCGGGAAGATAACCCCGGAAACGCCGCCGCCCCGCTGCGGAACCGGCAGCGGGGCGGATCACCTCAACGACCCGGGAGAGTGACTACACGCGCATGACGTTCGCGGCGTGGAGGCCCTTATCGCCGCTCTGGACCTCGAACTCCACCGCCTGACCTTCGGCGAGCGTCTTGAAGCCGTCCATCTGGATCGCCGAGAAGTGCACGAACACGTCCTCTCCACCCTCCTGCTCGATGAACCCGTACCCCTTCGCGTCGTTGAACCACTTCACTTTTCCGCGTGCCATTGTCCTCCACCCTCCCTGCTCTAGTCCACGGCGGAACCACGGGATCGACCGCTCGTCCAGGGGCGAGCGTTGGGCATTGAAGAGGCACCGCGTCCGGACGGTTGTCAAGCGAGCGGAGGGTGGGGGGATTACCGGGCCGCCGGTTGGTACAGCGCGCGATAGAGGTCGCGGTTGCGCAGCACCGAGCGGACGTACGTCCGGGTCTCCGGATAGGGAATCTGCTCGATGAACGTGTCGGGGTCGTCGGCGCCCGGGCGCGACAGCCAGCGGCTCACCGGCGCCGCTCCGGCGTTGTACGCCGCCACGACGACGTCCACCCGCCCGCCGAAGCGCCGCATGAGCGTCGCGAGGTGCGCCGCGCCGAGATGGAGATTGAGGTCGGGTACGGTGAGCCAGTCGGGGTACAGCGTCACATCCAGCCCGCGAGCCGCCTGCGCGGCGGTCCCGGGCATCAGCTGGGCGAGACCGCGCGCGCCCGCGCGCGACAGGGCCTCGAGATCGAACACGCTCTCCTGCCGCACGATCGCGGCGAGCAGCAGCGGGTCCACCCCGAACTCGCGCGCCTCGGCCTCTACCGCGGCCCGCCAGGGCCAGGGGTAAATCGCCCGCAGGACTCGGGCATCGCTCACTCCTCGAGCCGACGCGACCCAGCCGAGCCGCACTCCCGCGGAGCCCCACCCGCGCGTCGAGAGACCGTCGCTCCACGCGAGCAGGTCGCTCACCGGCTGCGGCGCTCGTGCCAGGAGCTCTCGTACTTCCAGTCGCGCTTCCGTGTCCAGCCCGGCGAGGAGCAGTGTGTCGAGCAGGGCGAGGCCCATCGTCGCGGAGGGCGTGGCCGCGGTGCTGTCGGTGGCGAGCGTCAGCGGCCCCATCCCCGCGGCACGACGTGCCTGCAGGCCGTAGTACCCGAGCGAATCCTCCCGCGCCAGCGCGCGCCACAGGGAATCGGCACGGGCGGTGTCCCCGCGCTCACGGGCCAGACGCCCGAGCCAGTAGCGCGCCGCGCTGCGCTGTGCCCCGCCCACGAGGACTTCCGCGCCGTAGAAGTACGCGGCGCTGTCCGGATTCCCCCGACGCCGTGCCGCAGCGGCCATTCGGAATCGGGCGAGCGACGACCGCGAGTCGGCAGGATAGCGGCGGGTGAGCTCCGCGAACCAGCGTTCGGCGCCTGCCTCGTCCCCCCGGTCGGTCAGAAAGTCGCCCAGCAGATAGAGCGCGGTCGGCGCCGCGGTATCGCCGGGGAACGTCTCGGCGAACGCCGCCAGCGCCTGGGGCGTGCCGGGATCGGCGATCCGCACCAACACGCGGGCACGACGATACAGCGCGAGGGCGGTCCAGGCGGTGTCCAGGGCCGCCGCGCGATAGGCGGCGACGGCGTCGGGGTAGCGGCCCAGGGACGTCAGCAGCTCGCCCATCAGGACGAGCGTCGCGCCGCTCGAATCCCCCTCGGACAGCGCGCGCGTCACCTGCTGACGGGCCTCGGTCGCGGCTCCGTGGCCGCGCAACACGCGGGCGAGCGCCACCCGATCGGCGGGCGAACGCGGCGGGAGCGGGCCATGGGCGAGCGGCACGCCCGCCGCCGCGTCGTCGGATTGCGGCGCGCGCCCGAACAGGGCGTACAACTCCCGGGCCGCCGCTGCCGTGTCGCCCAGGGCCAGGGCGAGCCGGACCGCCGGCAGCGTCTGCCCAGCATCGAGGAATGCCGCGCGCGCATCGCTCGAATCGCCGGCGGTGAGCAACGCGCCGGCCCGCGCGGCGGCCGCTCCGCGGGCGGCGGCCGGCGGCAGATCGGCCAGCAACCGCCGCGCGGTCGCCGTATCGCGCGAGACGCGCGCCTCGCGCAGCCGCAGCCACGGCTCGATCGACCGCAGCCCGCTGCTGCGCGCCACGGCGTAATATCGAGCGGCGCTGTCGGGCAGCGCGGCCGCCTCGAAGGCCAGCGCGGCGCGGACGGCGAGCAGATCCGCCTCCGGTCCGCGGGCACGTGCGCGCGCCGCGACGAAGCGTTGCGCCGCGCGCCCCGGGTCACCCAGCCGCCACTCCGCTTCCCCCAACACGCGCAGCGCTTCACCGGCTCCGTAGTCCTCGAGCCAGGGCTGCCCCACCAGGAGACTGCGGGCCCGGTCGAAGCGCCGCGCTTCGAGCTCCGCCTCGGCACTCCGCACGATGAACGAGGCGTCCTGCCGCGGGTTACGCGAGGCCGCGTCGAGCAGCGTCTCGGCCGCGTGCCAGGGACGGCCGGCGAACCCGAGCGACTCGGCACGCTGCGCGGGGTGCTCGACCGCCTGCGCTCCGGCTGCCGCGACGCCCAGCGTCCAGATCGCGCCCAGCAGGCCGGGAGCCGCGCGCCGCATCACTGCTGCCGGCGCAACCGGGCCAGCGTCTGCAGGTAGTCGGCGCGCGAACCCGGCGTGAGCTCGAAGCGGCCGAACCCGGTCAGGTCCTGGAACAGGAGAACGAGACGGAGCGTGGTGTA
>DATGDT010000006.1:0-11223 GCA_035310725.1 Gemmatimonadales bacterium
TGCGCACCAGGCCGATGTAGCTCGCCGTCCCGACGAGGACCTGGAAGGTGCCGGAGCCCGACAGGCGCAGCAGGTGCGTCATCACCGCCGGGCGCAGGGCGAGGTGCGTTTGCCGGACGGACACGCGCGCATCGCCGCGGCTCAACCGGTACAGCTGATAGAGGACGCCCGTGCCGCGGCCGATCGTGGTCGCCACCGCGGCACCGGTGACGCCGAGCCGGGGGAACGGGCCGAGCCCGAAGATGAGGCAGGGGCCGAGCACGATATTGATCGCGTTGGCGAGCCAGAGGACGCGCATCGCGATAGCCGCGTCGCCGGCGCCGCGGAAGATCGCGTTGATGAGGAACAGCAGCAGCACCGTGGCACTGCCGCCCAGCATCGTGCGCGTGTAGCCCACACCGAGCGCGGTGACGGTCGGGGTGGCGCCCATGAGGGTCAGCAGCCGTGGTGCCAGGGTGATGCCGAGCGCCGCCACGATGGCGGCGAGGACGAGTCCGATGGCGATCCCCTGGACGGCCGCCTCCGCGGCGGCCGCGGGCCGCTTCTCCCCGATCCGGCGTGCCACCACGGCCGCGACGCCGATCGAGAGTCCCATCGCCGCGGTGTAGACGAGCGTCAGCATCGATTCCGTCAGGCCGACCGTCGCCACGGCGTCCGGGCCCAGGTGGGACACCCAGAACACGTCCACCACGGCGAAGATCGATTCCATCGCCATCTCGAGCACCATCGGGATGGCGAGCAGCACAATCGCGCGGTTGAGGGAGCCGGCGGTGTAATCGTGGGGAACGCCGCGAACGGCATCCCGGATCACCGCCCACCAGGTGTTGCCGGCTGGTGCCGCGACCGTCACGGCCGGTTCGGTCATGCGCTGCAGCCCTCTTCCAGGTACGGCGGGCGCCGTTCGCGGCGCGCCCGATCGCGGTTGGTCGGCCGGCGGAGAATCCGCCCGAAGATAATCGGGCGATATATTCTCGTGGTTCCCATCCTGGAATCCTGACATGTGCCGGAACATCAAAACGCTCGCCAATTTCGCGCCGCCTGCGACCGACGAGGAGATTCGTGCGTCGGCACTGCAGTTCGTGCGGAAGCTCAGCGGGACTACCCACCCCTCGCGAGCCAACGAGGCCGCGTTCCACGCCGCCGTGGAAGAAGTCAGTGCCACCGCGCGGCGGCTGATCGACTCGCTGACGATCAATGCGCCCCCTCGCAATCGCGAGGCTGAGGCACGGAAGGCCCGCGAACGCTCGGCGCGGCGCTTCGGGACCGCCTAGTGTGCCCGACATGACCGCGACGGAGCAACAAGCGATCGTGCAGCGCCTGCGCGAGCACGCGACCCTCGGCGGCGCCCCGCTGCAGGAGCTGGAATGGCTCGCCGCCAATGGGGACATGCGACGGTACGCCGCAGGCGAAATGCCCATCCGGCAGGGACAACTCGCCGGTATGAACGGCCTGATGGTTGTGCTCACGGGCCACGTGGTGCTCTATGTGAATCGGGGCCGTGGCCGGCGAAAGCTCGCCGAGTGGCACGGCGGCGAGGTGAGCGGCGTGCTGCCGTACTCTCGGGTCACCGTGGCGATCGGCGACGGGGTGGCCGAGTCCGACAGCGAGATCTGGGTCGTGGACCGCGATCGCTTCCCCGAGATGATCCGCGAGTGCCCGGAGGTCACGGCCATCCTGGTCCACGTCATGCTGGATCGCGCGCGCCAGTTCACCTCGGCCGATTTGCGGGACGAGAAGCTGGTGGCGCTCGGAAAGCTCGCGGCGGGGCTGGCCCATGAGCTCAATAATCCGGCATCGGCCATGGTGCGGAGCGCGAAAGCGCTGGGCGATCTCCTGGCCCAGGGAGAAGCGGCGGCACGCGCCCTGGGTGCCCTGCGCCTGACGGAGTCGCAGCTGGCCGACCTGGACGCCGTGCAGCAGACGTGCCTGGCGGCGCCGGTGCGCACCTGGGCCCCGCTGGAACGAGCGGATCGCGAGGACGCGCTGGCCGCGTGGATCGTCGCGCATGGCGCAGACGAGAGCCTCGCGGCACCGCTCGCGGAGACCGCGGTCACGCTCGAGGCGCTGGAGCGGCTCGCCGCCGTCGTCCCGGCAGACGCGCTCGACGTGGCACTGCGCTGGATCGCCGGGCGCTGCGCCATTCGCAGCCTGACCGAGGGGATCGAGCGAGGCGCGGCCCGCGTATTCGAGCTCATCTCCGCGGTGAAGGGGTTCACCCAGATGGACCGCTCGGTGGTGGCGCAGCCGGTGGACGTCGGCCCGGGGCTGCGCGACACGATCATCGTCCTGCGATCCAAGGCGGCGTCCAAGTCGGTCAGCCTCACGGCCGACGTCGATCCCGCTCTGCCCGCGGTGCAGGGCGTCGGTGCCGAGCTGAATCAGATCTGGGCCAACCTGGTGGACAACGCGCTCGACGCCGTCGGGACGGGAGGACGGGTGGCGGTCACGGCCCGGCGGGAGGGGGATCGGGTGGTCGTCGAAGTCGCCGACGACGGTCCCGGCATCCCGCCCGAGATCCGCGAGCGGATCTTCGAGCCGTTCTTCTCCACCAAGGACGTGGGGAAGGGAACCGGGCTCGGGCTGGATATCGTGCGGCGGACGCTGGAGCGGCACGACGGAGAGATCGAGGTGGAATCGCGCCCGGGCCGAACGGTGTTCCGGGTCAAGCTCCCGGCCCAGGGCATGCGGTCCAGCGGGCGCTGGTCGCGCTCGACCTCGCGGATTCAGATCGAGGAGTAGCTCACACCGTTTCCAGGTATTTGTGGATCATCCCCACGGCGGCTGATCCCTCCCCCACCGCCGAAGCCACCCGTTTGGTCGAGCCGAGGCGGACGTCGCCGGCGGCGAAGATTCCGGGCACGCTCGTCTCGAGCAGGAACGGATCGCGGTCGAGGGTCCAGCCCTTGGGGCGCTTGCCACCGCGCAGCAGGTCCGGACCGGTGATGATGAAGCCGAGATCGTCGCGCTCCACCAGGCCGGCCACCATGTCCGACAGCGGCGCCGAGCCGATGAAGACGAACATCGCCGTGGCCGGAAGCAGGCTGCGCTCGCCGGTGTCGGCACGCAGCAGATCGACCGATTCGAGCCGGTCGGTCCCGCAGACGGCGACGACGGAGGTGTGCGTCCGCACCTCGATGTTCTCCGCGGCCACGATGCGGTCGATGAGATAGGTCGACATGGACGCCTGCAGGGACGCACCGCGCACGAGCATCGTGACCTTCCGGGCGTAGCGCGCGAACAGCAGGGCGGCCTGGCCCGCGGAATTCGCTCCACCGACGACGACCACGTCCGCGCCGCGATGGGCGGTCGCTTCGGCGACCGCGGCGCCGTAATACACGCCCGCTCCGGTGAGCGCGTCCGCCCCGGGCACGTCGAGGCGTCGCACGATCATCCCGGTCGCGAGCAACAGGGCGTAGCACCGGAGCTCGCTGCCGTCGTCCAGGACCACGATGCGGTAGGGGTCCTCCACGCGGATCGCGGCCACTCCCCGCGGCGTCACTACCTCGGCGCCGAACCGCCGTGCCTGGATCGTGGCGCGACGCGCCAGGTCGGCTCCGGCGATGCCGCTCGGGAAGCCGAGATAGTTCTCGATTTGCGAGCTGGTGCCGGCCTGCCCGCCGGTCGCGCCCACTTCGAGCAGGATCGTCCGCAACCCTTCGGACGCGGCGTACACGGCCGCCGCGAGGCCGCTCGGCCCTCCCCCGACGACGATGAGGTCGTAGAACGGCTGTCGCGCCTGGGTCTGCAAACCGATGCGCTCGGCCAGCTCGCGGCTCGTCGGGGCGGCCAGCGTCGTCCCGTCGGGGAAGAAGACGACGGGGAGCTGCTTGAGCCCCGGCGTGATCGTCTCGACCAGCTCGCGCGTCGCCGGGTCCGCGTCGAGATCGATCCAGCGGTATGGGGTCTGGTTGCGGGAGAGGAAGTCCTTGATCTCGTAGCTCCGCGGCGACCAGCGGGAGCCAGCCACCCGGATCCCTTCGAACGGCGCGCGAAAGGTCGCGTTCCAGTCGGCCAGCAGCTCGTCCAGCACGGGATAGAGATGCTGCTCCGGCGGATCCCAGGGCTTCATCAGATAGTGGTCCAGGCCGACAGCGTTGATGCCCGTGATCGCCGCTTCCGTGTCGGCATAGGCCGTCAGCAGGACCTTCCGGGCGTTGGGATACAGCTTGCGCGCCTCGGTGAGGAATTGGGTGCCGGTCATCTGCGGCATGCGCTCGTCCACGAGAAACAGCGCGACGGCCGCATCCCGCGCCTTGAGCTGCTGCGTGGTCTCCAGGGCCTGGGGACCCGAGCTCACCGCGAGAATCCGGTAGTCGGACCGGAAATGCCGGCGCAGGTCGCGCTCGACCGCGCCGAGCACTTCGGGGTCGTCGTCGACGCTCATGATGACGGGCTTAGCCATGCTGTTCCTCCGTGGACGGCCCCTCGATGGGCAGCTTCACGGTGAAGCAGGTGAAGCCGGGCCGCGATGTGACGCGAATCTCGCCCGCGTGCTTCCGGGTAACGATAGTGTAGCTGGTCGAAAGCCCCAGGCCCGTCCCCTTCCCTGGCGCCTTGGTCGTGAAAAAAGGATCGAAGATCCTGGGCTGGATCTCCTGCGGGATGCCCGGTCCGTTGTCTTCGATCTCGACGACCGCCCAGCCGTCGTGGCGGCGCGTGCGGATCGTGATCTCGCCTTTGCCGTCCATCGCATCGGCCGCGTTGTCGAGCAGATTGGTCCACACCTGGTTCAGCTCGCTGCCGTACGCCTGCACCGGAGGCACGTCGGCGCCATAGTCGCGATGGACCGTGATGCCGGCCTTGAGCTTGTTGCGCAGGATCACCAGCGTGTTGTCGAGCCCCTCCTTCAGGTCGACCGCTTGCACCGGCGCCTCGCCGAGGTACGAGTAGCTCTTGAGGGCCCCGACGACCTCGGCGACCCGCGTCGAGCCCTGTCCGATTTCGTACAGGAGCGAGTGGACCGAGAACACGCTGGCGGCCCAGGCGAGCGCGGCGGCGAGTGCTTCGCCCTGGAGCGTGGCGGCGAGCCGTGCGAGGGCGGGCTGATCGAGTCCCTGATCCACCAGCGACGGGGCCAGGTGCCAGGGGTCCTGGATGCCGCGCTCCTCGAGCCATTCCTCAACGGCCGTCTCATGGTCGGAACGCGCGAGCACATCCAGGCCGATCGGATGCACCGCCCGCTCGCGCCCCTGCCGCTCGAGCGACTGGAGCAGTTCCCGCGCGGCGGGCGTGAGCGGTACCCCGTTCAGGCGGAGGTGCGCGGCCTCGAGACGGGCGAACGCGTCGCTGAGCTGCTGGGCGGCGCGGCGGGTCGCCGCCGCAGGGTTGTTCAGCTCGTGGGCGACCCCCGCGGCGAGGGTGCCCAGGGTGGCGAGCTTCTCCGACTGCCGCAGCATCATCTCCTGATTGAGGTAGGCCACCTCGAGCTCCCGGAGCCTCCGGCGATCCGTCACGAAGGAGCGCAGCACGACGAAGGCGACCGAGGAGACCGTGCTGACGTTGAGCACGAAGAAGGCGAGGACGAGCCAGGTCGGCAGCGGGTTGTCGATCGTCAGCCGGGGCTGCAACAACGCGGCCGCGACGACGGCGGTGAGATACGCGACGAACCACCAGATGGTCTCCCGTACGCCGCCGAACAGGAGCGCCATCAGCACCGCAATGAACGACCACAGGATCACCAGGCTCGATCCGACGAACCCTCCCAGGGCGAGCTGCAGGGCGAAGGGCAGAACCAGGATCATGAGCTGCTGCGTCTGGCGGAACAACTGGTAGCGCCGCAGGCGGGACAAGACGAGGAGATCCAGGAGTGTGAGCACCGAGTACGCAACGGGGATCGCCGCGACCGTGCGCTCACCATACCCGAAATACAGCGCGCCCCAGATCAGTCCGGCCGGGATGACCAGGATGGAGGCGATCGTGAACTGGGCTTTGCGGTGCCGGGTCTCTTCGTCGTCACCCGGGGAATACGAGAGCCTCTCGAACCACCCGAGAGACGCGGTCACCGGCTGCACCATCAAGCGCTACGCCTCCACTCGTTCGACCATCACCATTGAGGCAGCAGAGCTCCCTGGCGAGCCAGCCGCACGGCATGTCCAAGATAACCGCACACGCTTGAAACGCCGGGCCGCCTTGTGAAGACGTGCCGCGGAGACGAAGGTGGGGCGGGGACTCAGCTCGGCCGACGGCGGGCAACGACGACCCCGGCCACGCACAGCGCGCCGCCGAGCATCGCGACGACTTTGGGCACTTCGCCCAGGATCAACCAGCTCATCACGATCGTGATGGGCGGCACGAGGTAGGCTGTGGCCGCGAGGCGGCTCGCCGTGCCCCGCGCCAGTGCATAGGCCCACGTCGTGAAGGCGACGGAGGTCGGAAACACCCCGAGGTAGGCCATCCAGGCGAGATCCACCGGCGGCGCGGTCCGGACGGCCCGAACCAGTGACGGCGTGTAGGGCAGGCAGCACAGCGCGCCGATCATGCAGCAGGTCCACGTGACCTGCAGCGCGGACAGCCGCGAAAGGACCGGTTTCTGCGCCACGACGCCGCCGGCGGACGCGGCGGTGGCGACGACGCTGAGCAGCACGCCCCAGAGCGGGGCGTTGCCCGCCATCGTCGCGAAACCGATGACGATCACCCCGGCGAAGGCGACGGCGCCTCCGGCGAGCAACCCCGAGGTCAGCCGCTCCCGCAGGAACAGCGCCGCCAACGCCATGATCATGAGCGGCGCGATGTTGACGACCATCGCGGCGGTTCCCGCGTCGACTACGCGCTCCGACGTATTGAGCACGACGTTGTAGAGCCCGAACCACAACAGGCCGGCGATGAGCAGCAGCCCGACCTCGCGTCGCGTCGGGCGCATCGCGCCTCGGCGCCACAGCAGCAGGCCCAGCAGCACGCTCCCGATCATGAGTCGGCCCAACGCCAGGGCTCCGGGCGGGATCGTGCGCGTCGCGGCGCGGATGCCGACGAAAGCCGATGACCACAACGTGACCGACACGAGCGCCGCGGCGAGCGGTCGCCAGTCGCGGGATTCCAAAGCGTTCTGGTTCATAGCCTTGGTAAGCGAATGAAGTACCCGAATGTAACCCGAACATCGTGTCCCGCAACGACATTTCTTGCGCCCGAAAGTCGTCGGGACTATACTGAACCATATGGTTCAGTATTTGCCTCGTCTCGATGCAGCCTTCGCTGCGCTGTCGGACCCCACCCGTCGCGGCATCCTCGAGCGACTTGGAGCCGGGGACGCCTCCGTCAGCGATCTCGCCGCGAGCTTCGACATGACGCTCACCGGCGTGAAGAAGCACGTGCGGGTCCTCGAGCAGGCGGGACTGGTGACCACGAAGAAGATCGGTCGAGTGCGGCAGTGCAGGCTGGGCCCTCGCCGGCTGGATGCGGAGACGGCGTGGATCGCCAACTATCAACAGATGCTCGAGGAGCGGCTGGACAGCCTGGGCGAGTTCCTGGAGCGGACCAAGGGGAGCGAGTCATGAGCGCAAGCCTGAAGGAGCCGGCCGCCGGTGTGCAGATCGGGAAGGCGGGCGAACGCGAGATCCGCATCGAGCGGATCTTCAACGCACCGCGCGAGCGGGTATGGCGCGCGTTCACCGATCCGAAGCTCGTCGCGCAGTGGTGGGGGCGGGGCCGAGAGATGACCATCGAGCGCATGGAAGTCGAGCGGGGAGGCCACTGGCGTTTCATCGTGCCCAGCCCCCACGGACCGCAGGGGTTCGAGGGGCGCTTCCGCGAGGTGAGCCCGCCGAGCCGTATCGTGTGGACGTTCGAATGGGACGGGATGCCGGGGTACGTCGCCGTGGAGACGGTCGTGTTCGAGGAGCTAGGCGACGGCCGCACCAGGCTCGTCACGACGTCGCTGTTCCACACGATTGAGGAGCGGGACGGCGCCCTGAGCTCCGGGATGGCGGAAGGTGTGGCCGACAGCTACGCTGCGCTGGACCGGCTGCTCGCTACGCGTGCAGCACCTTGAACGCGTGCGTCCACTCCTTGTGCAGGAAGCCCGGGATGCACCAGAGCATGCAGAGCGGCTCGATCGCGCGCGCGGCCTCGACGGCCCCCAGGTCCAGCGTCTCCCAGCCGAACCGATCGAGCACCCCGCTCACGACCTGCTTGGCGGCGGCGTCGTTGCCGCAGATGAACATCGTGGGGCGGCCGGCGGCGTACTGCGGGTTCACCATCCTCGCGTTTCCCACGGAGTTGAACGCCTTGACGAAGCGCACGCCCGGGTACGTCCGCTGCAGCCGTTCCATCAGGGAATCGTCGAGCGACGTGAAGAACTTGAGCACGCCGTTCACCGGCGGGGCAGCGGCGATGGGATTGGTCGTGTCCACCACGACCTTGCCGGTGAGCGTCGTTGGGCCGGCGAGGCGCAGCGCGTCGAGGGCGACGTCGCCTTTCACCGCGAGTACGACGACCTCGCCGAACGCGGCCGCCTCCGCGAACGAGCCGATCCGGGCGGCGGCATGCTGGGCGTGCCACTGGGCGAGCTTCGCGGCGTCGCGCGTGCCGAGCATGACGGCGTGGCCGTGCTTCAGGAAGCCGGCGCCGAGCGATTGCGCGACGGGGCCCGATCCGATGATGCCGACGTTCATGGTGTTACCTCACTGTCTGTGGTGGCGATTGACCCGCCAATCCATTGCCCGCAGCTTTGGGCTCCATGGAAACCTCGGCCTCCTCCGCCTTCGCGCATTGGGAAAGCTTCTATGTGATCGCGGGGTCGTCGGCCGCGGCGCTTACGGGCCTCATGTTCGTCGTGATCACGCTGATCGCCGACTCCAAACGACCGCCGACGCTGAGGGAGATCAACGGGTTCGCGACACCCACTCTCGTCCACTTCTCGGCCGTCCTGCTGATATCCGCGATCCTGAGCACGCCCTGGCCCAACGGCCGGATGGCGGCGTACGCGCTCGGCCTCAGCGCGCTCGCCGGGATCGGGTACATGATCATCGTGCTCCGGCGATTGCTGCAGCCAACGGATTACCAGAAGGCATTGGAGGATTGGATCTGGCACGTCGTCTTGCCGTTCCTCGCCTATATCGTCCTGCTGGTCGCGCACATGGGTCTCCGGCACGATCACGACTGGGCACTCTATACGATCGGTGCGGTGGCGTTGCTGTTGCTCTTCATCGGCATTCACAACGCGTGGGACACGGTCACCTATCTGGTCGTCTCGCACCGGAGCCATTCCTAGGATAGCCACTGGAAGCGGTACGCGAGCTCCGGACCTCCAGCACCCTCGTACGCGAGACGGGCGACGAGCAGCGCGAACGGCTCGGTATAGCGCGCGATGCGCAAAGGTCCGGCGTCCACCGCCTCGAAACCCACGTCGCGGATCAGGGCGGCGGCGATCTTCTTGCTGCTCGCATCGTCCCCGCAATAGACCAGGCTCGGTTTCGCGGCCTTGCGCCGCGCGGCGAAGACGCCAAACAGCACTTCGCTCGGCACCGTGTTGAATGCCGAGACGACACGAGCCTTTGGAACCTTCCGGGCCAATGCCTCCGCGCCCGACGAGGTGTGGGCGATGACGAGGTCCGTATCGCCCGCATTCATCGGTAGTGAGCAGCTGACGATGACCTTGCCAGACACGTCGCCCGCCTGCTTCAACACATCGTCGACTCGGGACCAGTGCACCGCCAGCAGGAGCGCCTCCGCATCGCTCGCCGCTTCACCCGGCGTGCCGGCCCGCGCGTTCCCGTGTGCCTCACGGGCGAGCCGCTTCAGCTTCTGCGCGCTGCGTGCGTAGCTGAACATGACGTCGTGGCCGGCGCGCGCCCAGATCGTGCCGAGTTTGGCGCCCATCAAGCCCGACCCCAGAATGCCGATGCGCATGGTGCCTCCACCTCGTCAGCGATCGATGAACCGCTGCGAGCTTTCCGAGTACCGCGCTCCTTGCACCGTGATCTGCGCGGCGGCGCTCTCGATCTCCTGGAAATCGTGGGGCGTGAGCTCGACGGCGGCAGCGCCAAGGTTCTCGTCCAGGCGGTGCAACTTGGTGGTGCCCGGAATCGGGACGATCCAGGGCTTCCGGGCGAGCAGCCAGGCGAGCGCGACCTGGGCCGGGGTCGCGCGTTTCCTCGCCGCGATCCGGCGGACCAGATCCACCATGGACTGATTGGCCATCCGGTTCTCCGCCGCGAAGCGTGGGACGGTGTTCCGGAAGTCGGAACCGTCGAACGTCGTAGTCGCGTCGATGCGGCCGGTGAGAAAGCCCTTGCCGAGCGGGCTGAACGGGATGAAGCCGATCCCGAGCGCCTCGACCGTCGGCAGGATCTCCGCTTCCGGCTCTCGCCACCAGAGTGAGTACTCGCTCTGGAGGGCGGTGACCGGTTGCACCGCGTGGGCGCGACGGATGGTTTGCGCACCGGCTTCCGAGAGGCCGAAATGCTTTGCCTTGCCCTCCCGAATCAGGTCCTGCACCGTGCCCGCGACGTCCTCGATCGGCACGTTCGGGTCCACGCGGTGCTGGTAGAGGAGGTCGATGCACTCGCACTTGAGTCGTCGCAGCATCCCCTCGACTGCGCTCCTGATGTGCGCGGGACGACTGTTCACGCCGCCATGGTGCTCCCCCGTTGCCGGATCGATGTCCCAGCCGAACTTGGTGGCGATGACCACCTCTCCGCGGAACGGCGCCAGGGCATCGCCCACCAGCTCCTCGTTCGTGAACGGACCGTAGGCCTCGGCGGTGTCGAAGAACGTGATGCCGCGCTCGACGGCCGCACGAATGAGGGCGATCATCTCCTGGCGGTCGGCCGCCGGCCCGTAGCCGAAGCTCATGCCCATGCAGCCGAGCCCGAGCGCCGAGACTTCCAGGGTGCTGTTTCCGAGTTTGCGCTTTTGCATGGATCCTCCAGACGTTCTGGCTCGCACGGTCATGCGAGGCGCACTGCTCCAGGACCGGACGCGTGGCGGGGCCGGGTCAGGGAGGCAGAGTACCGCATCGAGCGACACGTTGCTAAGTTAGGTGCCTTGCCGCCACCGTAGCTCAGTGGTAGAGCTCTCGATTCGTAATCGAGCGGTCGTCGGTTCAAGTCCGACCGGTGGCTCTGGATGGACGAAGGCCCCGTCAGCCTGCGCTGGCGGGGCCTTGTTTCGTCCGTGCCGGCGGCTTACGCCTTGGCGGTCGCGGGCGCGGGGCGCCGCAGCGCCAGGTTCGCCAGGCCGCCGATGAAGCCGAGGGTGAGGAGCACCACGCTCAGCGCCGGGGTCCAG
>DATGDT010000007.1:0-12492 GCA_035310725.1 Gemmatimonadales bacterium
GCCGAGCAGTGCGGCGAGCACCGCCAAGGTGATCAGGCGGCGCTGCAGACCGGTCACGCCCTGTTGCGCCAGGCTGCCGCGCACCAGCGCGGCGCCGGCCGTGTGGAGCTGCAGCGTGAGGTAGACCAGCCACAGGGCGACGATCCGCAGCGGCAGCTGCGCGTTGAACCGGGCGCGCGAGAAGATCAGCACCGAGAACGCGGCCGAGATGAGCAGCGGCACCTGCGTGCGCAGCAGCCGGAACTGGATCACCTGACGCCGCGAGAGCGGAGCGGGGAACAGGAAGTCGGTCTCGGCCAGCTGGAAGGTGAACGGCGACTCGGCGCTCCCGAAGATCCAGGTCAGCAGCACCAGCACGGCCAGCCCGCCCACCGCGAACACGTCGCCCAGGGCGTTGACCACGTGGCCGTCCGCCCCCGGCAGCGCGCCGCCGATCGCACGGGGCCCCCCCCCGCCGCGCATGCCGCCGCCCGGACGAGCGATCACCCAGTAGAAGTACAGCAGCCCGACGCAGAAGCCGATCAGGTACTTCGGTTGCCGCAGGCGCTGCAGCCGGCGGCGCAGCGCGTTGATGAAGCTGCGCTGCGAGAGGTAGAGCGCCGCCGCGATCATCCTCCACCACCTCCCGTCAGGGCGAGGAACACATCCTCGAGACTCTTGCCGGCGAGGTCGGGACGGCCCGCGAGGATCTCCGCCATCGTGCCGATCGCCACCGTGCGGCCCCGCTGCAGGATCAGGACCCGGGTGCAGATTTCCTCGACCAGGTGCAGCAGGTGGGAGGAGAGCAGCACCGCGGCCCCCTGGCGGGCGCGCTCCACGATCGTCTGCTTCATGCGCCGGATTCCCGCCGGGTCGAGCCCGGTGAGCGGCTCGTCGAACAGCAGCACGGTGGGGTCGTGCAGCAGCCCGCAGGCGATCACGAGCTTCTGCCGCATGCCGCGCGACAGCTCGGCCGGCAGCACCCGCGCCTTGTCCGAGAGCTCGAGCTCCGCCAGCAGGGCAGGGAGGCGGCGATCCACGTCGGGGACGCCGTACAGCCGGGCGGTGAAGCGCAGGTGCTCTTCGACGGTGAGGTAGTCGAACAGGTGGGGCTCGTCGGGCATGAAGGCGAGCTGCCGCTTGGCGGCGACCGGGTCCCGCTCCAGGTCGTGGTTGCCGATCCGGATGGTGCCCCGGGTCGGCCGCACGATGCCGACCAGGCTGCGCAGCGTGGTGGTCTTGCCGGCGCCGTTGGGGCCGACCAGCCCCAGGACCTCCCCGGGGGAGACGGAGAACGAGAGGTCATCCACGGCCACGAGCTCACCGTAGAGCTTGGTGAGACCTTCCACTTTGATCATGGGAGGATCAATCTAGGGCTGGGGAGCGGGGAGTGGGGAGCGTCGAAGACGGTGCGCTCCGGGTGGTCGGTGAGGACCGGTTGCGACCGCTCCCCGCTCCGGCCGTCCGGCAAAGCCTCTTGCGGTGGGCCGTATCAAATTAGTATGTTAACTGTGAATATGCTAACCAAACCCACCTCCTCCATCACCTCCACCACTCTCCACCGTCCTCCACCGCGCTCCACCATCCTGCCGTGACCGACCGCTCCGAGCTCGCCTTGCAGCTGGCCGACGCCCTGGCCGCGGCGTACGCCGAGTTGCAGCGTGCCGGGGACCGGGCGTTCCGCAGCTACGGGCTGGGGCACCGGGCGCACGTGGCGCTGGCGGCCGTGGACCAGGCCGGGCCCGACGGGGCGCGCCCGCGCGACATCGCGGCGCAGCTCGGCGTCTCCCGTCCCGCGGCGACCACCTTCATGCAGCGGCTCGAGTCCAAGGGACTGGTCGAGTCCACGCCCGATCCCGACGACGACCGCGGGGTGCGCGTGACGCTCACGCGGCGCGGGCTGGATGTGCTGCTGCGCGTCGGGCAGCTGGAGCGCCGCCTCGCCGCCCGCACCATCGAGGGGATCCCGGCGAGCACGATCCAGCGCGCCGTGCACCTGCTCGAGGACTACCGGCGCCGTCTCCAAGGCAGGCATCTGGAGGTCCTCCGGTAGAGGGGGAGGAGGGAAGAGGGACGGGGGACGAGTGGGCCTCGTCTGCGTATCTTTAGCGCGTGGATAAGTGAGAGAAACGACTTGAAGAGAAAAGTTGTACGCACGCTTTCCACAGGCACTTAGTGTGGAGGGAGAGCGGCCCGATCCCCGCTCGACCAGGGAGCATGCGGGGTCCACGAGTGCGTGAGTTATCCACATCGCGCCCTCCTTGAAATTGTGTGGATAACTTCGACACTCGATGGGAGGCCAGGTTTGATCCGCCGTACCAAGATCGTCGCCACGCTGGGCCCGGCGACGGCACAGCCCTCCAGGCTCACGGAGCTGCTCGATGCCGGCGCCAACGTCATCCGCATCAACGCCTCACATGGCACCCCGGAGCTGCGGGCCAGCTGGCTCGCCATGGTGCGCGAGGCGGCGGCGGACCGGGAGCAGCCCGTGGCCATCCTGGTGGATCTCCAGGGGCCCCGCATCCGCGTGGGTGACCTGCCGGCGCCCCGGATGCTCGAGCCCGGCCAGGAAGTGGTGCTGTCTCCCGAGGAGGTGGCGAAGGGGGACGAGCTGCCGACGACCTACGACGACCTCGCGCGCGACGCCCGTGTGGGAGCGAAGATCCTGCTCAACGACGGGCTGCTCGCGCTCGAGGTGACGCGCATCGCGCCGCCGCGCGTCGTGACGCGCGTGATCGACGGCGGCGAGCTGACGTCGCACAAGGGGCTGAACCTGCCGGGGCTCACGGTGAGTGCGCCCCCCCTGACCGACAAGGACAAGGAAGACGTGGTGGCGGCGGTGGCGGGCGGGGCCGACTACGTGGCGCTCTCGTTCGTGCGCCGCGCCGAGGACCTGCAGGCGCTGCGCGCGCTGGTGCCGCCCGCGATGAAGCTCGTAGCCAAGATCGAGAAGGCCGCCGCCCTCGACGACCTGGCGCGGATCCTCGTCGCCGCCGACGCGGTGATGGTGGCGCGCGGCGATCTCGGTGTGGAGCTGCCGTTCGAGACCGTGCCGCTGGTGCAAAAGCGGCTGATCCGCGAGGCGAACCGCGCCGGCCGCCCGGTGATCACCGCGACGCAGATGCTCGAGTCCATGATCCACGCGCCGCGGCCCACGCGCGCTGAGGCCTCCGACGTGGCGAACGCCATCCTCGACGGCACCGACGCGGTCATGTTGTCGGCCGAGACGGCGACGGGGGATTACCCGCTCGAGTCGGTGGAAGCGATGGACCGCATCATCCGCGAGATGGAGCGCACGCCCCTCCAGGGCCGGGACGAGCGTCCCGGCGCGATCGCGCCCGGCGTGCTGGTCGAGGACGCCATCGCGCAGGGGACCGCCGCGGTGGCGCGCATGCTGTCCACGCCGCTCATCGTGACGCTGACCCAGGGCGGCTTCACCGCCCGCAAGGTGGCCGCGGTGCGTCCCCCGGTGCCGATCGTCGCGATCACCACGGTGTCCTCGACCTATCGCCAGCTGGCGCTGGTGTGGGGCGTGATCCCGGTGCTGGTGGACCGCGTGCCCGGCTACGACGCGATGCTCGAGGTGGTGCGCGACGTGCTCATGAAGCGCGACCTCGCCAAGGCCGGCGACCGGATCGTGGTGACGGCCGGCCTGCCGTGGGAGGTGTCGGGCAGCACCAACCTGATCAAGGTCGAGGTGGTCTGAGCGTGCGGCTCGTGCTGCTGGGCACCGGCACGTCCTACGGGGTGCCGCAGGTGGGGTGCGGCTGCGCCACCTGCACCTCGCCCGACCCGCGCGACCGCCGCACGCGCACCGCCGCGGTGATCGACGCCGGCGGACGCCGGCTGCTGATCGATACGCCCCCCGAGCTGCGGCTGCAGCTCACGGGGGCGGGCATCGACGGGGTGGATGCGGTGCTGTTCACGCACGCGCACGCCGACCACGTCCACGGCATCGACGACCTGCGCGCCATCTCGATGCGGCGCGAGACCGCGGGGGGCGGACGTCTCCCGGTGTACGGCCCGCCCGACGCGCTGGCCGAGCTCGCCCGGCGCTTCAATTACATCTTCGACGACGCCGTGCGCCCGCCCGCCGGCACCACCAAGCCGCAGCTCACCGCCCTGCCGCTGGCCGCGGGTGAGGAGGCGAGCGTGGCCGGTGTCCCGGTGCTGCCGCTCGCCCTGCCGCACGGCGACCTGGTGGTGTACGGCTACCGCGTCGGGCCGATCGCCTACCTCACCGACGCGAAGGCGGTGCCCGAGGCGGTGCGCGCCCGGCTCGCGGGCCTCGAGGTCCTGGTGCTGAACGCGCTGCTGCCGCGTCCCCATCCGCTGCACCTCTCGATCCCCGAGGCGGTGGCGACGGCGCAGGCGATCGGTGCCCGCCGCACGCTGCTCACGCACCTGACCCACGAGCGGCGCCATGCGGACCTTGCCGCCTCGCTGCCGCCCGGGATCGAGCCGGCCTACGACGGGCAGGTCGTGGAAGCGGCGGACCGATGATGCGCGGCACGCGCGGGTGGCATCAGTCGTTCTGGGGCGTGGTCAAGCGCACGATCGAGGGCGCCTACGAGGACAATCTGCCGTTTCTCGCGAGCGCCCTGTCGTTCGACGTCATCCTCACGGCCATTCCGTTCCTCGTGGTGCTGCTGGCCGTGGTCGGGACCCTGGTGCAGCATCAGATCACCACCCAGCAGATGGACCTGGAAGAGCTGCTGCGCCGCTTCATGCCCACCATCAGGGGCCCGAGCGACGCCGCGGTGCGCAACGTGGAGCGGATCCTCGAGCAGGTCGTGGCGAGCCGCGGGCAGCTGACGCTCGTGGGCCTGCCGCTGTTCGTGTATACCTCCACCCGCCTGTTCGGCGGGCTGCGCGCCGCCCTGAACGAGGTGTTCGACACCGAGGAGCGGCGCTCCTGGCAGGTCGGCAAGCTCATCGACCTCACGTTCGTGCTGCTCACCGGCACGCTCATGCTGCTGTCGGCGCTGCTGCCCGCGCTCGAGGCGCGCACCATCGGCGCCCTGCACGAGAGCGGGGGCTTCCTGGTCGAGTGGATGTACCGGCTGAGCCTCGAGATCGTCGCCTTCGGCTTCAGCGTCCTCCTGTTCCTCGCGGTCTTCAAGGTGCTGCCGAGCCGCCGCATCGGCTGGCGCACCGCGGTGGTCGCCGCGGTCTTCTGCGCGCTCGCTTTCGAGCTGGCCAAGCGGCTCTACGCCCTGTATGTGGCCAACTTCGTCACGCTCGACCGGCTGGCGTCCAACGCCAACGCGGGCGCGTTCTTCCTCCTGATCATCTGGATCTACTACACGAACTGCGTGTTCCTCATCGGCGGCGAGATCGCCGAGGCGTACGATCTGGCGCGCATGCGGCGCACGCAGCGGGTGCAGCTGGGATGACGGCCCTGCCGATCGACCTGCGCAGCGACACGGTCACCCGCCCGTCGGAAGGGATGCGCCGGGCCATGGCCGCGGCCGAGGTGGGCGACGACGTGCTGGACGGCGACCCCACCACGCGCCGGCTGGAGCGCGCCACCGCCGACCTGCTCGGCTTGGAGGACGCGCTGTTCTTCCCCTCCGGCACGCAGGCGAACGGGACCGGCATCGCGCTCTGCACCCGGCCCGGCACCGAGCTGGTGCTGGAAGCGAACGCCCACCTGGTCACCTATGAGCTGGCCGGCGTGGCGGCGCTGTGGGGGGTCCAGATCCGCCCCGTCGAGACCCCCGATGGCCGGCTCACCGCCGCGCTGGTGCGCCGGGCCCTGCGTCCCGCTTCGCCGCACCTGCCGCGGGCGACGGCGGTGGCCGTCGAGAACACCCACAACGCCGCGGGCGGCCGGGTCTTGCCTTTGGAGGAGATGGCCGCCATTGTGGCGGCGGCGCAGCAGGCGGGGTTGGCCGTCCACCTCGATGGGGCCCGGCTCTGGAACGCCGCCGCGGCGCTGGGGGTCGCACCGGCACGGGTCGTGCGGGGGGCGACTACGGTTATGGTGAGCTTTTCTAAGGGTTTGGGATGTCCCGTCGGGTCCTGCCTGGCCTTCGCCGGCGCGCGGCGGGCGGAGGCCTGGGAGGTCCGCAAGCGTCTCGGGGGCGGGATGCGCCAGTCCGGCATTCTCGCTGCTGCCGGCCTGTACGCGCTCGAGCACCACCTCCCCGAGCTCGGCCGGGACCACGAACGCGCGCGCCTCCTGGCCGACCGGCTCGCCGGTCTGGCCGCCGTCAGCGTCATCGCACCGGAGACCAACATCGTCATGCTCGATCTCACCCGGGAAGGCGACACTGCCGCGCGCGTCGCCCCACGGCTCGCCGCCGCCGGATTGCTCGTCGCAACGTACGGTCCCCGGAGGCTGCGGGCGGTGACACACCGCGACGTCGGGACCGACGACGTCGAGCGCGCCGCCGGGATCCTGCGATCGGTGCTCGAATGACCGACAGCAACACGCCGCCGCCGTCCGCTCCGCCCCCGGGAATCGGGGGCGGGAGCCGCCCCGGGGAGCTGCACATCCATCTGCAGCGCGTCCTGCCCGTGGCGCAGTCGCTCTTGTGGCACCCGACGTCGCCGGCGGTGGGCGTGCGCCGTCAGCCGAGCGGTGTGTACCCGGTGTTCTTCGATCAGAAGGCCATCGCGGCCGTGCAGGTGCACTACGAGACGGCGGGGCGGCAGGGGATGATGGGCTTCCTGGTGGGCGATCTGTTCGAGTGTCCCACCTCGCACGTGCGCTACGTCGTGATCGACTCGACCATCCGGCTGAACCAGGCGGTGTACGGCGACAAGACGCTGGTGATCGTGTCGCGCCTGTGGGAGCGGATTCAGGACGAGCTGCGCAAGACCGAGGGCCACCTGATCGGCTGGTACCACAGCCATCCGCCGATCGGCGTGGAGCTCGCCCCGGGCGACGTGGAGACCCACCTGCAGTACTTCAAGCGCCCGTGGCACGTGGCGCTGGTGCTGGGAACCGAGCACGAAGGGCCGGTGGCGGGTCTGTTCCGGCCGCGGCCGGGCGAGACCTCGGTCTCCATGCCGTTCTACGAGCTGATCGAGAGCGACGAAGGCTTCGCGGGCGGGAAGAAGCGCTCGATCCTCCCGTGGATCAACCTGCTCACCGACGATCCCGCGGTGGTGTACGCCGAGGCGCATGGGGAGAGCGCGCCGCTGCCGGCCGCTGCCTCGCCGGTGGCCGCCGGGCCGACGTTGCAGGTCGTCCGGCCGCCCGCGATCAAGTCGGGTCCCGTCCGCGCCGTGCCGGCGGCCCCTTCGCCCGCGCGGACACCGACGCCGCCGCCGGCTCCGGCGACCGCGCCGCGCCCGGGACTCGGCGCGCGCCCGACCCCTCGACCGGGCGCGCCGCTGTCGCCGGCTTCCGGTGAGGTGCCGGCCGCGCGCGCGCCGGCCGCCCAGGCGCGGTCGTTCACCCCGGCGCGCCCGGCTCCCCCTCCCGCGGCGGCCGCTCAACCGCCGGCCGCGGAAAGCGGGCCGGGCGGACGGCGTGATACACAGATGAAACCGCCGCCCAACGCGCTCTCCGACCTGCCGCTGCTCGCGGCGGGCGGGTACGACATCGGCGAAACGGATGCGCGCGAGTCCAATCCGGACGTGCTGACGCCCCGCTCGCGCGAGACGGCGCCGGTCAAGCCGCTGCCGCCCCCCCCCCGGCCGCCGCGCAGCGCCCAGCCGTCGCGGGCCTTCGCGCCGGCGCTGGCTCCACGCAAGAGCGACGGCCATCCCGGCCTGGTCGCCTTCATCATCCTGGTGCTGCTGGGCGGCGGCGGGTTTGCGGGCTGGTACTTCCTGCTGCGCAAGCCGGCGGAGAACGCGACGTCGGCGGGCACCTCGACGGTCGCGACGACGTCGGCCCCGACCACGCCCGCGTCCCCGAGCACGCCCCCGGTCGATTCCGCCCTGCTGCGCTTCGAGCGCGTGTCCGATTCGGTGACCGCCATCGTGGGCGCCTACGAGACGAGCATGCGGCAGTTCGACGCGAAGCGGGTGAATTGTCAGGGCCTGTCGCAGGCGCTCGTCGCGGTGGAGGACGCCTGGACCGACTACAACGTCGGCAAGCGGAAGGCCGGCAGCCTCGATGCCGCGCACGCCTCGCGCGACCAGTCGCTCTACGCGGCGGTGGATTCGGTCGAGCGGTCGTTCGACCGGTCGGGGTGTCAGCGGCCGTGATGGAATTGCGGATTGGGGATAGCGGATTGCGGATTGAAAGTAGGAAGTCGAGTGGTGGGCACGACCTGACATTGCCAATCCGCAATCCGCAATCCGCAATCCGCAATCGCTCTCTCTCCGCGCTCCTGTTTTTCGTCGTCGCGCCGAGTCTCGCGGGCGCTCAGGGGCAGCCCTTGCGAAAGACCGACCTCATCCGGCTGCTCACCGATTCATCGCTGAGTCCGGCGCAGGTCGCCGCGCAGGTCGGGAAGAGCTGTCTCGCCTTCACCCCGACGGCGCGCGACCGCGCCAATCTCGTCGCGCTCGGGGCGGACTCCGCCGTCATGGCCAGCATCGAGGGCTGTGCGCGGGCCCGCGCGGCGGCGGTCCGCCCTCCCGCCACTCCTTCCGCCCCCGTGACGCCCGCTCCCGCGCCGGCGCCCACGCCCGTCGCCGCGGCGCGCCTCGTGGCCGTGCCGCTCATCAGCCGCGTGCAGGCCGTCGCGGGCGGCACGGCGCTCGTGGGCGTGGCCCTGAAGCGCGGCAACGATCCGGTGGCCGGCGCGCGCCTGGTGCTGCTGGGGTCGGCGCGTGTCGGCGGCGACGCCGGCGGAGGCGTGGACGCGGCGGCAGTGACCGACGCGCGCGGCCTGGCGCAATTCCGGTTTCCCGCGGGCTCCCGGGCCGGGACCTACCGGCTGGGCGTGATGGTGGACGGCGATTCGCTCGCCGCGCCGGTCGAGGTCCAGCTGATGGTCGTCGCGCCCGCGCCGCCGCCCGTTCCCGCGCCGGTGGTCGCCGCGGCGCCGGTGCCGGCGCCGGAGCGCACCGGGTTCGTGCTCGGCATGGCGCAGCGCGGGCGGGTGGGCGAGGAGGCGCGGCTGCCGCTGGTGTTCGAGGTACGCGACTCGACCGGTCACGCGATCCCCGGGTTCGCGGTCGAGCTCTCGGTGGTGAACGGCCGCGTCAGCAGCGCGCAGCTCACGACCGATTCGGCGGGCCAGGTGCGCACGCCGGTCGTGTTCGGCGAGCGCGCCGGCGTGCCCACGGTGGTGAGCGCCCGCGTGGGGCCGATCGTGCGCGAGGCGACGCTCTATCCGGTGGCGGCGCCGCCGAGCCGGCTGGTGGTGCTGCTGGGCGGCAACGCGCTCGTGAGCCAGGTCGTGCTGCTCGCCAACAAGCCGGCGCAGCTGCGGATCTTCTGCCGCGACCGCTTCGGCAACGCGGTCGCGCTGTCGTCGTTGCGTGCGACCGGGGGAGACGACCGCGTCTTTCGTGTGACGGAGGTCACGTTCGATTCGCTGGGCGGCGCCGTCACGGTGCAGGCGGGGAAGGCGGGCGCGACCAACCTCGTGATCCTGGGATCGGGGCTGCGCGCCGACTTCAGCGCACTCGTCCGTTGACCGTATGAAGACCCCACCGCGCGCGTCCTAGGAGGCAACTGGGAATCGGGCGTCTTTTCGGCTATGTTTGGCGTGCCCCAGGTCCGCGGGGCTTCCGCTCGTGAACCGCGTCAGGCCCCCGCAGGGAGCAGCGCTTAGCGATGTCGGAGGTCGCTGCGGGGTGCCTGGGGCATTTTCCTGTCGTGCCGAGGCGACCTCCACCGGGCGGCGGCCATGGCGAAGACGGCGAAGGCTCCACGTTTGCTGTCGATCGAGGACGACGCCGCCATGGGCCAGTTCCTCAAGGCGGTGTTCACCGCCCAGGGGTTCACCATGGACCTGGCGGCGGACGGGAACGAGGGGCTGGCACTGGCGCGGCGCCACCATCCCGATCTGGTGATTCTCGACCTGTTGATGCCGTACAAGAGCGGGTTCGAAGTGTTGCAGGAGCTGAAGGCCGCGTCCGAGACGCGCGCCGTCCCCGTGATCATCCTCTCCTCCAACAGCCGGGAGGAGGACATCGTGAAGGCGTTGAATGCCGGGGCCGACGACTTCGTCGTGAAGCCGTTCCGGGCCCGAGAGCTGGTGACCCGCGTGCGCAAGGTGCTGGAGAGGTCGCGCCCGGAGCCGTGACCCCTGCGACGCTGGCGCTGACGGTTCGCTGGGCGATCGCCGTACTGGGGGGGCTGTTCTGTCTGGTGCTCCTGGTGACGCTCGGCCACAAACTGCTGGTCCAGATTCGCTCCGGATACGAGCGGCGCCAGCGGGCCGCCTTCCTGCCGCGCATTCAGGCCTACATCAACGGAGACAACGGCGGGTTCCGCGAGTACCTGCCCGGTCCGCTGGGACGCTGGGACCGCCGTGTGGTGCAGTGGACCCTGCTGGAGCAGATCCGCTACGTGCGGGGCAAGGTGCAGGAGCGCATCAGCGCCGCGTTCGAGGAGCTGGGATTCGTGGAAGAAGAGCTGGGCAAGCTGACCCACAAGCGCTGGACCCGGCGCGTGGAAGGCGCCGAGAAGCTGGGGCGCATGATGAGCCGGCGGCCGCTGCCCGACCTGACGCGCCTGATGCAGGATCCCGTGCCGGAGGTGCGCATCCGCGCCGCGAAGGCGCTGGGCGCCATCGGCGGGCTGGAGGCGGTGGAGTCGCTGCTCGGCGCGCTGCGCGACACCAACCGGTGGTCGGCGCTGCGCATCAGCGACATCCTCGCGAACCTGGGAGAGGCGGCGGTGGGGCCGCTGATCCGCGAATTCCCGCGCCTGCCGCCGCTGGCCCGCGTGCCCGCCATCGACATCCTGGGGCGGCTGCGCTCGCCCACCGCCGTGCCGCTCCTGGTCGCGCTATTGAAAGATCCCGACGACAACGCGCGGGCCCGCGCCGCGCACTCGCTCGGCGTCATCGGCGATCCGCGCGCCGCCCCCGACCTCGAGACCGCGCTCGCGGACCCGGCCTGGGCGGTGCGGGCCATGGCCGCGAAGGCGCTCGGCATCCTGCCCGGCAGCGCGGGCATCGCCGCACTGCAGGGCGCGCTCGCCGACCGCGAATGGTGGGTGCGCTCCAACGCCGGCGAGGCGCTGCGCCTCAAGGGTGAGCCCGGATTCCGGGCGCTCGTCGCCATGCTGGACGGCAGCGACGCCTACGCCGCCCAGAAGGCCGCGTCGATGCTGCAGGAGGCCGGGGTGTTCGACGGCTACGTCACCCAGCTGGTGGAGGGAACCCCGCGCGAGCGCGCGGCGGCCCGCCGGCTGCTGGCCAAGCTCGTGACGCTGCAGCGCACCGACCTGCTCGCCGACGTGGCGCGGCGCCACGCCGACCCGCGCGTGCGCGACGCCATCAGCAGACTGCTCGAGCCCGCGCGCGACGTGGGAGCATGAACTGGGAGTTGTGGGTCAGCCGGGCGATCGAAGCGTTCAACGGCTTCGTGCTGGCCTACTTCCTCGCGCTCAACCTCTCCTACATCGCGCTGTTCTTCGTGTCGCTGCGCGAGGTGCTGACCTTTCTGCGGCGCACCTTCTTCTCCGACTACCAGCAGATCCTGCGCTCGGACATGACGTTGCCCATCACGCTCATCGTGGCGGCCCGCAACGAGGAGAAGACCATCGTCGACACGGTGCGCTCGCTCCAGATGCTGAACTACCCGGAGTTCGAGGTCATCGTCGTCAACGACGGCTCGAAGGACGCCACGCTCGAGCGCATGCTCAAGGCCTACGACCTGCGGCGCGTGGACCGCGTGTACAAGCGCAGCCTCCCCACCCGGAACGTCCTCGGCCTGTACGCCTCGCCGCTGGTGCCGAACCTGACCGTGGTGGACAAGGAGGGCGGGGGCAAGTCCGACGCGCTCAACTGCGGCATCAACCTCTCGAAGTACCCCCTGTTCTGCTCGCTGGACGCCGACTCCATCATCGAGGACGACGCGCTGCTCAAAGCCGTGAAGCCGTTCATGGAGCACCCCGAGGAGACCGTGGCCGTGGGCGGCATCGTGCGCTGCGCCAACGGCTGCACCGTCACCGAGGGGCGCGTCACCCGCATCGCCCTGCCGGGGCGGTTTCTGCCCATCTTCCAGGTGGTCGAGTACCTGCGCGCGTTCCTGTCGGGGCGCCTGGGGTGGAGCGCGCTGGAGGGGCTGCTGCTCATCTCCGGCGCGTTCGGCGTGTACCGCAAGTCGGCGGTAGTGGAGGTGGGCGGCTACGACTCCAGCACCGACACCGAGGACCTCGAGCTGGTGCTGGCGCTGCACCACGTGGCCCGCGCGGCCAAGCGGCGCTACCGCATCGTGTTCGTGCCCGACCCCGTGTGCTGGACCGAGGTGCCCACCACCTGGCAGATGCTGCGGCGGCAGCGCAATCGCTGGCACCGCGGCATGCTGCAGAGCCTGTCGCGGCACCGCCGCATGCTGTTCAATCCGCGCTTCGGCCTGATCGGCATGGTGGTGCTGCCGTACTTCCTGGTGTTCGAGACGATGGGGCCGTTCGTGGAGACGCTGGGC
>DATGDT010000008.1:0-2652 GCA_035310725.1 Gemmatimonadales bacterium
CCAGCAGGCCGGCGCCCAGGATCGCCGCGACGATGTAGATCCCGAGCATCACGCCCCTCGACCTTACGGTCCGATCGTATCCGCCGCCCGCACCCGGGCGCTCGCCGAGTCGGCCGCGTTCATCGCCTTGCCCACCCCCGAGGCCCCGGGGATCTTCGACGTCGAGAGCATGCTGTCCCGCTGCCGCTCGGTCAGCGTGTCCCCCGCGGCGCGACTCCCGCCGCTATTGCCCCCGCCACACGCCGCGACGAGCAGTGCCCCGCTCAGCATCGCAGTGGCCGATAGCCGCCAGCCGATAGCCGATAGCCGCTTCACGCGGGGATCCCTTTCTTCATTGTCTCCGCGACCACATCGGCGAACCGATCGACCTCATTCACCAGCGTGTACACGTTCGGGGTGATGCGCAGACAGTTGAACTCGGGGTGCGCGATCGCCGTCGCGATGATGCGGTGCTTGTCCCACAGGTATCCGGTCAGCTTGCCCACGTCGAGCGTCCCCGGCGTGAAGGACGCCAGTCCGCACGACTGCTTCGGGTCGGCGGGCGTGAGGATCTTCACCCCCGGCACCTGCTCCAGCCGCTTCGCCCAGCGGTCCCGCAGGTAGCGCAGCCGCGCGGCCTTGCGCTCGGCGCCGATGCCCTGGTGGAAGGTCAACGCCTCGGCGATGGCGTTGTGGTTCGCCGCCGGATGCGTGCCGATCTCCTCGAACTTGCGGATGTTCTCGTTCATCTCCGGCGGCGCCGCCATCATCGGCCAGATCTTCGCGATCTTCTCCTTGCGCACGTACAGAAAGCCGGTGCCGTGCGGGGCCAGCAGCCATTTGTGGAGGCTCGTGCCGTAGTAGTCGCAGTCCAGCTCGTCGCGCGTGAAGGGGAAGTGAGCGTACGCGTGCGCGCCGTCCACGATCACCTCGATGCCCCGGGGCCGGGCCAGCTGCATGATCTGGCGCACCGGGAAGATCTGCCCCGTGAGGTTGGTGATGTGGCAGACGTGGATCACCTTGGTGCGCGGCGTGATCGCCTCCGCGAAGCGCTGCACCAGGTCGTCGGTCGAGGGCGGCGGCACGGGGAAGGTGATCTGCTTCAGGACGATCCCGTCGCGGCGCTCGCGCTGCTTCCACGTCGTGATCATGCGCGGGTAGTCTTGCGTCGTCGTCACCACCTCGTCGCCGCGCTGCAGCGTCATCCCGAGCTGGACGATCTCCAGCGCCTCGGACGCGTTGCGGGTGATCGCCATCTCCTCGGGATCGCAGCCGAAGTCGGCCGCGAGCCGCCGGCGTACGCTCTCGATTTCGGGCTCCAGCCACCCCCACATGGTGATGACCGGCGCCGTGTTGGAGATCGCGAGGTAGCGCTCCATCGCCTCCTGGACGACGCGGGGCGAGGGGGAGACGCCGCCGTTGTTCAGATTGATGAGGGTGCGATCGAGCGTGAACGCGTTCTGGATCTCGCGCCAGAAATCCTCGTCGTCCGCCAGGTCGGCCGGCGGCACGCCGGCCACGCCGCCGACCGTGCGGGCGATGTGCGTCAGGGCGTCGTTCGTCAGTGCGGGAACGACGGGAACGGCGGCGGAGGCGGAGAGCATCGAGCGGAGGAAACGACGGCGGCTCGTCACGGCCGGAGATCCTTGGAGAGGAGTCGCATGGGATTTACCGCAAACCCCCCCGCCGGGCCAGAGGCCGGCGGGGGGGCGGGGGCGGGGCGGCGGAGCAGACGGCTAGAGCAGCCCGAACGAGAACCCGAGCAACAGCGCGGGGATCGACAGGACGAAGATCAGCGTCAGATCGGCGTCGATCACGCCGAACAACAGCGCCACCACGATGTCGTCCTCGTACTGCTGATCGTTCCCGTTCACCGGGACCACGGCGCCGTTGCGATCGGTGATGGTCGCGGCGCCGTTGACCAGCCGGAGCGTGGCGTAGGCATCGCCGTTCACGGTCACGGCGAACGTCGCGGTGCTGCTGGCGCCGCCGTTGGCGGAGGTATCGGCGCCCGCGAGCCGGAGGTTCTCGTTAAGCCGCGAGAAGCGGTAGTCCACCGCGGTGATGGTGGTGTCCTTCACCGTGTCCCCGACGGACGCCAGGTGCAGCTCGACGGCCACATCCGGCACATTCACGTCGTAGACGAAATCCACGGTCTCGCTCAGGCCGTTCGCCAGGGCGGCCGACGTGAGCGACGCGTCGAACGTGAAGCGGCGTTCCAGCGCCGCCGGGCGGCCGTTGCTGATGTAGCCGTTGGCCTGCACGGTGAACGCCTGGGCCGCGGGGAGGAACGTGAGCGTGTAATCCAGGAACGTCGGAGACCCGGTGCTGCCACGCACCACGAACCGCAGCTGTGCGCCCGAGGCCGGCGCAAGGTCGATGATGTCCAGCGATCCGACTTCCTGCGCAGGGTCGGGGTATCCGGTGACTCCGTCCTCACGGTACAGAATGAAGCGGACGCCGTTCTGAGGGGCGCCGCTGCGACTCGTCGGGCGGTACTTGAGCGAGTCCGGGTTCCACTCGAACGTGAGGCCCAGGAGGGTATCCGGAATGACCGGGGCCATTGGAGATGCGACGAGCCCGGCCAGCGGTTCGAGGTTGCGACGCGGCGCGGTCAGGGCCGGTCGCGGCGGCAACGTCGCGCCGAGCGCGGCGACCGCTCGTGTGAGCGCC
>DATGDT010000009.1:0-4223 GCA_035310725.1 Gemmatimonadales bacterium
CGATCAGCAGGCTCTCGGCCAGCTGCTGACGCACGAGCCGCGCGTACGGCGCGCCCATCGCGATTCTGACTGCCAGCTCGCGCCTCCGGCCCGTCGCACGGGCGAAGAGCAGGTTGGCCACATTGGCGCAGGCGATGAGCAAGACGAACGCGCCCGCGGCCAGGAGCACCATCATGAAGGGCCGCGGGCCCTGCCCGTAGTACCGTTCGGCCGGCTCGGCGCGCATCACCCAGTCGCCGTTGGTCGCGGGGAAGTCAGCCGCGAGACGCGAGCCGAGGGCGGCGACTGCCGCCTCCGCACCGGACGGTGAGACGCCGCGGGCGAGACGCCCGAGCACGAAGACGCCCTGGCCGCGCCGCACGGCCCACGCCTCGGGAGAGAGCGCCAGGGGCGCGAGCAGCTCCGTGCCGGCGGGGAACGTGAAGTCTTGCGGCAAAATGCCGACGACCGTGTACCCCTCCCCATTGATCCGTACGGTCCGTCCCACCAGGGCCGTGTCGCCGCCGAAGCGCCGCTGCCAGAGTCCGTGGGAGAGGATGACCACGTGACCCGCGCCCCACTCGTCGTCCGCCTCCGTGAAATCCCGTCCCAGCGCCGGGGCGCGACCGATCGTACGCAGGAAGTTCGCGGACACCAGCGCCGCGCCGACGCGCTCGGGGACGTCGATGCCGGAGATGTTCGCGCTCCAGCCGCGCTGCGCGGCGAGAGCGCTGAACGCGGGGCTTGCGCGCGCAGCGCGATACGACGCGGGCGCCATGCCGTCGCTGCCGCGCGGCGCGTCGGCGGGAGCCTCCCACACGTGCATCACACGACCCGCGTCGCGGACCTGGGGCAACGGCCGGAACGAGAACGTTTCGGCGGTGCTGAACATGACCGTCACCGACGCGATGCCCAGACCCATGCAGATGATGGCGAGGAGCGCCAGTCCGGGCGTTTTCCGAAGCCCCCGGACGGCGTAGCGGAAGTCCAGCAGGAGCGAGTTCATCGAGTCCACCGTACGGGCGCAGCGGCTCACTTGTGTCGAGGGGCCGGCGTCTTGCCACCAGCGGGTTTTCCTGTACTCTAGCAGACGGAAGGTCCGCTCTCCTCGGTCCCACCTCCCCCAGGAGCGTTCCGTGACTGTATGGTACGCGGCTCTGATCACCCTGATCGGCTCGGTGCTCATCGTCCTCGTCGCCTGGGTCGTCGCGACCCGCCATCCGGCGGCTCCGGCCGAGCAGGTGGGACCGCTGGTCTACCGCGTCCGTCGGGTCTACTTCTTCGTGATCGTCACGATCGCTGTCGCACTACTGGTCCTGACGCTCCCGCGAACGCCGTACGCCCGCAGCGCGCGCGAGTCGCCGGCCATGACGCTCACGGTCGACGGCGTCATGTGGTCGTGGCGCGTGACGGGACCGGACACCTCCTCCGGCTCGGCCGGCCCGGTGATCGTTCCCGTCGGCAAGCCGGTACGATTCGAGGTCGGCGCGCTCGACGTGAACCATGGATTCGCCGTCTACCGGCCCGATGGGGGAATGCTCGGCCAGACTCAGGCCATGCCGGGCTACCGCAACGCCCTGACCCTGACCTTCCCGGCCCCCGGCACCTACCGCATCCTGTGCCTCGAGTACTGTGGGCTGGGTCATCACAGCATGATCTCCTCGATCGAAGCGAGGTGACGTGTGAATGATTCCACGGCAGTCGCTCCCCTTCCGGCCAAGCGGATGGCGATGGTCTGGGCGGTCACCGTCGTCGTGGTCTTCCTGGTGCTGGTGCTCCTCGGGCTGGTGCTGCGCCTGAATCAGGGCGCGGCCATCGCGATCCCCCCCGACCGCTTCTACTCGGTGATGACGCTGCACGGCCTGGGAATGGCCGGCACGCTGTTCATCGGAGGCATCGCGGCCATCTGGTACCGGTCGCTGCGCTACGTCCAGCCGAGCCTCGCGCTCTTCCGCTGGGTCTACGGCCTGGTGCTGGCCGGCACGGTGGGCCTGATCGCGGCGACCCTCCTGGGACGCTATGGCCCGGGCTGGTACATGTTGTATCCGCTGCCCTTCATCCAGATATGGCCCCATTGGTCCACGGGCCTGGCGATCGGGTCCGTTCTGGTGCTGGGCGTGGCGTGGCTCCTCGCTCAGCTCGATCTGTTGCGGGCGTTCGCCGCCCGCTACGGCGTGGGCCGTCTGCTGGCCTGGGACTACCTCGCCGGCGCGACACCCGCGGACCCGCTTCCCCCATTCATTCTCATTGCCACCGTGTCGCTCCTGGCCGGGGCCCTGACGACGGTGGTGGGCGCCGTCGTCCTGTTGCTCTATCTGTTCCAGTGGTTCATGCCGGCGCTCCACTTCGACCCGCTGCTGCTGAAGAACATGATGTTCATGTTCGGTCATACGATCGTCAACATCACCATGTACCTGGGGATCGCGCTGGTGTACGAGCGGCTTCCCGAGTACACGGGGCGCAAGTGGTCGACCAACCGGATCGTGGCCATTGCGTGGAACGCCACGCTGCTCTTCGTGCTGACCGCGTTCTTCCATCACCTCTACATGGATTTCGCCCAGCCGGGTGCCGTGCAGATGATCGGCCAGATCGCCTCCTATCTCAGCGCCGTCCCGGCGACGGTGGTGACGCTGTTCGGCGCCGCCACGCAGGTGTACCGGGCGGACGTGCGCTGGCAGTTTGCGCCGCTCGCCTATTACACGGGCCTGGTCGGCTGGACGGTCGGTGGGCTCGCGGCGGTCGTGGACTCGACGATCGCGGTGAACCTCTACTTCCACAACACGCTCTGGGTCCCGGCGCACTTCCACACCTACTTCCTCGCCGGATACGTCCTGATGCTCCTCGCCGCGTTCCATGAGATCGCGGCTCCCGAAGCGCAACGGTGGGCGAAGGCCGGCCTGGCGATGTTACTGGTCGGCGCTTACGGCTTCCTGGTCATGTTCTACGTGGGCGGGGAGCAGGGCGTGCCGCGACGCTATGCCAGCTATGCCGCGATCCCCGTCGAGGGGCTCGCCAATACCGGCAGGGCCCTGGCGCTCGTGGCGGCGGGCTTCGTCGTGCTGGTCCTCCTGGGTCTGGCAGCCTATGGCCTCTCGCTCCTGCAGGGCTGGCGCCGCGGCTGGACGGAGGCCTGAGCCGGGGGGGCAGGGTGCGCCGCTACCTTCCCGCCGCGGCGGTGCTGGCCGGCTGGATCACGTTCGCCGGCTGGTGGACGTTCGGGTTCCGGGCGTTCACGACCGACAGCGCGGCCCTCGCTGCCGCGGGGCCGCTGCCGCGACCGGCGTCACCGCTCACCTTCATCGACCCCGCCGGCGATACGACCACGCTGGCCCGCTATCGGGGCCGATACGTGCTCCTCACCTTCATGTACCTGCACTGCCCCGGCGTCTGCCAGCTCGTGACCCTGCGGCTGCAGCAGGCACGAGGCGACCTGGCCGACGCCATCCCGGACCGGCTGCTGTTCCTGAGCGTGAGCCTCGACCCCGAGCGCGACGACTCGGCCGCACTCGAGCATCACTGGCGCGCCCTCGGCCCCGCGGCGGGGAGGGAATGGGTCGCGGGTCGACTCGCCCGCCCGCTCGACCGGCGTCAGCTGGCCGACCTCGCGCGCCTGGGCGTCTGGGTGTCGCGCGACCCGAGCGGCCGGATCGACCACTCCGCGTCCACCTTCCTCCTCGACCCGGCCGGCAACGTCGTCGAGGTGTTCCGCCCCGAGGTCCCCGCCAGAGCACTGGTCGCGGCCGTGCGGAGGAGGCTGTCGTGATGCGCCGCGCCGCCGCCATCGCGGCTGCGTGCCTGCTCGCGCTCCCGCCCGCCGACGCCTACCTCGCTGCGACCATGGAGCGCCGCCTGCTGATCCAGATTCCCGCAATGCTGGTCCTTGGCGCCCTCGCCGGCTGGCGGAAGGCGAGAGGGGGAGCCGCCCCCAGGGCGTGGCGCTCCGCCGACCTCGCCGCGTTGGCGTTCGCCATCGGGGCGCTGCTGTTCTGGATGATTCCCCGATCCCTGGACCTCGCCGCCCGGAGCCGCCCGGCCGACGCGGCGCTGCTCCTGTCGGTGTTCGCCGCGGGCATCGCGCTCGCCCGCTCGCTGCCGCACCTGTCGTTCGTCATTCCCGTGACCCTGGGGCTGCAGGCGACCGCCATGTTCATGGCGCTCGGCATCGTCTACCTGCACTTTCCGGGACTCATCTGCACGGCGTACACCCTCGCGCAGCAGCGAGTCGCCGGGGCGGGGCTGGTGCG
>DATGDT010000010.1:0-10590 GCA_035310725.1 Gemmatimonadales bacterium
CTGGCGGTGGCGTACTGTGCCGAGCGGCGGCAGTTCGACCAGCCGCTGCGCGAGTTCCAGGGCGTGCAGTTCAAGCTGGCGGACATGGCGACGCGCGTGGCCGCCGCCCGCGCGCTGACGCAAAGCGCCGCGGCCCGCCGCGATCGCGGCGAGGATGTCCGCCAGGCGGCGAGCATGGCGAAGCTGTTCGCGTCGGAGACGGCGATGTGGGTCACGACGCAGGCCGTCCAGCTGTTCGGCGGCTACGGGTACATGCGGGACTTTCCTGTCGAAAAACTCTTCCGAGACGCAAAGGTCACCGAGATCTATGAAGGCACCAGCGAAGTTCAGCGGATCGTCATCGCGCGTGGCCTCTACCGCGCCTAGCCCGGCTGGCAGGAAGACCGACCTGTTCGGTCTGCTGGCCGAGCACGGGCACGAGCAGGTCAGCCTGTACCAGGACCCGACGAGCGGCTATCGCGGCGTCATCGCGATCCACGACACGCGGCTCGGGCCCGCGCTGGGCGGCACGCGCTTCTGGCACTATCAGGACGATCTCGCGGCGCTGGTGGACGCGCTGCGGCTGGCGCGCGGCATGACCTACAAAGCCGCGGTCGCGGGGATCAACCTCGGGGGCGGCAAGAGCGTGATCATCGGCGACAACAAGACCACGCGCCGCGAGCCGATCTTCCGCGCCCACGGCCGGCACGTGGAGTCGTTGAACGGCCGCTACATCACCGCGGAGGACGTGGGCACCTCCACCGCCGACATGGAGTTCATCCGCGCGGAGACCGAGCACGTCACGGGTCTCCTCGGCAAGTCCGGCGACCCCTCGCCGGTCACCGCGTACGGCGTGTACCGCGGCATCAAGGCCTGCGCCCACGTGCGCTGGGGGTCGGACAGCCTCACGGGGAAGGCGATCGTGGTGCAGGGATGCGGCCACGTCGGCTACTCACTCTGCAAGCTGCTGTTCGATGAGGGGGCCAAACTCTTCGTCGCCGACATCGATCCGCAGCGCGTCAAGGCCGCGGTGCAGGACTTCAAGGCCGTCGCGTTGTCGGAAGACGAAGTGTACCGCCAGGCCGCCGACATCTTCGCGCCCTGCGCGCTCGGGTCCGTGATCAACGACGACACGCTGCCGCAGCTCAAGGTGGCCATCGTCGCCGGCGCGGCGAACAACCAGCTCGCCGAGGACCGGCACGGAGAGGAGATCGAGGCGAAGGGGATTCTCTACGCTCCCGACTACGTGATCAACGGCGGCGGGTTGATCAACGTGAACGCCGAGCTGCACGGCTGGTCGCTCGAGCGGGCGCGCAACAAGGCGGGCGAGATCTACGACACCATCCTGCGCGTGTTCGACATCGCGAAGGAGGAGAAGATCCCGAGCTACCAGGCCGCCGACCGCCTGGCGGAGCAGCGCATCGCCGCCGTGGCCGGCGTCAGGCAGAACTTTGTCTGAGAAGGTCTACGTCGGCGCGGATCATGCCGGCTTCGAGCTCAAGCAGAAGCTGGTCGCGGAGCTGCGCCGGCTGGGCTACGAGCCCGTCGACGTGGGCCCGGAGTCCCTGGACCCCGCCGACGACTTCCCGGACTACGCCCGGCCCGTCGCGCAGGCCGTGAGCGACGGCGCGGCCCGGCGCGGCGTGCTGACGTGCGGCACCGGCCTCGGCATGTCCTACGTCGCCAACCGCTATCCGCACGTCCGGGCGGCGGTGGTGTGGAACGCGGAGATCGCCGAGTTGTCGCGCAAGCACAATGACGCGAACGTTCTGGTATTGCCGTCCCGCTACCTGAAGGACGACGACAGCCTGGACATCCTGCGCCGCTGGCTGTCGACTCCGTTCGAGGGTGGCCGCCATCAGCGCCGCGTGGAGAAGATCGACAAATGACACGTGCCAGGTGCCAGGTGCCAGGAGTCCGGTGTCGGAAGCGGGTGCGCGTCCATGCCTGATCGGCTGGCACACCTCTCCGAGGTGGACCCTGCGATTCACGACCTGATCAAGCGCGAGGTCGCGCGGCAGGAGCACGGGCTGGAGCTGATCGCCAGCGAGAACTTCGTCTCCGTCGCGGTGCTGGAGGCGATGGGCACGGCCCTCACGAACAAGTACGCCGAGGGGGTGCCGAAGAAGCGCTACTACGGCGGCTGCGAGGTGGTGGACGAGGTGGAGCAGCTGGCGATCGACCGCGCCAAGGCGCTGTTCGGCGCGGCGCACGCCAATGTCCAGCCCCACTCCGGCGCCCAGGCCAACATGGCCGCCTACCTGGCGGTGCTGAAGCCGGGCGAGACGCTGATGGGGCTCGCGCTGCCGCACGGCGGGCACCTGACCCACGGCTCGCCCGTGAACTTCTCCGGGGTGCTGTTTCGCGCGGTGGCCTACGGCGTGCGCGAAGACACGGGAACCATCGACTACGACGAGGTGCGCGCGACGGCCCTGGCCGAGCGGCCGCAGCTGATCGTCGCGGGGGGGAGCGCCTACGCGCGCATTTTCGACTTCGCGGCGCTGCGCGCCATCGCCGACGAGATCGGCGCGAAGTTCCTGGTGGACATGTCGCATTTCGCGGGGCTCGTGGCGGGCGGCGTGCATCCCTCTCCCGTGCCCCATGCCCAGATCGTCACCACCACGACCCACAAGACGCTCCGGGGCCCGCGCGGGGGGATGATTCTCTGTACCGCCGAGCTCGCCAAGGCGGTGGACAAGTGGGTGTTCCCGGGAACGCAGGGCGGGCCGCTGGAGCACGTCATCGCCGCCAAGGCCGTGGCGCTGGGCGAGGCCGCCCGTCCCGAGTTCAAGGCGTACGCCGCGCAGGTCGTGCGCAACGCGCAGGCCCTCGCGCAGGCGCTGCTGGGACGCGGCTATGCGATCGTGTCGGGTGGCACCGACACGCACCTGATGCTCGTGGACCTGCGGGCGAAGGGCCTCACCGGCAAGGACGCCGAGCAGCTGCTCGACCGGGCCGGGATCACGGTGAACAAGAACACCATCCCGGGGGATCCGCAGTCGCCCTTCGTCACGAGCGGGATCCGCCTGGGCACGCCCGCGGTGACGACGCGCGGCTTCCGCGAGTCCGAGATGGCGCGCGTGGCCGAGCTGATCGACGAAGTCCTGACCCGCAAGGACGAGGCGACGCTGGTGCGGGTGAAGGGCGCGGTGCGCGCGCTGACGGACGCCTTTCCGTTGTATGCCCGGCAACGGGGCGAGGTAGGAGTGGCCGGCCTGGGGCAATGAGGTGAACGTCGGGTCCGGGAAGGTGTAGGCAGGGTCTCGATGCGTCTCTCCCTGCGGTTTCTCGTCCCCCTGCTGCTCGTCATGGCGGCCTTCGCCTATGCGGCGGTGCCGCTGGCGGACCGGTTGACGCTGCGCTGGTTCATGCGGGACATGGACGGCCGGTCCTCCCTGATCGCCAACTCCGTACACGAGTCGTTGCAGGATCTCGTCGGGACCGACAACGACGCCCGGGTGCTGCAGCTGTTCACGCGGATCATCCAGGACGAGCGCATCTACGCCATGGGGTTCTGCGCCTCGCCGCAGGCCGCGGTGCTCGCGACCGTGACGCTGCCCGACGTGATCCACTGCGACAGTCTCGCCGCGTTCTCCGATCCGGAGGGGCACCTGCTGCGGAGCGCGCAGGGGCCGCTGCTGGTGTCGGTGCGCCCGCTGCCGGTGCAGGCCGCGCCCCAGGGCCGGCTGGTGCTGGTGCACGACATGAGCTTCGTCGAGCGCCGCAGCGCCGAGACGCGGAAATACCTCTTCTATTTCTTCCTCGGGCTCGGGTTCATCGTTTCGCTCATCACCGTGGTCGTGGCGCAGCTGAGCTGGCGCGGCTGGGTGCAGGGACTGCGCGCGCTGCTGCGCGGGGAAGGGCTGTTCCGGCCCGCCGAGAAGTCCGAGCGCGCCGAGCTGCGGCCCATCGCGAGCGACCTGCGCGCGCTGATCCACGATCTCGAAGCGGAGCATCGGGCGCGCGACGACCAGCAGATGCCCTGGACGCCGGACACGCTGCGCGGCATCCTGCGCCGCGAGCTGCGGGACCAGGAGGTGATCGTCGTCTCCAATCGCGAGCCCTACATCCACGTGCGCCAGGGCGAGGCCATCGTCGTGCGGCGGCCGGCGAGCGGGCTCGTGACCGCGCTCGAGCCGGTGATGCGCGCCTGCTCCGGAACCTGGATCGCCCACGGCTCGGGTTCGGCCGACCGCGACGTGGTGGACGACCAGGACCGGGTGGGCGTCCCGCGGGACCATCCGGCGTATCAGCTGCGCCGCGTCTGGCTGACGCCCGAGCAGGAAGCCGGCTACTACTACGGGTTCGCCAACGAGGGGCTCTGGCCGCTGTGCCACATCGCCCACGTGCGGCCCACGTTCCGGACCGCGGACTGGGAGCAGTACGTGAAGGTCAACCGCATGTTCGCCCGCGCGGTGGTGCAGGAGGCCACGTCCAACGACCCCATCGTCCTGGTCCAGGACTATCACTTCGCGCTGCTGCCGCGGATGATCCAGGAGCAACTGTCCGCCGCCACGATCATCACCTTCTGGCACATCCCCTGGCCCAACCCGGAAGCGTTCGGCATCTGCCCCTGGCGCGAGGAGCTGATCGACGGCCTGCTGGGCAGCAGCATCCTCGGCTTTCACACGCAGTTTCACTGCAACAACTTCGTGGACACGGTGGACCGGCTGCTGGAAGCGCGCGTGGACCGCGAGACGTTCACCGTGTCCTACCGCGGCAAGCTGACCGCCGTGAAGCGGTATCCCATCTCGGTCGAATGGCCCCCCGCGCCCGAGCTGCTCGACAAACCGGTGGAGCGGTGCCGGCTCGACGTGCGGGAGCGTCACCACCTGCCCCCCGACCACGCCATCGGCGTGGGGATCGACCGTCTCGACTACACCAAGGGCATCGAGGAGCGGTTCCGCGCCGTGGAGCGCCTGCTGGAGCTGCGGCCGGAGTGGGTGGGGCGGTTCACCTTCATCCAGGTGGCCGCGCCCACGCGCGCCAGCATCGAGCAGTACCAGGATTACGCGACCCGCGTGCGTGCCATGGCCGCCCGCATCAACGCGCGCTTCCCGGGCGCCGCCGCGCCGCCGATTCTGCTCCAGGTGGAGCACCAGGAGCCGGTGGACGTCTACGAGTACTACCGCGCGGCCGACCTGTGCATGGTCTCGAGCCTGCACGACGGCATGAACCTCGTCGCCAAGGAGTTCGTGTCCGCCCGCAACGACGACCGCGGCGTGCTCATCCTCAGCCAGTTCACCGGCGCGGCGCGCGAGCTGCCGGAGGCGATCATCGTCAACCCCTACGACACCGAGCAGTGCGCGACGGCCCTGCACCTGGCACTCGAGATGCCCGTGCGCGAGCAGCGCGCGCGCATGCGGCTGATGCGCGGCCTGGTGCAGGAATTCAACGTGTTCCGCTGGGCCGGGCGGATGCTGATCGACGCCTCCGGGATGCGCCGCCGCCGTCGCCTGACCGAGCCTGCCGCGGCCGACCGGACGGCGGCGCTCGGCGCCGGGTCATGACCGCGTCGCTCGACCTCGCCCTCGTCGGCAACGGTACGATCGGCGCCCTGGTGGATCCCGTCGGGGAGATCGTCTGGTCGTGCTTCCCCCGGTTCGACGGCGACCCCACCTTCTGCACGCTGCTGCAACCGCCGAACCCCCGGCCCGAGTTCGGCTACTTCGGCGTCGAGCTCCTCGACGCCGTGAGCCACGAGCAGGAGTACCTCGCCAACACCCCGGTGCTCGTCACCCGCCTGCAGGACGGGCTGGGCGGCGCCATCGAGATCGTCGATTGCGCGCCGCGCTTCCGCCAGTACGGGCGCATGTTCTGCCCCATGACCCTGGTGCGGCAGATCCGGCGCACCGCCGGCAACCCGCGCGTGCGGGTGCGCCTGCGCCCCGCCCACCACGCCGGCGCGCAGGCCATGGCCACCACCACCGGCAGCAACCACATCCGCTACATCGGCACCGATCTCGTGCTGCGGCTCACCACCGATGCGTCCATCACCGCGATCGGCGAGGAGAACCCCTTCTTCCTGGAGGACACCGTCACCCTGCTGCTGGGGCCCGACGAGACGGTGCAGGGGGCGGTCGCGGACGTGGGGCGCCGCTTCCTCGAGGAGACGATCGCCTACTGGCGCGAGTGGGTGCGCTACCTCGGCATCCCCTTCGAGTGGCAGGACGCCGTCATCCGCGCCGCCATCACCCTGAAGCTCAACGCCTACGAAGACACGGGCGCCGTGATCGCCGCCGTCACGACCTCCATCCCCGAGGCCGTGGACAGCGGGCGCAACTGGGATTACCGCTACTGCTGGCTGCGCGACGGCTACTTCGTGGTCAACGCCCTGAACCGCCTCGGCGCCACGCGCACCATGGAACGCTACCTCGGCTACATCGTCAACGTCGTGGCCGCCGCTCCCGAGGGGCGGCTCCTGCCGGTGTACGGCATCGGCGGACGGGCCGTGCCGGAGGAGCGGACGGTCGGCTCGCTCGCGGGATACCGGGGCATGGGCCCCGTGCGGTTCGGCAACGAGGCGTCGCGGCAGGTCCAGCACGACGTCTATGGCGCGGCCATCCTGGCGGCGACGCACGTATTCTTCGATCAGCGCCTGCAGCACCACGGCGACGCGGTGCTGTTCGCCCGGCTGGAGACGCTGGGCGAGCGGGCCGCGCATCTCTTCGACCAGCCCGACGCCGGCATCTGGGAGCTGCGCAACACCGAGCGGGTGCACACCTTTTCGAGCGTGATGTGCTGGGCGGCGTGCGACCGGCTGGCCCGGATCGCCGCGCATCTCGGCCTGGAGGAGCGCGCCCGGTACTGGGCGGCCCACGCCGCCCGCATCCACGAGGCCGTGTGCCGGCGGTCGTGGGACTCCAAGCGCGGGGCCTTCGTGGGCGCGATGGACGGGGACTCCCTGGACGCCAGCCTGCTGCGTCTCGAGGAGATCGGGTTCCTCGCGGCGGACGATCCCCGCTTCGCCGGCACGGTCCACGCCATCGAGCGGGAGCTGCGCCAGGGCGACTTCATCTTCCGCTACGTCGAAGCCGACGATTTCGGCACCCCCAAGAACGCGTTTCTCGTCTGCACCTTCTGGTACATCAACGCCCTGGCGGCGCTCGGTCGCCGCGAGGAGGCCCGCGCCCTGTTCGAAAACCTCCTGTCCTGCCGCAACCGGCTCGGCCTGCTGGCCGAGCACATCGACCCCCGGACGCGTGAGCAATGGGGGAATTTCGTGCAGACCTACAGCATGGTGGGGATCATCGGCTCGGCGGTCCGGCTGTCGATCCGTTGGGACCAGGCGTTCTAAAGCGTTATCTTCTTCCCATGACGGAATCGGGTTCTCCCCCCCATCGGCCGTCCCGCGGGTCTGGGGCGTCCACGGTGCATCTCGCCGACGAGCTTGAGGTCTATTTCAACGAGGTCGCCCACGGCAAGCCCGTGGGCTTCGTCGCTTCTCCCAAGTGGAAACCCCCCACCGACGTGTACGAGACCGCCACCGACATCGTGGTGCACATGGACGTGGCGGGCGTGCGGCCGGAGGACTTTACGGTCGAGTTCGCCGAGGGGGTGCTCACGATCTCCGGGGAGCGGCCCGCCCGGGGCGAGGGGAAGCGCCACTATCACGCCATGGAGGTCCAGATCGGTCCGTTCGAGCGGCGCCTGCGCCTCCCCGTGCCGGTGGATCCCACCAGCCTGCGCGCCACCTACGATCAGGGATTCCTCGAGGTCCAGCTCACCAAGCTCCCGCCACGGCCGTCCGGCTCGCACACCGTCAAGGTGACCTGACGTGGAGCGCCTTCCCGTTCTGCCGCTCGGCAAGCTCGTCGTCTATCCGCACGTCGTGCTGCCGCTCTCCATCAGCGACCCGCGCGCCCTGCAGCTGATCGACGACGTGGTGCAGGGGGAGAAGCGGCTGCTGCTGGGGGTGGTGCGGCACGCCGACAACCAGGATCCGCAGGAAGGGCCGGTGATGCATGCCGGCCTCAAGGATCTCTACGAGGTCGGGACGCTCGGGCTGATCGTGCGGATGATGAAGCTGATGGACGGCACGATGCGCGTGATGATTCAGGGCGTCGAGCGCGTGTGGCTGCGGCAGCCGGAGGACGACGGCACGTATCTGCGCGCCGCCTACGAGCCGCTCATCACGTCGGGGGCCGAGGACCCGCGGGTGGAGCCGCTGAAGCGCAATGTGGTGGCGCAGTTCAGTCGCGTCATCGACCTGGCGCCCTACCTGGCCGAGGAGCTGCACGAGGTGCTGGAGGGGATCACCGACCCCGGCAAGCTCGCCGACTTCGTCGCGGCCAACCTGGATCTCGCGCTCCCCGCGCGGGTGGAGCTGCTGTCGCTGGGCGAGGTCCCGCGCCGGCTCGAGCGGCTGGCGGAGCTGCTCGCGCAGGAGCTGCAGGTGCTCGAAGTCGGCAGTCAGATCCAGGAGAAGGTGCGGGCCAAGCTGGACGAGCATCAGCGCGAGTACGTGCTGCGCGAGCAGCTGCGGGTGATCCGCCAGGAGCTGGGCGAGGAGGCGGGCGACGACGACGTCGAGGACCTGGTGCAGAAGCTCGACGCGGCGGGCCTGTCGCCCGAGGCGCGCCGCATCGCCGACCGCGAGCTGCGGCGCCTCAAGCAGATGTCGCCCCAGTCGGCCGAGTACCACGTGGCGCGCACCTATCTCGAGGTGATCGCGGCCCTGCCCTGGGAGCGGGTCTCGCCCGACCGGCTCGACCTCAAGGCGGCGCGCGAAATCCTCGACCGTGATCACTACGACCTCGCGCCGATCAAGGACCGCATTCTCGAGCACCTCGCCGTCCGGACCCTGAATCCCGACGCGCACGGCAGCATCCTCTGTTTCGTCGGGCCTCCCGGGACGGGGAAGACCTCGCTGGGGCAGAGCATCGCCGAGGCGCTGGGGCGCAAGTTCGTCCGCGTCTCGGTGGGCGGTGTGCGTGACGAAGCCGAGATCCGCGGCCACCGCCGCACCTACGTCGGCGCGATTCCCGGGCGGATCCTCCACGCGCTGGAGCGCTGCGAGACGCGCAATCCGGTGCTGATGCTGGACGAGGTGGACAAGATGGGCGCCGACGTGCGCGGCGATCCCACCGCCGCCTTGCTCGAGGTCCTCGACCCGGCGCAGAACGCGACGTTCGTGGACCACTACCTCGAGCTGCAGTTCGACCTCTCGGGCGTGCTCTTCATCGCCACGGCCAACAGCCTCGCGCAGATCCCCGATCCGTTGCTGGACCGCATGGAGGTGCTCACCCTCGCCGGCTATACGCCGGCCGAGAAGCTGGCGATCGCCAAGCGGTTCCTGTTGCCGCGACAGATCAAGGAGACCGGACTCGTGTCCGATCTGGCGAATGTGGCCGACGGTGCGCTGGAGCGGCTGATCGGCGAGTACACGCGCGAGGCGGGCGTGCGCCAGCTGGAGCGCGAGATCCAGGGCGTGCTGCGCAAGGCGGCCCGCCAGGTGGTCGAGGACGGGCGCGCGGCGGTGAAGGTGACCGCCAAGAACCTGGAGGAGTTCGCGGGGCAGCCCAAGGTGCTGAACGAAGTGGCGGGCCGCGAGCCCGAGGTCGGCGTGGCCACGGGGCTCGCCTGGACGCCCGCGGGCGGCGACATCATGTTCGTCGAGGCGATCCAGATGCCGGGACGCGGCCAGATCACGCTCACCGGCCAGCTGGGCGACGTGATGCGCGAATCGGCGCAGGCGGCCTGGAGTCTGCTGCGCGCCCGCGCGCCCGCGCTGGGCATTCCGCCGCAGACGTTCGTCGCCACCGACGTGCATCTGCACGTGCCCGCGGGCGCCGTCCCCAAGGACGGCCCGTCGGCGGGGATCACGATCGCGACCGCGCTCGCCTCGCTGCTGGGGCGGCGCCCGGCGCGCCACGACGTGGCGATGACCGGAGAGCTGACCCTGCGCGGCCGCGTGCTGCCGGTGGGCGGGCTGCGCGAGAAGCTGACGGCGGCCGCCCGGGCCGGGGTCCGCACGGTGCTCGTCCCCGAGCGCAACCGCGCCGATCTGGTCGAGCTCCCCGAGGAGGTGCGCCAGCTGCTCGACATCCGGACGGTGGGATCGATCGACGAGGTGCTGGCGCTGGCGCTACTCGAGCCCCAGACGGCGCGGCGCGGCGTCCGCGCGCGGGGGGCGGCGCGTGTCGCGCCCTCCCAGGGCGCGCGCGCATGAGCGACTACGCCGCGCTCGAGGACGCGCTCCAGAAGATCGGCGCCCGGGACAGCCGCTTCCACGAGCGGGCCTATCTGTTCGTGCTCGCCGCCCTCGAATACGCCCAGGGACGGCTCCCCGCGCGGCGGCACCTGTCCGGGGTCGAGCTCGCCTGGGCGTGCCGCGACTTCGCCCTCGAGCAGTTCGGCCTGCTGGCGCCCACGGTACTCACGTACTGGGGCGTGCAGGCCACGGCGGATTTCGGGACGATCGTGTTCGCGCTGATCGACGCCGGGCTGCTGGCCCGCCAGCCGAGCGACCGAATCGAGGACTTCGAGCGGGTGTATGAGTTCGCTGAAGCGTTCAGGGCCGGCTACCGCTGGCCCGGTCTGGAGCAGGCGTAGTCCGGGGAAGTGGAGGTGGCGCAATGGACGGTAAGGAGTGGCCGGCCTGCCAGAAGT
>DATGDT010000011.1:0-1563 GCA_035310725.1 Gemmatimonadales bacterium
CGCCGTGGTGCTCGCAGTCGGGGCGCTGGCCGCCCTCGCCTGCTTCGAGAACCCGACCTCGCCGGCGCAGTGCCCTGCGTTCTGTCCCGGAGCCGGGCTGGTGACCGTCGAGTCGCTGCTTTCGACGGCGATCGAGCGGGATTCCTCGTTCGCGGGGTACGTGCAGGCGCATCAGGCGGCGGTGCTCGTCGCGTCGAGCGTGCCGGGTGTCCAGTCGCGGCCCATCTGGGTCTCGCTTCCCATCGATACGCGATTCCGCATCGACACCGGGACCGACACGACGACCGGCCCGATCGTCGTGGATTCGATGAAGCTGACCGTGACGGTGTTCCGCGCCGACACGGCGGCAGTCCACAACCTCCGGCTCGCGTTCTACCAACTCCCGGTCGGGATCGACACCACGACCACCCTTGCGGATCTGGCGACCGCGTTCGGGGGAACACCGCTGCGGGTGATCAACGTGGACAGCATCGCGGCGGCTCCGAGTCACCGTGACACGATCACGGGAGACACCGTGCTCGCGATCGACTCGGCGCGCAACCGGGTGGCACTGCGCATCAAGTTCACGGGCAGCCAGACGGGCTTCAGCGCGGCGGACAGCGGGAAGCTCGGCCTGGGGGTCATCGCCACCGGCGACAGTCCTCCGAGTATCGCACTGGGATCCGTCGAGAGCGGGCTGGGAGCCACCGCCTGGTGGTTCTATCACGTCGATTCGGCGGGTAAGCTGATCCGCCCGGATTCGCTGCCGCTCAAGGCGCCGGACTCGCTCGCTGCCCCGCCGAGGTTCGATTCGTTCGTCTTCGATGCACCCCCGGTGACGCTGGACTCGAACCTCACGGTCGGCGGCGTGCCTTCGATTCGCTCCCTGCTGCGCTTCAAACTGCCGCGCGGACTGCGTGACTCGACGCAGATCATCCGGGCGACGCTGCAGCTCGTCCCGGCCGGCGCCGCGGTGACCACCACCGATTCGGTCTTCCTCCGGGTGAAACGACTGATCGCGGACCTCGGAGCGAAGTCGCCGGTGGTGGTCGATACGGTCGTCGCCAGCTCCCCGCCGTTCGCCGGAGTCCCCTCCGACACGGTGCGCATCGAGATGACCACGCTGTTTCGCCTGTGGCAGGCCGACACGAACGCGGTGACCGCCGTCTATCTGAGCCTGCTCCGACTCGACCGGACCGACTCGATCCACCTGGCGGGCGACGAGGCCGGAACGCTCACGGCGCTGCGGCTCTTCTCCTCACGCTCGTCGGCGTTCCGTCCGTCCGTCCGCATCACGTACGTGCCGCGCGTGCAGTTCGGAGCGCCCTGACCATGACCTACCGGACAGCCTCCGCGCTGGCGGCCCTGCTCCTCGGGGCCACGGCGTCGTCCCTCCTGGGCCAGGATTCGCCCTTCGGCATCAACGGCCTCGGGACACCGGGACGCTTCGAGAGCGCGCGGGCCCGCGGCACCGGCGGCGCATTCGCGGCATTCGACCCCTTGTCCGCGCTCACCGACGCCTCGATCGGCGGACTGGGACGGCTCACGGCGATCGCCACCGGGACGACGTCGTATCTGTCCGAT
>DATGDT010000012.1:0-26329 GCA_035310725.1 Gemmatimonadales bacterium
CGATCTGGGCCGCGAGCATGCCGGCGGAAGCGCCGGAGGCGGCGGCGGGGTCGGGGCCGGGCGCGAGGAGGGTCACGCGGAGCCCGCGCAGCGCGGCGGCGCGCGCGCAGGCGGCCCCGATGACACCGCCGCCGATGACGGCGACGTGCGGCGAGGTGTTTGAAACTCCCGCGGGCATCAGCGCGTAGGCTGCGGCGTCCTGCGGGGCAACTCGGGAGGAGCCATGTTCCGGAGCATTCTGGGGTTCGCGATCTTCGCCATCCTCGTCTGGATCGGCCTGAAGATCATCTTCGGCTTGCTGGGCGGTCTGATGAGCATCGTCGGGACCGTGCTCTGGCTTGCCGCGATCGGCTTCATTTTCTACCTCGTCCTGCGGGTGGTCAGTCCCGCCACGGCCAACAAGGTCCGCGACACCATCAAGGGCAAGCGCGACACCGCCTGATCCTCCCAGCGCGGCCGGTCCTTCACGGGGTCATCGTCCTCTGGACGGTGACCCCGTCGGTGTTTGATCCAGCCGGGCGAGCACGCCCCACACGAGCAGCGGCAGCAGGATCTCGTGATGCCCCGTGAGCTGCACTCCCCGACCGCCCCCGGCCCCCTGCGTGGGGCGCTCGACCACGTTTACCCGCGGGCGGTAGTGACGTTGCATGTCGCAGTCGCAGGCGGTGAACCCGGTGGGCTGGCCGCTGTGCAGGTTGCGGGCGACCGACAGCGCCTTGAGGAACACCTCCGGCATCACGACGGCGCTGCCGAGGTTCAGCACCACGCCACCGTCGTGCAGGTCCGGCAGACTGCCCGCCAGCCGCTTGAAGTCGCGGTGGCTGGTGGCGCCGATGACGGCGCCGTCCGCCGTGGGGTGCTGGTGGATGATCTCGGCGCCGAGGGCCGCGTGGACGGTCACCGGGACGTGCCGTTCGGCGCAGGCGACGAGCACGGACGCGGCGCGCCCGGGCAGCTCGGTGCGGCGGCACAGGGCGCGGGCGAGCGCTTCGCCGGCGCCCCATCCTTCGGCCGCGCCCGCCGCGAGCGCCGCGTTCATGTCGTGCCCGGTTTCTTCCGCCATGCCGAACGTGCCGTCGCTCAGACCCGCTGCTACGTCCTCGCTCGTGCCCCCGTAGGCGGCCAGCTCGAAGTCGTGGATCGCGGCGCTGCCGTTCATCGCGACGTGCGTCACGACCCCGCGCTCGAGCAGGGTCACGAGCAGCGGCCCCAGGCCCACCTTGATCACGTGCCCGCCCAGCATCACGACGACCGCCCGGCGGCCGCTCGCGCGCGCCACATCCTCCGCGACGGCCCGGAGGTCGCGCGCGGCCAGGATGTCGGGGAGGGAACGCCAGAATGCGGAGAAGCTCGTGTCGGCGCCGGGCGGGTGCGCCAGCAGCGTGGGGTCGACCTTGTTGCGGCGCTGCGCGATCGGGACGGTCCTCAACCGGCTGAAGTCCGCCTCGCGGTACTCGGTCATGGATGCTCCGGGACGGAGAACTCCTTGAGCTTCAATGTGACCGTGCCGAACGAGAAATTGGACTGCAGCGCCAGCATCAGCCGCCGGTCGTCGTCGGAGAGCCACATGTGCGCCTGGGCCTGCTCGGCGAAGATGCCGCGCCCCTTGGGGATGATCGGCCGGATGACGATGGCGTTGAACTTCCGGCCGGCGACGCTGATCCGCTCCTTCTTCTCCACCACGATGATCACGGGGTTGCGGTCGGGACGGAAATAGCGCTGGAATTCGTAGCGCTTCCCGACCTCCAGCGGCACGGTCCGCACCCAGTACAGGAAGGCCGCGTCGTCCAGGGGATCGGCAACGGTCGGCTTCACCGTGTCCACGCCCTCCTCCCGGTAGTAGCCGGAATCCGGGAAGATCTCGTAGCTGTTGTGGCGCTTGCGGCCGCGCTCCTCGGAATCGTTGATGTAGCGCCGCGACCGGAAGTCGGCGCGTCCGACCCACGACTCCAGCAGCTGGTCGAGATGGTACCACAGCGCGCCGCCCTGGATGTGGAAGCGGAACCGCACGGTCTCCACGCCGCGGATCGTGTCGAGGCCGGCCACCTCCATCGTCGCTTCGCCGACGGAGAAGGGGCCGTACTTGGCCGAGTAGCGCAGCCGCTCCCCGATGGGGAAGGCGACCGATTCGCGCGCGGGCGTGGCAACCGCCGCCGTGGCCGTCACCGTCGCGCGGCTCGTGGACGAATCCTGCGAGTCGAGTCGTCCCGTGAGCAGCAACATGGCCACCGTCGCGCCGCCGGCGGCCCGAATGACGGGTCGCGCCCGCCAGGCGGCCATCAGCGTCGCCCAGGGACGCACGCGCGACGGGCGCTGCCGCAGGTCGTAGCGGCCCGTGACCGCGATCGTCTCCGCGCGTCGAGCGTGCGGCATGAGGCGGGCCAGCAGCTCCGCGTTGGCGCACCAGCCATCCGTGACGAGCAGCGGTGCCGGCGCCGGGCGGCCGCCCTCCGGCCGCAACGCCTGCCGCAGGGTGATGAGCCGCAGCGCGAGGAATCCCGAGACGCTGTCCCGGACCCCGCGGACGCGCAGCAGCCGGGGCGTCCAGCGTCGTGCCCAGCGCAGCGCGCGCGACGGAGTGCCCGCCGCGTCCACCTGCTCGGCGGCGACGAGATCGGCGCCCGACTCCACGCGCTTCACCATCTCCTCCATCGCCTCGGGCGAATAGACGAAGTCCGCCGGGAGCACGATGGCGCAGTCACGCTTGGGACGGTCGGTGCGCTCGAGCGCGAGCCGCAGCAGTTCCTCCACGCTGCGCGCATACCCCTGTCGCTCGCGATGCGTCACGACCGTGAGCGGCAGCACGCCGGTGTACCGGGCCAGGACCTCTGCGGTGCCGTCGGTCGAGGCGTCCTCGCACACGAGCAGCTGGTACTCGCGCTGGAAGGCGGTGAAGACCTGGCGGACCTTCCACAGGACGAGCCCGGCGGTCTTCGCCTCGTCGCGCACCGGCACACACACGTAGATCATGGTGCCTGCAATCTAGACGAGCGAGCGATACAGAGCCAACGTCGCTTCCGCCATCGACTTAGAGGTGAACCTCTGGGGAAGAGGGACGAGGGACGGGGGACGGGTGAGGACGGAGACGATCTTCTCCCCCAGCGCGCCCGCGTCGCCTACGGGGACGAGACATCCGACAGGCAGCACTTCGGGAATGCCGCCGGCGGCGGTGGCCACCACCGGCCGCTCGAGCGCCAGGGCGTGGAGGATCACGCTTCCCATGCCTTCCTCCTTGGAGGACATCACGAACACGTCGGCCTCGCGAATCAGGGCGTCGGCTTCGGGGATATACCCCAGGAGATGGACACGGTCGCCGAGGCCGTGGGCGGCGATTTCCCGCTCCACGGCGGGACGCATGTCACCCTCGCCCGCGATGACCCAATGGAGATCGGGTCGCGCGCTGCGCGCGTGGGCGGCCGCGCGGACCAGCGTGCGGTGATCCTTGTGGTCCACGATCGCGGCGACGTTGGCGGCGAGCGGCGTGGACGGCGGGAGTCCGAGACGGGCGCGGATCCCGAGTGGGTGAGCAGCGGCGGCGCGAACCTCTTCCGGGTCGATGCCGTCAGGGATGACGGTGATGCGGTCCGGCGGGACGCCGTCGGCCGCGAGCACGCGCTTCACCGCTTCCGAAACGGCGATGACGGCGGTGGCGCGAAACCAGGCGCTGCGGGGGCGGATGTGAAAATCGACGCGGCGGTGTCCGATCGTCAGCGGGGCGCGCACCAGCGTCAGCGCGTGGCTGTCGTGGGCGTGGACGATCGCCGGGCGGAAGCGGCGAATCAGGGAGCGCAGACTCCACCAGGCGCGCGGGTCGAGGCCCATGCCCCACGCGATGCCCTGGACGGCGACGCCCTCCGCGGCGGCGCGTCGGGCCAGCATGCCGTTCCGCTTCGTGGCGAGGAGCAGCTCGAGTGCAGGGTCCCGCGACTGCTCGCGGGTCAGCAGCCGTACCTGGTTCTGCCCGCCGCGCCATTCCCGCCCCGCGTCCACGTGCAGGACGCGCACGGATTACTGCTGGGCCTCGGCCGCGACGCTGCCCAGGACCGTGCGGAGCTCGGCCAGGGTGAACGGTTTGTGGAGGAAGGGGCGGCCCAGGGTCTCGAGAAACTGCAGCGTGTCGCCGCGGACGGTGTCGCCCGTGGCGAAGATGACCTTCCGGGCGATGTCGGGGTGCGCGCGCTCCAGATTGTAGTACATCTCGCGCCCGCCGAGACGCGGCATGCGCAGGTCGCAGATGATGACGTCGAACGGCGTCACCAGCGCCCGCTCCACGGCCTCCGTTCCGTCGCTCGCGACCTCGACCGTGTGCCCCCAGCTCTCGAGCGTCGCGCGCATGTAGTGCAGGATGTGCGGCTCGTCGTCCACCACCAGCACCCGAAGGGCGCCGCCGCCGGCCACCTGGGGAACCGGCTGAGAGGGGCGGGCCGGCCGGCCGCCGCCCAGCAGCTCGACGGTGAAGGTCGCCCCGGCACCCAGACTCGATTCGAGCGTGATCCGTCCGCCGTGCTCCTTCACGATGCCCTGGCAGATCGAGAGCCCCAGTCCCGTCCCTTCGCCCTCGGTCTTGGTGGTGAAGAAGGGCTCGAACACCCGCGGCATCAGCTCCTCCGGGATGCCGGGTCCGTCGTCGGCCACGCTGACGGCGACGCCGTCGAGCCAGCGTTTGGCCGTCACCGTGATGTGGCCGGCCTTGCCCGTGCTGGCAATCGCCTGAGCGGCATTGTTCAGCAGATTCACGAACACCTGCGTGATCTGATTCGGGTTCATCTCAATGTCGGGGATCCCCGGCTCGATCGTGAGCGTCGTCTCGACCCTGAGCGCCATCATCTGGTTCTTCAGGAGGGCCAGCACCGACTCGAGGAGCGGCTGCACCGACTGCGGCAGCCGTTCCCCTTCCTGGCGGCGCGCGAACGACAGCAGGTTCTTCACGATCGTCGCGGCGCGCTCGGCCTCCTGGCGGATCACGCGCAACGGCTCGGCCAGCGCCGGGGGGACATCCCCCGACTCGGCCAGGAAGTCGGCGAACCCCACGACCGAGGCGAGCGGGTTGTTCAGGTCGTGGGCGATACCGGCGATCAGTTGACCAATCGCCGACATCTTCTCAGACTGTATCAACTGATCCTGGAGCCGCCGCTTCTCGGTATGGTCCTCGAACGACAGCACGGCCGCCTCGTCGTCGGCGCCCTCCATGCGGATCGCGCTCACCGTGTAGACGCGCTCCGGGGTGCGGATCTCGTGCGCCCCGGGCTCCACCAGCGCGCGCGAGACCACCGCGCCCCAGGCCGGGGGGACGAGGCCGAGCCAGGGCCGGCCGGGCAGCTCCGTCACGGGGAGGTGCACCAGATCGGCGAACACGCGGTTGGCGCGACGCACGACCCCCTGTTCGTCCACGATGCAGATCGCCTGGTTGATGGCGTCGACCGTCAGCTCCCACTGCCGCTTGCCCGAGGAGAGCAGCTGGAGCAGGCGGGCGTTTTCCAGCGCGATGGCCGCCTGTGCCACGACCGCCGTCAGCAGCGCGAGCTCCGGGGGACCGAAGGCGCCGGCCCGCCGCGAGGCGACGGTCACCACGCCAATGCTGCGGCCGACGGCCTGGATCGGCGCGCCCATGCAGGCGGCGACGTCCTGCGTCACCGTCACCCCGTGCCGGGCGGCCTCCTCCAGCACGTGACGGGTGAACACCATCGGGCCGCGCCGCAGCGGCAGCTGCAGCAGCGGGTCCTCGATGTGCGGCCGGTCACCACCGCGGTGGTACGCGATCTGCAATCGGTTGGAGTCCACGTCCACGGCGACGATCGTGAGGCGGTCGGGCGTGAGCAGCTCGGTGATCGCCGCGGCCAGCCGCTCGATCACCGTGGCGGGCCGGTAGGCGCCGGCCAGCTCTCGCGACAGCACGGTGAGCCGGGCGAGCAGATCGGCCTGAGACGGTGGCGTCGGAGGTGTAGAAGTCGATGAGGCCTGGTGCATGATCCTCGCGAACGTTCGAGCCCGCCTGCGCGGGTCGGATTGCCGACTGGTTCTGGTCGCCCTGGGGCGCCGGGAACCGGGGGCGCGGGCCCGCGCGGAGCACCGTCTCGCCACGGAAGGCCCCGATGGCCTGCTGGACGAGCCGGGGCTGCTCGAGGCACTGCTGACCCTGCGCTCGCTCGCGGTCCCATCGGCGGCGCTGTTCGCCTACGTGGCGGTGCGCCACGCGCTGCTGGCCGCCGACCTGGACGACCGTCCTCTGGCAGACTACCTGGCCGCGTTACTGCTCGAATTCGGTCGGGGGGACCGCGCCTCCCGGCCCGAGCCGGCCGATGACCAAACCTACCACTATCTGACCGAAATAGTGAACGATCTGGCCCAGGATCAGGGGCCGCCGGAGCGGCGCTTCCTGCTGCAGGCGCATCTGGGCAATTACGCTCTGTGGTTAGCGGGCCTGTTTCCCGACTTCATCGCGGTGCGGCGCGCGCGCCGTGGTGGGCCGGACCTGCCCTATTACGACGCCCTGGGTCGGCGGGGGTTCGGCGCGGCGGCGGAGCACTCGCTGGCGGAGCGGTACGGTGTGGCGGCGATCTACCGGCTGGCGGCGGAGCGATTCCCGGCGGTACGGCAGGCGCTGAACCGGCTGAGCGATCGGGTGATCTTTCCCAACGTCATCACCGACGACCGGGTGCTGCGCAGTCTGTAGGCGTCCGCGGAGGATCAGCGTCCGTTCGAGACGACCCGGGCGAACCCCTCGAACAATCCCTTCTCGACATCATCCTCAGGGTGCCATTGCACCGCGAGCAGCCACGCCGCCCCGCCGTCGCGCGGCTCCACGCCTTCGATCACTCCGTCTTCGGCCCAGGCCACCGCGCGCAATCCCGGCGCGAGGGTCTGGACCGCCTGATGGTGCCGGCTGTTGACGCTCGCCGGAGTGCCGACCGTGCGCTGCAGCAGCGATCCCGGCTCGATCCGCAGCGCATGACGGCCGGTCGGGTCGGCGTGATTGACGGATGAAGGACGTTCGCTGGGCAGATCCTGAAACAGCGTCCCACCTTCCGCCACGTTGACCAGCTGGATTCCGCGACAGATGGCGAGCACCGGAAGGCTCCGCTCGCGTGCGGCGCGATACAGCGCCAGCTCGATGGCGTCGCGCGCGCGGTCCGCCGCCTCGAGCCTGGCATGCGGGGTCGCCCCGTAGATCGAGGGATGCACGTCCTCGCCTCCCGTGAGCACCAGGCCGCCGACGGCGTCGAGGACCTCCCCGGCGCGATCCGCTTCGAGCAGCGGCGGGACGAGCAACGGGGTCAGGCCGGCCGCCAGGAGCGCCCGCACGTAGTTCGCATTGAGGGCGATCCGCTCCCGGCCGGAGTCGGTGCGACGAGTCGCACTGACCGCGACGACCCGCCGCGGACTCACGGGGTGGGATTGCCGAACAGCGGGCAGCGCGGATTGCTCAGGTCGCGCCAGTTCACGCGCAGCCCATAGATCGGGATGGCGCGGCGCGGATCGGAGAGCGTCCCGACCCGCGGGTAGTCCGCCGGCGGTCGCGGCCGCTCGTACACGAGCACGCCGTAGACGACGGCGGTGGAGTCGTCCACGAGGAGCACGCCGAACACCGTCGAGTCCCGGCCCGAGGAATCCACCGAGATCTCGGGGATCAGATTGCCGTCGAGCTCCAACAGGACGCCGCCCCGGTCCGCGCCGACTGCGGCACGGCCGGTGTCGGGCTGGCCGGTGATGCGCACGGGCAGCGAGCCCGGCAGGCCCCGCGGTGCATCGGTCAGGAGTGTGCGGGCGTCGCTCAACTGTTGCAGGATCAGGTTCGGCCCCACGAGCAGCGCCATGCCGCACACCGGCGAGCGGCTGCGATCCACGGTACAGGCGCCGAGCCAGGCCGCGGCGGTGAGAACGGCGGTGGCGAGGGCGACGGGGGCCGCGGCCCGGGGACGTTGTGGAGTCATGGCGCAAACCTAATAGGAGAAGGTGAGCGCAACGGTGGCCGTGCGGACGGGCTCGAGGGTCCGCGGCGCCAGGTTGTAGACATAGTTCAGGACGTTGGCCAGCTTGGCGTGCACGCCCCACGGCCCCTCGGTCCAGCTGGCCCGGAGGTCGAGCACCTTGCCGGCGAGCAGGCGGTCGTTGGGAAAGAGCGGGTCGTGCCGCTCGAATCGGCTGGAGAAGCGGAAGTCGGCGCCGACGCCGAACGAGCGCCAGTCGTAATCGCCGCTCAGGGTCAGCAGGTGACGCGGACGAAACAGCAGCGCGCTGTCCAGGGTCAGATCACGGGCGTCCAGGAGCTGGTAGGCGAGTCCGGTGGTGAGGTGCGGAGTCAGGGGAGTCGCGGTCACCGACAGGTCGAGTCCCATGATCCGTGCCCGCTGGACGTTCTGGAACTGCACGGCGAGCGTCGTCGCATTGTTGACGAACACCGGCTCGATGAGATTCTGGGCCCGCGTGAAAAACAGGGCCGCGTCGGCCCGGAGCCAGGCCCACGGCGTCCAGCTCCGTCCCACCTCGGCCGACCAGCCGTTCTCGGCACGAAGGGCAGGGTTCGGGATCACGCGGAATTGGAGGGCATAGGTCGACACGAACCGCTCGGCCAGACTCGGCGCGCGATACGCGCGGCCCACGGACGCGCGCCAGCTCCCCGACGCGGTGGGCCACACCGCGCCCGCGCGCGGGCTCAAGAACGCCGTGATCCCGCCCCCGTCCACCGTCAGGAAATCACTGCGCGCGCCGATGGTGAGTCGCAGTCTGCCGACGACCTGCTCCGCTTCGGCGTACGCCGCGTACGCACCTTCGGTGTGCGTTCGCGTGGTGCCGAGCATCGAGTCGCCCGAAAAGACGTTGCTCTCGTCGTTGGAGTGGGTGAGCTCGACGCCGACGGTGACCGTGTGCAGGGAATCCGGGTGGCTCACCACGCGACCTTCCGCGCCGACCCGGTTTGCGATCGAGAAATCGGCGCGCGACTGCTGCGGGTAGCTGTCGGTGAAACGGGTGCGCAGCCAGCTCGCGCGCACCAGCCACGAGGTGCGCTGTGAAGCGGTGCGGCTCACCTGAGCGGTGAAGTAACCCTTGTCGGAGCGGGTCCGGTTCCCCGCGTTCCCGGTACTGACCAGGAACGGCTGGATCTCCTGTCCGCGGTCGACGCACCCGCCGCTCACGCACCACGGTTCCGGAACCTGGTACTGGTCGCTGGCCCAGGCTCCGGACACGTTGACGAGGGTGGACGGCTCCGGCCGCCATTCTCCCCTGCTCGAGATCTGCCAGTGGTCGGCCCGATCCTGTTGCCGGTAGCCGTCGGAGTGCCGGGCGCCGCCCGAGAGCCCCGCGCGCACCGAGCCGTGACCATAGGAGCCGGCGACGTCCAGGCCGTCCTGGATGCCGCGGTAATCGCGGAACGTCCATATGTCATGGGGCGGATCGGCGAACACGCCGCCGGTGGCGCGCAGCCGGGCGTGGAACCCCGGCGGCGGCTCGCGGGTGATGAGATTCACCACGCCGCCGAACGCGGAGGAGCCATACAGGGCCGAGCCCGCGCCTTTCACCACTTCGACCCGCGCGACCTGATCCACCGGCACCAGGTCCCAGTTGATGCCGCCGCGGTCGCCCTGGTTGGCGGGCACACCGTCCACCAGCAGCAGCACGCGGCTCCCCAACCCTTGGACGAAACCCGAGGAGCCCCGCAGGTTGACCTGGCCGGCGATCATCTGGACGCCCGGCGCCTTGTCCAGCGCCTCGTCGATCGTATTGACGGCGCGCCGGGCGATCTGTTGCTCGCCGACGAGCGCCACGCTGGTGACCGCCTGGTCCACGAGCTGCGAGCGCTTGGCCGCGGTGACGATGACCGAGGGGATGGACAGGGGATTCGGCTGCAGCTCGAAGTCGGCCCGTACCGAGTCGCCCGCGGCGACCCGCACGACGCGCTGTCGGGGATAGAATCCGATGCGCGCCGCGTGGACCGTGACGCTGCCCGCCGGGACGCCGTCGAGGCGATACGCGCCGGAAGAGTCGGTGAGTGCCGTCGCACCGGCAGGGAGCACGCGGACCTGGACGCCCGTGATCGGGACGCCGCCGGAATCGCGTGCCGTGCCGTACACGATTCCCGTCGTCGCGCGCTGGGCGGCCAGCCGCGTGGCGGCGATCAGCAGGAGGGCCGCTGCTCGCCGAGCGGTCACGGGAAGTAGAAGGACACCGGATGCATGTTCGTGAAGTCCACCACGAAATCGACCCCATCGGTCCTGGCGCCGCTGACCACGACGACCCCCGCTTTCGTGGTGTCCGCCGGATCGCGGTAGTACCCCGCTTCGCGCAACAGACTGTCGGGGTTCGTCGCGTTGAACGCTCCCACCTTCTTCCAGGCCGCCAGCACCCAGGCATACGATCCGCTGGGGAGGCCGAGGCGGTAGGTCTGCCGCCCGGACGTCGACACGTTGGCGAGGGGCAGGCTGTCGGGCGGGAACGGCTTGAAGAGAAACAGGTCGTCCCGGTTCGCGGGGAAATTCGCGTAGGCGACCACGTAGACGACGTCGGTCGAATCAGGGATGGCGCCGCGGAACGTCACGGTGCCGCAGATGCCGATGAAATCGGGCGGACAGGACGCCTGCCGCGGCGCGAGTCCATCGTTGCACCCGAGCAACGACAACAGGATCAACAGGGCACTTCGCCGCGGGCGCATGACTTCACAATCTGCGGCCGTGCGCCGCGTCGTCAACTTGACCCCCTCCCGGCCGGGGAATAACGTAGTCGCCACGATGCCCATCTACGAGTATCGCTGCACCAAGTGTCGCAAGCGGTTCAGCGAGTCGATGCCGATCAGCCAGCACGGCCGCAAGCGGCCCGTCTGCCCCAAGTGCGGATCCCGGGTCGTGGAGCCGGTGTTCTCGGCTTTCTTCGCCAAGACCGTCCGGAAGAGCTGACCCGCGGTGTTCGAGCGCTTGCGGGACGCCGTGCGGGCCGCGCTCGAGGCGGCGACGCCGCCGGGGAATCTGCGCGAGCTGGCCCGCCAGATGCGCGAGGCGGTGGTGGACGCCAAGGTGGCGGTGCAGGAGATGCGGGCGGCGCTGGCGCGCACCGAGATCGAGGTGAAGGTCGAAGCACAGCGGCTGTCCGATGCGGAGCGGCGCGGCCGACTGGCGGCCGAGATCCAGGATCAGGAGACCGTGGAGGTCGCCGAGCGCTTTGCGGCCCGCCACCGTGAGCGCGTGGCCGTGCTGGAGCGCAAGCTGGCGGCGCAACGCGAAGAGCTGAGTCTCGCCGAGCGCGATCTGGCGGAGATGCAGGGGCAGCTCAAGTCGGCCGAGCGAGGCGGGCCCGCGGCGCCGGGAGGGCCGATGAGCAGCACGGAGCAGGCGTGGCGCGATCTCCAGGCGGCGGGCGGGACACGGCCCGGCGTCGACCTGCAGGATGATCTGCTCAAGGCCGACATGGACCGGGCGGCCCTGGAGCAGGCGGCGGACGAGCAGCTCGACCTGCTGAAGCAGAAACTCGGGAAGAAAAAGAAGGAGTAACGATGCTCCTGACCCTCGTGGCTCTGCTGCAGCAGCCGAGCTCCGCGCCGGCCGATCTCACCAAGCGCGCGCATACCTACAGCATCGTGGCCTACGATTCGGCGACCGGCGACCTCGGCGTGGCGGTGCAGTCCAAGTTCCCGAACGTGGGCGGCATCGTGCCGTGGGCCCGGGCCGGCGTGGGGGCGGTGGCCACGCAGTCGCTGGGGAATACGGCATACGGCGACGACGGACTGCGTCTCATGGCGATGGGTGCCACGGCGCCCGAAGCGATGCGCATCGTCATGCGCAGCGACCAGCGGCCGGCGCAGCGACAGGTCGGGATGGTGGACGCGCACGGCAACGCCGCGAGCTGGACCGGAGACTCGTGCTTCGACTGGGCCGGGGGCCGGACGCTCGGGGCGGACGGCCAAATCGTGCTGGGGGCGAAGGGCGCCATGATCACCGGGCGCCATTTCGCCGCCCAGGCGAACATCATGGTCTCCGACCAGACGGTCAAGAACATGGCCGACGCCTTCGTGCGGGCGACGGGCTCGCTCGCCGACCGGCTGATGGCGGCGCTGGTCGCGGGGCAGGCGGGCGGCGGAGACAAGCGCGGCATGGAGTCGGCGGCGTTGCTCGTGGTGCGGGCCAACGGCGGCTACCTGGGCGCCAACGACCGCTACATCGACATTCGCGTCTACGACGACACCAACCCGATTCGCGAGCTGCAGCGGCTGTACCGCCTGCACCAGCTGTACTTCTTCCAGAGCCGACCCGAAGATCTGATCCCCATCACGCCCGACGTCGTGCGGCAGCTGGAGCCGATCCTCCTGTCCGAGCCGGTCCATCAGCCACAGAAGTGGCTCGACGCGCCGCAGGGCACCGCCAACGCGAAGTTCCTGCAGGCGCTCGAAAACTTCATGTACTGGGAGAACTACGACGTGCGCGTACGCACCGACGGGAAGATCGACCGGGTGGCGCTGGAGGATATCCTGGCGCGACGGAAGAAGCGCTGATGGCGGCCCCATCGCCCGCCTCCGGCGCCGGCGCCGCGCAGTGGTTCGGCCATCCTCGCGGGCTGTCCACGCTCTTCTTCACGGAGATGTGGGAGCGGTTCAGCTACTACGGGATGCGGGCGTTCCTCATCCTGTACATGACCGCGTCGGTGGCGAACGGCGGACTCGGCTTCGACGACAAACACGCCGCCAGCGTGTACGGCAACTACGTCGGCGCCGTGTGGCTCACACCGATCGCCGGTGGGCTCATCGCGGACCGGTTGCTCGGGCAATACCGCAGCGTGCTGCTGGGCGGCAGCATCATCGCGCTCGGCCATTTCACGCTGGCCTTCAAGACGCTGTCGACGTTCTACGCCGGGCTCGTGTTGATCGTGATCGGGACCGGGCTGCTCAAGCCCAACGTCTCGACCATCGTGGGCTCGCTGTACGAGGAGAAGGACGCGCGGCGCGATGCGGGGTTCTCGGTCTTCTACATGGGCATCAACCTGGGCGCGTTCATCGGGCCGCTCATCGCCGGTGGGCTGGCGCAGAAGGTGAATTGGCATCTCGGATTCGCCATGGCGGGGATCGGGATGGTCTTCGGGTTGATTCAGTACGTCGTCGGCCGAAGACACCTCGAACCCGGACTGGCGCGCCTGGCAGCCCGGCCGGCCAATCCGGCAAGCGCAGCCATCGACAGCGGCCCTCCCCGGTTCACGGCCCAGGAGTGGAAGCGGATCGCGGCGATCTTCGTGCTCTTCCTGTTCGCCTCGATCTTCTGGGGCGCCTACGAGCAGGCGGGCTCCACGCTGAACCTGTTCGGGGACCGCTACACGGACAACACCGTCTTCGGATTCGCCTATCCCTCCTCGTGGTATGTGTCGGTGCAGGCGTTTTTCGTGATCACGTTGTCGCCCGCCTTCGCGTGGCTCTGGATCAAGCTCGGTCCCCGCGAGCCCTCCGTTCCCAGCAAATTCGCGCTCGCGCTGCTGTTCGGCGGGCTCGCGTTCCTGCTGCTCGTCCCCGCCGGATCCATCGCACAGAGCGGAGCGGGCATCAAGGTCAGCCCGCTGTGGCTGGTGGGCGCGTACTTCATCGAGGAGTGGGGCGAGCTGTGTCTCAGCCCGGTGGGCCTGTCGGCGGTCACCAAGCTCGCGCCGGTGCGCATGGTCAGCCTGATGATGGGCGTGTTCTTCCTGTCCAACTCCCTCGGCAACAAGCTGGCCGGATGGACGGCGGGATTCTTCAGTTCGATGCCGTTGTCGCAGCTCTTCGGCGCGGTGTCCGCGGTGTGCCTCGTGTCGGCGGTGATCATGTTCGTGCTGATCCGGCCGGTGAAACACCTGATGGGGGGAGTGCATTAGCGATCCCCAGGAGGAGCGCCTCCGCGCCGCTCTTGCCGAGCGGTACACCGTCGAGCGGGAGCTGGGGCGTGGGGGCATGGCCGTCGTGTACCTGGCCCGGGACCCCCGGCACGACCGGCGGGTCGCCATCAAGGTGCTGCGTCCCGAGCTGGCGGTGGCGCTCGGCCCCGAGCGGTTTCTGCGCGAGATCCGCGTCGCCGCGCATCTGAATCATCCGCACATCCTGCCGCTGCACGACTCCGGCGAGGTCGGAGGGTTCCTCTATTACGTGATGCCCTACGTCGAGGGCGAGTCGCTGCGCGGCCGGCTGAACCGCGAGCACCAGCTCCCGATGGACGAAGCGGTGCGCATCGCGCGCGACGTGGCGAGCGCGCTGAGCTACGCGCACGAGCACGGCATCGTGCACCGGGACATCAAGCCGGAGAACGTCCTGCTGGCGGGCGGGGGAGCGGAAGCGGTCGTCACCGACTTCGGGATCGCCCGGGCGGTATCGGCGGCCGGGAAGGACGACCTGACCGGCGCCGGGGTCGCCATCGGCACCCCGGCCTACATGAGCCCCGAGCAGGCGAGCGCGGCGACGACCCTCGACGGACGCAGCGACATCTACAGCCTCGGCTGCCTGCTGTACGAGATGCTGGTGGGCCACCCGCCGTTCACCGGCGCGTCGCAGCAGGAGGTGCTGGTCCGTCACACGCTCGATCCGGTGCCCACGATCACCGCCGGGCGGGCGGCGGTCTCCGTACCGCTGCAACGCGTGGTGTATCGCGCGCTCGCCAAGTCTCCGGCCGACCGCTTCGCCACCGCGGCGAAGTTCGCGGAGGCGCTCGATGCTGCCGCGACGGGTACCGAGCTCCATCCCGGCAGAGGATGGCGCTGGGGCACGCGTGCGGCCATCGCCTTGATCACGCTCGTGCTCGGGGTGGCCGCCGCGCGGCGCTGGTGGCCGAGGGCCGTGGCGCTGAACGAACGCGTCGTCGCGGTGCTGCCGTTCCGGGTCAGTGGGGCCGATCCCGCGCTCGAATACCTGCGGGAGGGGATGATCGATTTGCTGGCCGCGAAGCTCACCGGGGACGGCGGTCCGCGGGCCGTCGACCCCCGTACCGTGGTCAGCGCGTGGCGACGCCGGGCCGGAGGAGACGAGCTGCCGCAAGGTGAAGCGCTGCGGCTGGCGCGAAGCCTCGGGGCGGGCCGCGCGCTCCTGGGTGCCGTGATCGGGACGCCGAGTCGGGTCGTGCTGAGCGCGTCCCTGCTGCAGACGTCCGGCGGCCGCTCGAGCACCGAGGCGAGCGTCCAGGGCCCCGTCGACAGCCTGCTTTCGCTCGTGGACCAGCTCGCCGCCCAGCTCCTGGCGCTCGGGGCCGGGGAGGCGCCGCAGCGGCTCGCTTCGGCGACCAGTACGTCGCTGCCGGCCCTGCGGTACTATCTCGACGGTCAGGCGGAGTATCGGCGCGGGCAGTATCAGGACGCCGTGCGGCTGTTCGGGCTGGCGCTGATGGAGGACTCCACCTTCGCGCTGGCGGCGTTGGGATTGCGATCCGCGGGCGGCTGGATCGGCAGCGCCGAGGCGGATCGGGGACTGCAGCTCGCGTGGGCGCAACGGTCCCGGTTGAGCGCGCGGGATCGTGCGATCCTGACCGGCCTCGCCGGCCCGGCGTTTCCCAACTTCTCGACGGAGCGCGCGGAGCTCGCCGCATGGCTCCAGGCGGTGGCCCTCGCACCGGATCAACCCGAGGCCTGGTTCGAGCTCGGCGACGAGTACTACCACTCCGGCGACATGATCGCGGCCGACCCGCTGCGGGAGCGCTCGACCGCCGCCTTCCGTCGTGCCGTGGAGCTCGATTCGACGTTCGCCGCTCCGCTCGCCCACCTGGTCGAGCTGGCGGCGCGCGGCGGCGATACGGCCGCGGTGCGCCGGCTGGGTGCGCTCTATTTCGCCACCGACAGTGTGGGCGAGCTGACCGATTACCTGCGCTGGCGGGTGGCCGTGGCGCTGGGTGACCAGCCGGCCCTCGCGCGCCTGCGCGCCCGCATGCCCACGATGGACGAAGAGAGCCTGCGGCGCATCGTGGTGGCCGTGCAGCTCGACGGCCTGCCCGCGGAGGACGCCGGACGGGCGGCGGAGCCGTGGCTGCGGGCCAGCGACGCGCCGCGGCAGCATTGGCTCGTGCTCTTGCGGCTGCACGATCTCGCGCTGAATCAGGGTCGTCCGGCGGAAGCCCTCGCCTTGACCGATTCGATGGCGGCGATCGGACCCTCGTCCCACGCGCATCTGCGGATCCGGGTGGACGACGCCCTGTACGCGGGCGGGAGCGAGATCGCGGCCGCGCAGGCGATTCGGACGATCGCCCGCGCCGCGGCCGCGCCGCCTTCCTCGCTGCCGGAGGAACGCACGGAGCAGGAGGCCGATGTCTGCGCGCTGGAACGGTGGAATCTGGCGCATGGAGAAGAGGGGAGTGTGGCCCGGGCCGTCACGCGGTTGCGTGGCGCGTCCCCGCGCCGCGACGCATCTGAATCCAACACCTACAACCGGTGGTGCGCGACCGTGCTGGAGGCGCTCCAGGCGGCGCGTACGCGCCGCGGGGTATCCCCGGCCCTCGTGACGCTCGATTCGCTGATGCAGACCGGTCCGCGTCCGATCGAGTACTGGAACGGTCTCACGTATCAGAACCTCACCTACGCCAACCTCGTCGTATCGCAGCTGCGCGAGCTGGGGGGCGACGCGGCCGGCGGCCTCGCGGCGGCACGCCGCCGCCCCTACCACGGCGCCGGAGCCGCGTACCTCGCGTCGTTTCTGCGCCAGGAAGGCCGCCTGGCCGAGGCGACCGGGGATCGCCCGGGCGCGATCACCGCGTACCGGCGCTATCTGGCCCTGCGCTCGAGACCCGAGCCGCCGGTGCAGGGCGAGGTGGACCGCGTGCGGGCCGAGCTGGCGCGGCTCGCCGCGCAACCGTAGCGGCAGGGAAAGGACCGGACGATGCTCAAGCGGTTCGGCGCGGTGCTGCTCCTGGCAGGACTCTGCCTCCCCTACGGCTGCGACATCCGGCCGATCACCGGCGTGTGGCACGAGGTGCCGACCATCGCCCTGCTGGGCGTGCCGGTGCTGGCGACGGTCATCTACGCGCTGCATACGCTGGTTCCGGCGCTCGCCGCGTTTCACGAGCGTCACTCGCGGACCCTGCACGCCGTCTTCCGGGTGGTCTATTACGCGCTGCTGGGCGGATACCTGGCATTGGCGGTGACCAAGCGCGAGGGCTGGCCGGGTCCGATCGAGGTCGCGGCCGCCCTCATCGTGACCGGCGTGCTCGCCGTGTGGCCGCAGCACCGGGGCACCAGCGCGGCCCGGCTGCCGCTGCTGCTGCTCACCGTCGTCGGTGTGCCGGAAGTCGCCTACCTGGTAGGGTTTCTGCGTCAGGGCGCAGTGCAGGTGGGCGGCTGGGTCTTCACCGCCGGCTGGGTGGTCGCGGTAATCGCGGAGGTTCAGGTGCTCGCGGCCTCTCCGCCAACCGCCCACAGCGGGTGAGGCCGCCCTACGCCATCGGCTCCTCGGCGAAGTGACACGCGGCGAGGTGCCCGGACGAGATCTCCCGCAGCGCCGGCGTTTCCGTCCGGCACCGCTCGTTCTTCTTCGGATGTGGACAGCGCGGGTGAAAGGCGCAGCCGGATGGCGGATGGGCCGGCGACGGGACGTCGCCCGAGAGCACGATCCGCTGCGGCGGCGCCGCCGGGTCCGGCACCGGCACGGCCGAGAGGAGTGAGCGAGTGTAGGGATGGCGCGGCCGCTCGTACACGGCGGCCGCCGGGGCCCGTTCCACGATCCGCCCCAGGTACATGACGGCGACGTCGTCCGCGATGTGCTTCACCACCGCCAGGTCGTGGGCGATGAACAGGTAGGTCAGGCGACGCTGCTGCTGCAGATCGGCGAGCAGGTTGAGCACCTGCGCTTGGACCGACACGTCGAGCGCCGACACCGGCTCGTCGCACACCAGGAACGCCGGCTCGACCGACAGAGCCCGCGCGATGCCCACCCGCTGGCGCTGGCCCCCGGACAGCTCGTGCGGAAAGCGGTCGGCGAGCTCCGGATCGAGGCCGACCTCGCCGAGCAGCGCATCCACCCTGGCGTCGCGCTCGGTCTTGGGTGCGAGCTCGTGAATCGCCAGCGGCTCGCGCAGCGTCTGCCGCACCGTCATGCGCGGGTTCAACGAGCCGAACGGGTCCTGGAAGACGATCTGCAGGCGGCGCCGCAGGCGCCGCAGCGGGCCCGGGGCGAGCGCGAAGACGTCGACCGCGTCGAGCAGAAAGGTGCCGCTGGTGGGCTCGGTGAGGCGCAGCAGCGTCCGGGCCACCGTGGTCTTCCCCGAGCCCGACTCCCCCACGAGGCCCAGCGTCTTGCCGGCGGGGATCGAGAAGCTCACGCCGTCCACGGCCCGCACCGGCGCGCGCGGACGTCCCAGACCGAGCCAGCTGCGCTCGCCCGGATAATGCTTCACGAGATCGCGCACCTGGACGAGCGGAGCCGCAGCCGGCGCCGTCATCCGCCTGGGCCCCTGGTGCGGCGCGCCGGCTCGGCCACCAGCCAGCAGCGCGCGGTGTGGCCGTCGGTTCCGGTCTCCAGCAACGGCGGCTCCTCGGTGCGGCACCTGTCCCACGCGTAAGGGCAGCGCGGATGAAAGCGGCAGCCCTGCGGCCACGCCGTCGCGGCCGGCACCGAGCCCGGGATGCTGTGCAACCGCGCCCGCGGCCGGTCGAGCCGCGGAATGGACTCCAACAGACCCTCGGTGTAGGGGTGCCGCGGATGCGCGAACAGCTCCGGGGTCGGCGCCGTCTCCACGACCTGGCCGGCGTACATCACGACGACACGGTCGGCGGTGCCCGCGACTACCCCCAGGTCGTGCGTGATGAGCAGCACCGCCATGCCGAGCTCCTGGCGCAGACGGGCGAGCAGCTCGAGAATCTGGGCCTGGATGGTGACGTCGAGCGCCGTGGTCGGCTCGTCGGCGATGAGGATCTGAGGGCGGCAGATCAGCGCCATGGCGATCATCACCCGCTGCCGCATCCCGCCGGAGAGCTGGTGCGGGTAGTGATCGACCCGCTCCTCGGGCTCGGGGATGCCCACCTGCCGCAGCAGCTCGATCGCGCGGCGCCGGGCCGCGGCGCGCGACAGGTGCTGGTGCACGATCGCCGCTTCGGCGACCTGGTCCCCGATCGTCAGGACCGGGTTCAGCGAGGTCATCGGCTCCTGGAAGATCATCGCGATGCGGTTGCCGCGGACGGCCCGCAGGTCGCGTGGGGGGAGCGTCAGGAGGTTGTGGCCTTCGAACTCGATCAGGCTGCCGGGGCGGATGTGGCCCGGCGGCTCGGGGACGAGGCGCAGGATGGAGAGCGACATGACGGTCTTGCCGCAACCCGATTCGCCGACGACGCCCAGTGTTTCCCCCGGATAGAGATCCAGGGAGACGCCGTCCACCGCCCGTGCGGTTCCGCCGCCGCGGTCGGTCACGAAGTAGGTACGCAGGTCGCGAACGCGGAGGAGAGGCTCCGTCATGGCGTTCCTAAGATAACCGCGTCGTCCGAGGGTCGAGCGCGTCGCGCAGGGCGTCTGCCACGGCGTGCAGTGCCATCACGGACAGGGCGATCGCCAGGCCGGGAAAGAGGGAGATCCACGGAGCGGAGGTGAGCAGATCCCGCCCGTCGGCGATCATGTTGCCCCAGCTGGGCTCCGGAGGCTGGATGCCCACGCCAAGAAACGAGAGTCCCGCCTCCAGGAGCATCATGTTGCCGATACCGAGGGCGGCGGACACGATGAGCGGAGCGGCGGCGTTGGGAATGATGTGACGGGCGATGATGCGCCATGATCCGGCACCGAGGGATCGCGCGGCGTCGGTGAACGGCCGCTCCCGCAGCGTGAGCACCTCGGCACGGACGATACGCGCGGTGGCGAACCAGCCGGTGAGACCGAGCAGCACGATCAGGGAGGCGATGCGGAGCCGCTCCCAGACGGCGATGGCGCCGAGCACGAGGAAGATGCGCGGCACGGAGAGCCCCACGTCCACGAGGCGCATCAGCACGCCGTCCACCCAGCCCCGGAAATAGCCCGCAGCCGCGCCGACCATTCCGCCCAATGTCACCGCGACCAGCATGCCGAGCGTCCCGACGCCCAACGACACGCGGGCGCCGTACACCAGTCGGCTCCACACGTCGCGACTGTAGAGGTCGGTGCCGAGCGGGTGCAGCCAGTCGGGCGGGCGGCTCTGCAAGGCGATGATGTCGAGCTGCTGCGACGGCCGGTAGGGGGCGACGAGGGGAGCGCACAGCGCGACGGTCACAAGGACGGCGAGCAACGCGAGCCCCGCGGCGGCGCTCGGATGTCGGAAAAAGCGGCGTGCGTCGTCCCGCCGGGCCCGGCGTGCGCGGCGACGGGACCACTGCACGAGCGCGATGGCCCACGCGACAATCGCGGCCAGGACGAGCCAGCTGAGGGCCGTCACCCGGACAGTCGAATGCGGGGGTCGGCGGCGACCGTCAAGAGATCGGCGACGAGGCTCCCGACGACGACCGCGAGGCTCGCGACCAGCACCGTCCCCAGGACCAGGGGGTAATCGCGGGCCAGGATCGCATCGGCCGCGAGCTTCCCGAGCCCGGGCCAGGCGAACACGGTTTCGACCAGGACCGCACCGGTGAGCAGGAACGGCAGGGCCAGGCCCAGCAGGGAGATCACGGGAAGCAGCGCGTCCCGCAGCGCGTGACGGACCAGCACGGTGCGCTCGGCCAGTCCCTTGGCGCGCGCGGTGCGGACGTAGTCCTGCCCCAGCGCCTCGAGCAGCGCGGCGCGCTGGAAGCGCGCGGTGCCGCCGGCCCCGACGAGACCGAGCGTGAGGGCCGGCAACACGAGGTGCCGCAGCCGGTCGAGCAGCCGGCCGCCCAGCGGCAGGGCGTCGTGCAGCACCGGATCGATCGCGCCGCCGACCGGCAACCAGTGCAGCCATTGGCTGAACAGGAGGAGCAGCACCATGCCGAGCCAGAAGGTCGGCAGCGAATAGAAGAAGAGCGTGAGATTCGTCAGCGCGACATCCGAGCGGCGCCGCACGCGTGCCGCCTGAAAGACCCCGATGGCGATGCCGCAGGCGAAATCGATGAGCAGGGCCGCGCCGGCGAGGAGGACGGTGTTGGGGAGGGCGCTCCCGATCGCGGCGGCCACGGGCCGCCGTCTGCTGAAGGACTGTCCCAGCTCACCCCGGCCGAGCGCAACCAGATAGCGGCCGTATTGCTCGAGCAGCGTCCGGTCGAGACCGTACGCTGTACGGAGACGCGCGACCGCTGCGGGGTCCATGGGGCGGCCATCGGCGGGGAGGAACGGGTCGCCGGGCGCCAGATGCACCGCGACGAACGTGAGCGTGACGACCGCGAAGATGATGGCGATTCCGGCAGCGAGCCGCCGCAGCAGCCACGCCGTCACTCAGCCTCCTACGCGATCCCGCTCGTTCAGCTTGTCCGGAGGAATGCGCCAGGTCCGGACTAGAGCCCACCAGGAGTCCGGACGGATCTGGACGTCGGTCACGCGCGAATCTACGGCCGCGATGTTGTCCACCGAGAACAGCATGATGCCGGGCGCGTCCTGATCGAGAGTGCCGAATGCCGCGATCCAGGACGTCCGGGCGGCGTCCGGCGTCGTCGCGCTCGCGGCGGCCGCGACCTGCCGGTCGAACGCCGGACTGGCGTAGTGGCCGAAATTCGAGGGGCCGTGCGACCCCCAGATCCCCGGGGCCGCGGACGCGGGCGACGGGTCGGCGAACCAGGTCTCCAGCGCCGCGTCGAACCCTCCGGCACGGAGACGCTCCTGCAGCGTCGCCGGCTCCATCTGATCGATCACGACCTCCACGCCCACCGCCTTCAACGCCTCCTGCAGCAGCTGGGCGTACTGGACGCGTGGTGGGCTGGTGGACGGCACACTCAGATGGAAGGACAGCTTGCGTCCGCCGCGATCCCGCACCCCATCACCATCGGAGTCCCGCCATCCGCGCGCCGCGAGCAGCCGCGCCGCCTGCGCCGAGTCGTAGGAGGGGACCGTCAGCTGCGGCACCCAGAGCCACGACCACGATTGGGGGATGGGACCGGGCGGGACCTTGGCGTTTCCGGAGAAGACGCTCTGGCACATCCGCGCCCGGTCGGTCGCCAGCACGAGCGCCCGGCGGACGTCGCGATCGGCGAAGATCGGATGCGGCCGCAGCGAGTCGCCGTCGGCGCGGAGATTGAATCGCAGGAAGGTGTACGTCGGTCCGGGATAGGAGTACAGCGTCAGGTGTCCCGAATTCCGGGCGCGCTCGATGTTGGTCGGACTGAGCAGGACCTCGATCGCATCGGCTTCCCCCGCCACGACCTGCGTGATCGCGACGTTCAGGTCGCTGGCGAACCGCCAGATCAGGCGCCGCAGGTGCGGCCGGCCGAGGTAGAACCCCGAGTCGGCCGCCAGCTCGAGCGACTGCCCCGGCGTCCACCGCACGAAGCGATAGGGACCGGCCCCGACCGGCGCCCGCCCGAACTCCGCCGTGCGCCACGTGGCCAGCGGCACGTTGCGGAGCAGATGTGCCGGGAGGATCCGCATGTGGAAGACGGCGTCGTAGAACATTTCCGGATAACGATCCCGGAAGTGGAACAGCGCCGTGAGCGAATCCTGCGCCGTGACCGACGCGATATGGGCGAGCAGCGTGCCGCGATCGGCGGAATTGACGGCGGTATCGGTGTAGGCGGCGAAGGTGAACGCCACGTCCTCCGCGGTGACCGGCGGGCCGTCCTGCCAGCGGGCTCGCGGATCGAGATGAAAGACCAGGGTGAGCGGATCGGTCCATTCCCAGCGCTGTGCCAGCTGCGGGACGAACCCGGAATCGCCGATGGTGCCGCCGTCGGGCGTCAAGTCGGCCAGCCGGAGAAAGATCTGGTCGTAGACGTCGCGATCGACCGACGCATCGGACACCGGCGGGAGCAACGCGGTCACCTCGCCGACCCCCGCGAACACGAGCGTGCCGCAGTACTCGTCCCGACACCCGCCGGCGCGGGAGCAGGCGCTGGTGGTGCAGGCGATGAGCACGGCGACGGCGATGCAGCGCGGGACCCGCGGCAGTGTGATCATGCCGTAAGATTCCACCCGGCCGTTAGCGGCGCCAGGTCCAGACGGGAGAGGCGAAGACGGACGAGGGCGGACGAGGGCGAACGAGGGCGGACCTGGAGAGCGGCTCCCCCCAGGCGGCGACGATGGCGTCGGCGACCTCGGTGAACCCGACCGGGCGACCCAGCACAGCGGTCAGGGAGGTTGCGGCGCTGACGGCTGAGGGCTGACGGCTGACGGCTTGAATCATCTCTTGCGAGCCGTCGAGCAGGATCGAGCCGTGCTGGAGAAACGCCGGGCCGAGCCGCACCTGGGCCGAGCCGACGACCTTCCTGCCGTTCACCAGCACTTCACCCCCGACCGGCGTCGCGAAGCAGGGGCCGTCGCCGACGCCCGCCGCGCGTCCTCGCGGTGCGAGCTCGGCCGCCGCACCGAGCGTCCGGAGGGCGGCGGCGAGACGCGCATGGATCGCGCGATAACTCTCGGCCAGCGTGCCGAACGCCGCGATCGGGGCGGCCACCGCGTAAGTGAGCTCGGCGTCGTGCCACACGGCACGACCGCCGGTGGGCCGGCGCACCACGGCGAGGCCGAGGCGGTCGATAGCCGCGCGGTCGTAGCGCGCCAGCGCCGGCTCGTTGCGACCGAAGGAGAGGCACGGGGGCGACCAGCGATACAGTCGCAGCGTGGGCTGGCCGGTGCGCGCGGCGTCCTGGAGCAGAGCGTCGTCGAGCGCCATGTTCCAGGCGCCCGGGCACCCGGCCGAATCGACGACCAGGCGCCACTCAGACGGCGGCGTAGTCCTCCACCGGCGGGCACACGCACACCAGATTGCGGTCGCCGTAAGCGCCGTCCACCCGTCCCACCGCGGGCCAGATCTTGTGCTCCCGCGTGGCCGGCGAGGGGAAGCCGGCCCGCTCGCGCGAATAGGGCCGGTCCCAGCCGTCCGCCATCAGGTCCGCGAGCGTGTGCGGCGCGTTCTTCAGGAGGTTGTTCTCCCGGTCGGCCGCGCCTGTCTCGATTTCGCGGATCTCCTCGCGGATCGCGATCAGCGCGTCGCAGAAGCGGTCCAGCTCCTGCTTCGACTCGCTCTCGGTCGGCTCGATCATCAGCGTGCCCGCCACGGGGAAGGAGACCGTGGGCGGGTGGAACCCGTAGTCGATGATCCGCTTGGCGATGTCCTCGACTTCGACGCCGGCCGACTGCTTGAACGGCCGCGTGTCGATGATGCACTCGTGGGCGATCAGCCCGTGCGCGCCCGAGTAGAGCAGCTCGTAGTGCCCGGCCAGCCGTCGTGCGATGTAGTTGGCGTTGAGTATCGCGACCTGGGTCGCCTCGACCTGTCCTTCCTGTCCCATCAAAGAGATGTAGGCCCAGGAGATCGGCAGGATGGACGCGCTGCCCCACGGCGCGGCGGCGACGGTGCCGCAGGATTGCGCATGGCCGAGCGGGACGACCGGATGGTCGGGGAGGAACGGCCCCAGATGGCGCGCCACGCCGATCGGGCCCATCCCGGGACCGCCGCCGCCGTGCGGGATGCAGAACGTCTTGTGCAGGTTGAGATGGCACACGTCGGCCCCGATGTCCGCCGGCCGGCACAGCCCCACCTGGGCGTTCAGGTTGGCGCCGTCCATGTACACCTGCCCGCCGTTCGCGTGGACGATCTTGCAGACCTCGCGAATCGTGGCCTCGAACACGCCGTGCGTGGACGGATAGGTCACCATCAGCGCCGCCAGTGTATCGGCGTGCTGCCTGGCCTTGGCGCGCAGATCGTCGAGGTCGATGTTGCCCTGCGCGTCGGTCTTCACGACCACGACCTGCATCCCGGCCATGGCGGCGCTGGCGGGATTGGTGCCGTGTGCCGATTGCGGGATGAGGCAGGTGACGCGCTTGGTGTCGCCGCGGGAGCGGTGGTAGGCGCGGATCACGAGCAGCCCGGTGAACTCACCCTGCGAGCCGGCGTTGGGCTGCAGCGACACCGCAGCGAACCCGGTGATCTCCGCCAGCTGGTCCTCGAGCTGGCGGAACAGCATCTGGTAGCCCTGCGCCTGGGACAGCGGCGCGAAGGGATGCAGCCGGTTGAACTCGCGCCACGACACGGGCACCATCTCGGTCGTGGCGTTGAGCTTGAGGGTGCACGAGCCGAGCGGGATCATCGCCGAGGTGAGCGAGAGATCGCGCGCTTCGAGCCGCTTCAGATAGCGTAGCATCTCCGTCTCGGACCGGTACCGGTGGAAAACCGGATGCGTCAGATAGGCCGAGCGCCGCGTCAGGCTCGCGGGAATCGTGGTTTCGACCTTGGCGGCCGCCTCGTCGGCCATGTAGGGCAGCGTCTCGTTCATCGAGAACACGGCGATCAGGTCCGACAGGTCGTCCACCGTGACGGTTTCGTCGAGCGCCACGACGATGCGGTCGGGCGGCAGGGCGCGGACATTGATGCGGCGCGCCCAGGCGGCGTCCTGCAGCCGCGGCAGGGCCCACGGCTCGACCACGATGCACAGCGTGTCGAAGTACGCGTCGTGCGCCAGCCGGTAACCCATCCGCTGCAGCGCCTTGGCCAGGAGGGCGGTGAACGCATGCACCCGCTCGGCGATGCGGCGCAGCCCCTCGGGGCCGTGGTACACGGCGTACATCCCCGCCATCACCGCGAGCAGCACCTGCGCCGTGCAGATGTTGCTCGTGGCCTTCTCGCGGCGGATATGCTGCTCGCGCGTCTGCAGCGCCATCCGCAGCGCCGGGCGTCCGGCGCGATCCTTCGAGACCCCGATGATGCGGCCGGGGAGGTGGCGCTTGTGGGCGTCGCGCGTCGCGAAGAACGCCGCGTGCGGCCCGCCGTAGCCCATCGGCACGCCGAAGCGCTGGCTGTTGCCGATCGCCATATCGGCGCCCCATTCACCGGGCGGCACGAGCAGCGTGAGCGCCAGGAGGTCGGTGGCCGCGGTGACCAGGGCGCCCGCTTTGTGGGCGCGCTCGCACAGGGCGCGGAAGTCGCGCAGCCGGCCGTCGGTGCCGGGGTATTGCACCAGCGCCCCGATGACCCCGTCGCCGAATTTGAACGACTCCGGATCGCCCACCACGATCTCGATCCCGCGCGCTTCCGCCCGGGTGCGCACCACCGCGATGGTCTGCGGGTGGCACTGCTCGTCGATGCAGTAGACCGGATGCGCCTTGGCACCCGCCACCGCCTCGGTCACGTGCATCGCCTCCGCCGCCGCGGTCGCTTCATCGAGCAGTGAGGCGTTCGCGATCTCGAGCCCGGTCAGATCCGATACCATCGTCTGGAACGTCAGCAGCGCCTCGAGCCGGCCCTGCGAGATCTCCGCCTGGTAGGGCGTGTAGGACGTGTACCAGCCGGGGCTCTCCAGCACGTTGCGCTGAATCACCTGCGGCGTGAAGCAGGCGTGGTATCCC
>DATGDT010000013.1:0-1608 GCA_035310725.1 Gemmatimonadales bacterium
TGCCGTGGTGCTCGAGTTCATGTACCAATCCCCCTAGCGGCGACGGATGGGCGCGCTCCACCGGAAGGTGCCCCACTCCATCACGAGCCGTCCAGCCGGTTCGATGCGAATGGTGAACCGCTCGACATTCGTTGGCAGGGATTCCACCGTCATGGGCCGGCGCGCGACGTCGCGAGCGGCGTGGTACTCCGTCCCCCACTGGCCGGACTGGCCGTTGATGATGAGCGAGACGCCCCCCCCGGCCCGGGTCGGGAGCATCCACAGCGTGTACGTCCCCGGATGCAGCGGGACGCCGGCGAGCGCGATCGGCGCCGAGGTGGTCAGCTGCGTGGCGGCGTCGGCGCCGGTGCGCCAGACCTGGTCGTAGGGGATCAGCTCGCCGACCAGCGTTCTCCCGCGCCGCGATGGGCGGCTGTAGTCGACGGTCACACGGGCGGTCCCCACCGTGGCGCGGGCGGTGTCGCGCGGGCTGAGCGACGTTGCTACGCCAGCGCGTTTCTCGTCGGCCGCGAATCGCGCCGCGATGGCATCGATATCCGGAACGTCGGTGATGCGCCGGACTTCCTGCTTGTACGTCGTTCCCGCACCTGAGTAGGAGGCCAGCCGGCCGTGCGCGTCCAGGCGCGCGGTGCCCGTGCCCGCAAGCCCGGTGCTGCTGACGGCGTAGGAGCCGTCGGGGTTGCGCGCGATGTCCGCGTACCCCACGTGGCCTTCGTCCCAGCCTTCGAAGAAATACTGGCCGATGCGCGCGCGCGTGGTATCCGGCTGCCGGCGCGCCGCGTCGAGCAGCAGCTCCCAGGTCGCGTACACGAACGCGTTCCACGGGACGGTCTCGGCGTAGCGCTTTTGGTACGCGAACGACCGCGTGCCCGCCGAGGTGCCGCGGGTGAACGCCGTGACCTTCTCGGTGAACGTGGCGGTATGGTGGAGATGCCGCCCGTCGGGTGGCCCGTTCGGGATGGCGGTGTCCATCGACCAGTGCGCGATGACACCGTTCGGATCCAGCTCTGCCTCCCAGTGCCGGCGGGTCACGGTCGGGGAGCGACCGATCGCGTCGCCGATGATGCGATGGCCCGTCCGGGTGACGCGCTCCACCGACGTCGTATCGTTGCCCAGGACGGCCACGAATCCGTAGGTCTCGGGGCTCGTGCAGGCCCCGAGCACCAGCAGCAGGGCCAGCCGTGCCTGAACAGAGGGTATGGACACCCCAAGAAAGTGTGGTCGAAGTGTCCGGGAGAGAAGTGCTGCGGCGGTGGCTCCAATTCTCTTCGTAGCGAGTCTCGGGCCTGGGGACTACCGGGACCGGCGCCATGGCAGGCTCCACAGTCCGCGCACCGAGAGAATGACGGAGAAGAGCCCGGTCACGCCGATCGCGATCAGCACCCAGACGAAAAAGAAATGCCCGCTGGAATCGCCGAGGCTGCTGGTGACCCCGACGCCCTTCCCCCTCATGTGGGCGAGGGGAACGACCAGCGAAAAGAGCCCTCCGAGGAGGGTGATGATGTACCCCGATCGCCGTCCGGCGAGCACCAGCGTTCCGTACAGCCACAAGACGAAGATGGGCACCGCAGGGAGGTTTGAGAGCGTTCCCGGCTCCATCCCACGCAC
>DATGDT010000014.1:0-27797 GCA_035310725.1 Gemmatimonadales bacterium
AGCGAGCTGCGCCTCGAGTGGCTGCCGACGCGCCACAACTCCGTGAACCTCGCCATCAACGTGCCGCTCGGCCAGCCGCACCGCGGCCGAACGCGCCCGGATCGCGTATATGTCGAGCTCCATCCGGACCGCCCGCGTCCGCTCCCGCTGACGCTGTACCCGGCGCTCGAGCCCGTTCTCGACTCGCTGCGGGACATGGCGCTCTGGATCGACCGGCTGACGGTCCCGAAGCTCGGCGTGTGCCAGGGAGACGCTGCCGAGGCGGCTGCAGCGGTGGCCGGCCCTCTGAAGACCCATCTGGCGGACCGCACCGTCACGGACGACATCCGCGCGTACCACCGGCTGCTGACCCGTGCCTTCTCGATCGTCCTGCTCGGTCCGACCGTGAGCAATGGCGAAGTCCTGGAGCGCGTCGTGACGGACACGGCCAGGGCCATCCTGCTGGACCGCGTGCTCTTCCCTTACAATCGCCTGATCGGTCAACCGAAGCGCGAAGACACGACACGCGAGTTCGGCGGACACGCACGGGGCGTGTTTGCACGCTGGCTGGTGGGGAAATCGCTCGTCCCGAGCGATCGGACTGACGCCGCCATATACGTCTTCCAGCGTTTGCTCGACATCGTGGAGCAGGTCCGCGCCGCAAATCGGCTGGCCTGGGGGGACTCGCGCCTCGTGTGGCTCCCGTTGCAGCTCGCCCTCACGCCGGAGCAGTACGATGGAACGGACAAGCTCGATTCCCTGATCAGCCACGCGGTGGGCCATCCGATGACCCACGGCAATCGTGTGTGGTACGTCCAGAACTCGCGCTTTCAGGAACGACTGGTCCAGTCCATCAGCGAGGCATCGGAATACCACATCGTGTGGATTCACGACTTCAGAGGGCTGAACGACTCCGGTCGGCCGGATCGTCTGTCGCTTTTCGTCGTGACAGACGCCTACCTCAGAGCGCTCACGGAGCGTGTATCGCACTACGATTCGACCGGGACCTTGCCGGCATACATGATCTTTCTGGATCAGCACTATTTCGAGAAGAATCGGAGCCGGGCGCTGCTGAACGTCCTGCAGGACCCGCTCGGACGCACGCTCGATCTCCCGGCCGGGGATTCCCTGGGCGACAGCCTGCGCGCGGCTCAGGACCGGCTGCGGCGGACGGTGGATGCCTCGCGGCTGCTGCGCGTCGAACGGGCCCAGTACGGCGAGCTGTGGCTGCACCGCCTCGTCAAGGTGCACATCAACATCACCAATCCGGCCGACCCCTCGTTCCGCAGTCACCAGATCCTTCCCGTGATCGGCATGCCCGACGATGCGATCCGCGACCACAGGAAGGTCGTCCTGTACGATGTGAGCGAGGAGGACCCCTATCGCGGCATGGCGATGTATGCCGGCGCAGGAATTGGGGAGCACTACGCGGGCGCGGCGTGGGAAGACCGCGCCATGATGGTGCAGGGGCCAGCTGCCCTGGCACTGCGTGATGCGGCGCGACGATTGCTCGAGGCCCAGGGGATCGTGGGCGGCGACATGCCGCACGTGCTGCGGCCGCATCGCTGGGCGCCGGATTACTGGGCTCGCGTGGATAGTGAGATCGTCTGGCTGGACCGGGCAGGGTTCGTGGCGACCCGGGCGATCGAGCTGCACAACGGGACCGGGTTCGATGTGAAAGAGGTGTCCGTGGCGGATGCGACCCTCTTCAACCTGCTCTCACCGGGCGGCGTCGTGAAGGTCCCCGACTCACTCTGGCTCAACGAGCTGCTCGCATCCCTGCTCCTGGGTGATGCGCTGCGCGGCGTGCGCGTGTTGGTCATCGCGCCCTCGCTTGCTTCCGCTCCCGCCTCTGCCGCCCAGAACATGGCGGCGGTGCACGAGCTTCTGTCCCGTCTCGTCGTGTTGCACCACGTGCTGGGCCCCGAGGCGGCCAGGGCCGGCGGGCTGCTGCGGGTCGGGCTGTACAACCCGTCCATCGACGTGGACGATCTCGCCGGCCGAGTGGAGGCGCTGCTCCGCAGCCTTCGGGCGGATTCGGCACTGCGGAACCTCTACCAGTTCGATACCGCATCCTACGCTGCCCTCGAGCAGGCGCGTGAGGTGTTGAAGGGCCTCAGACCCCCGGACACGAACCGCATACGACCCCAGGTTCATCCCAAGCTGCACTTCAAGGGGTTTCTCTATGTCTCGAGCGAACCCTGGAAGCAGCTGGTCAGCGGTCCGCCGATGGCGGAGGGGATGCGCGTGTACCTGGAGGAACTAGCCCGGCAGCGGCGCGAAGGCGTGCGCGAGGGCGAAGAAGACATGGCCAGGGTGATGCAACAGCTGGGGAACAGGGTGATCAACCCGATCATCAACAAACTGTCGCAGGAAGAGAAGAAGCGCTGGGCCTTCTTCCTCACCGTGGGCTCCGCGAACCAGGACTACCGCAGCATGACGATGGACGGCGAAGCGACGATCCTGGTGTCCAACTGGACCGCCTTGTATGCAGTCTCGGATTTCATCCTGCTCACGGGACTGGTAGACTGGGTGGACGATCAAGCCGCCCTCGATCGCGGCCTTCCCCCGCCGAGCGGTTTCAAGCGGTGGCTCGCCTGCTGGATCAAGATGGCCTTGTAGCGATTGCAGGGAAGGGACCGGCTGGTGTAGTGTTCTGTCTGACATGCCGGCCCCGCTCACGGTCGTCATCCCGACCCTCAATGAAGGGGACCAGATCGCCGCCTGTGTGCGGCATCTCGCGTGGGCGGACGAAGTGATCGTGGCGGACGGCGGCTCCCATGATGGGACGGCTTCGGCCGCCACAGCGGCGGGCGCGACGGTGCTCGAGGTACCCGGGGTCACGATCGCGGCACAGCGCAACGCCGCCATCGGCCGGGCCCGGAATACCTGGGTGTTCGCGCTCGACGCGGACGAGCGCATCGGACCCGACCTGGCGCAGGAGTTATCGGTTCTGGCGGCGGGCGGGGCGAGGCACGAGGCCTACGCGGTGCGACGCAACAACGTGTACCTCGGTCGCCGCATGCGGTACGCGGGATGGGGGGATGGGTGGGCGGTCCGCTTCTTCCAGCGCGACCGCCGGTTCGTGGAGAAGCGGGTCCATGAAGGCCTCGAGCCGGTGGCCGACGTGGCCCGGCTGAACGGGGCGCTCGAGCACACGCCCTACCGGGACCTGGCGCACCACATCCGCAAGCTGGTGCAGTACGCGGAGTGGGGCGCCCTCGATCTCCGCGACGCCGGCCGCGGGGCGCGCGCGACCGACCTGCTGGTGCGACCCGGCTGGCAGGCGTTTCGGACCTACGTGCTGCAGCTCGGGGTGCTCGAGGGGTGGCGGGGGGTGGTGCTGTGTGGGCTCGCCGGGGTGAGCGTGTTCCTCAAATACGCCCGCCTCTGGGACCTTCAACGACGCGGGTAATGGCAAAAACCTTCCTGCTGACCGATGAGTTTCCGCCGATCATGACCGGCATCTCCCGCCTGATGGGCGAGATCGCGCGCCGCTACCCGAAAGGGGAGCTGCTCGTTTCGACCGGCCAGCACCACGATGCCCCGGAAACCGACGGACGCTACACCGGAACGGTGATCGACCGCCTGCCCATCTCCACCAAGGCGCTGCACGGCTTCGCCGGCCTGATGTTCTGGTCGCGCCGGGTCGTCGGTCTCGCGCGGACCCACAAGCCGAGGTTCGCCTGGGCCGACTCGATCCGCCCGGCCGGCTATCCGGCCAAGTGGGCGTACGAGCGCGTCGGCGTGAAGTACGGCGTGCTGGTGCACGGCGGCGACCTCCTCAAGGAGCTGCACGCCATCCATCACACGCCGTTCACGCGGCGCTCGGGGAAGGCGCTCCTGAAGTCGGCGGCCGCGGTAGTCGCCAACAGCCACTGGACGCGGGAACAGGCGCAGAAGGTGCTGCGCGAGGTGGGACTCGATCCCCTGGCCGAGCGGGTGAAGGTCGTGCCCCTGGGAACCGATCCGGAGCGGTTCCGGCCCGGGATCGACGTCCGCGATGTCCGGGACCGTTACCGGTTGAACGGCGGCCGCTGGGCGATCACCGTGGCACGGCTCGAGACCTACAAGGGGATCGACACGGCGATGCGCGCCGTGGCCCGCGTGCGCAAGGAAGGTATCGATCTGCACTACGCCGTCGTGGGTGAAGGCAAGCGCTCGCCCTTCCGGAAACTCGCCGAGGATCTGAAGATCGCCGACGTCGTGCGGTTCGTCGGTGCCGTGCCCGATGCAGATCTCCCTCCGTTGTACAACGCCGCCGATATCTACATCGGCGTATCCCGGCAGGCGCAGGGCACCCGGATCGAAGGGTTCGGCGTGGCGCTCGCCGAGGCGGCGGCGTGCGGGCTTCCGGTGATCGCCGGACGGAGCGGCGGGCTCGCCGAAGCGGTGCAGGACGGTGAGACGGGGATCGTCGTGGACCCCAGCGACACGGAGGCGGTCGCCCAGGCGCTCGGGCGCGTGCTCGGCGACCAGTTGTTCGCGCGGCGCCTGGGGCAGGGCGGGCGCAAGGCGGTCGAGACCTATTACAACTGGGACCGCGTGATCCGCGACCTGCGCGAAATCGAAGCTCAGGTCGCGTAGTCCCCACTCGTCCCTCGTCCCCCGTCCCTCGTCCCTTTTTGTCGAAGACTCTCCTTCTGTCTTTCAACTTCCCGCCGCATGGGGGAGGAATCGCCCGCATGATGGGCGAGCTGGCGCTGCGCTATCCGCCGCAGTCGCTGCTCGTCTCGACGGGCGCGTATCCCGACAGCGCCGCGAGCGATGCGACGATCCCGCAGACGGTGGACCGCGTCGGCATCCGTGCCACGCGCCTGCGCACCGTCAACGGTCTGATGCTCTGGACCGCCCGCGCCTCCAGGCTGGCGCGCCGGCACCGGTTCGGCTTCGCGTGGTGCGGTGAGCTGAAACCGGCGGGGTACCCGGCGTGGTGGTTGTCCCGGCGGCACGGGATCCCGTACGGCGTCGTGGTGCACGGGACGGAGCTCCTGCTGCTGGATCACAAGATCCGCGCGAACCGCTTCAAGCGGTGGACCGCGGGCGGCCTCGTGGCCGGGGCGACGGTGCTCGCCGCCAACAGCAGCTGGACGGCCGCCGTCGCACGTCGGCTGTACGACCTGCTGGGTCGCCCCGACCTCGCTGCTCGCGTGCAGGTGGTGCCGCTCGGCACCGAGCCGACCCAGTTCCAGCCCGGCCTCGATACACGCCCCATCCGGGAGAAGTACGGGCTGGACGGCGGCCCATGGCTGCTCACCGTCGCGCGTCTCGAGTGGCACAAGGGGATCGACACCGTACTCCGGGCGTTGCCCGCGGTGCGCGCCGCACATCCCGGGGTGCGCTACGCCGTGGCCGGCGTCGGTCCACGGGGGCCCGAGCTGGAGCGGATCGCGGGCGAGATGGGAATCCGTCACGCTGTCGAGTTCCTGGGTTTCGTCCCGGACGACGAGCTCCCCGCGCTGTACAACGCGGCGGATCTCTACGTCGGCGTGTCGCGCTATCACGATCTGCTGGTGGAGGGGTTCGGGATTTCGCTCGTCGAGGCGTCCGCCTCGGGGGTGGCGGTGGTCGGTGGGCGGTCGGGCGGCGTGCCCGACGCGGTGCGTGATGGAGAGACCGGCATCCTGGTCGAGCCCGAGGATCCGGCGGCGGTCGCCGCGGGGATCAACCGGCTGCTCGGAGATGACGCGCTGCGCAAGCGGATGGGTGCTGCCGGGCGGCGGGCGGTGGAGACGTACTACAACTGGGACCGGGTTTGCCGGGATCTGATGCGCATCGATAGGGAATTTCGTCGAGCCGTCTAGACGGAGCACGGAGCATTCTGCTCCGTGCCGTCTGCTCCCTGCTCCTGCCGTTCAGGGCCGCAACCAGGCACTCACCTTCACGAGCAACACGTTGGTCGGCCGGTCGTGGAACACCGCCTGGCTGAAGTCGTGCGAAACGCCATCGACGACGTCTGTGAACTCGTTCGATCTCGTCTGGCTCCACACGAGGAAGATCGTCGAGCCGGGACGGTACTCCCAGCGCAGCACCGCGTTGACGCGCAGCGAGCGCTCCCGGAAATCGGGGTTTCCGATCGAGAAGGACCGCGCCGGTCCGGAGCCGTCGGGGTCGACCGTGTACGTGTCGCCGTTCTGGACGATGGTCGAGCCGTTGTCGCGGCCGTACTGGTTGAACGTGAAGGTCTTGCGGGCCGCAAGCTCCCGGAACCCGCCGTAGTCGCCGAGGAACGTGAACGGCTGCGCGTAGAACTGCAGGCTGAGCGCCCGTGAGAACGTGAGGTTGGTGCGCAGCGTGGCGTAGAGGCTGCTCTGCTGAATCCCCGCGAAGACATACCGTGCGCCCAGGGTCGCGGTCGCCGTGGTGTCGGTGACCCGCTTGACGAATTGCGCCGGACTCCAGCCGCCCTCGTAGCCGATGCTGAGGCTGACCGACGCGGCCTTGCTGGGACGGTAGGTGATCGAGGGGAGCGCGCTCAGGTACCACCCGCCGGCCGTGTTCCGGGTGTAGGAGGCGTAGGCGTATCCCGTGATGCGCCGGCGATCGTCGGTGGACGCCTCGGCGGAGGCCGTCCAACCCGCCGGCTTGCGCGCCAGCGGACCGCCGCGCGTGAGCCGGTCGTCGATCACCCCGCTGTTGGCGGCGAGGTTCACGTCGGCCTGCCAGAAGTTGCGGAACTGGCCCCACGCGTACGCGCTCAGGCTTCGCTGGATCAGGTCCCCGTCGTAGTTCCAGCTCTGCGAGCCGGTGAGGGTCGCTTTCGCGTTGCGGAACGCCGACCCCGGTTTCGTCCAGCGGCGCCCGCCAGCCAGGGCGGCGGACCGGCGGTCCACGCGTTGCTGGAAGCCGAGATCGTTCACTTCGAAGCCCGGGGAGGTGGTGCTGCCCCCCGCGCTCCAGGTCCAGTTACCCGCGAGCCTGCTGAGGTAGGCCTCCGCCGACACACCGGCGAGCGAGGTCCGGGTGGAATCGTAGCGCAGGTGGCGGCTGTCGGGGCGCTGGAAGTAGCGGTTGGAGGAGCGCTGGGCGATCTGGATCGCTTCGGGCTCGCCCCGGATGTAGGAGCCGCCCAGGCTGCCGGCGAGCCCGTAGGTGTTGTCGTGCCAGCGGTGCTGGAAATCCATGCCCCCGCCATAGGCCGCCGATCGCAGGAATTTGAGCGCGGGATCGTAGAGGTCCCGGTTGACCGCCGTGGCGAGGAACCCGATGCTCGAGGCCCCGCCGTGGAGATTGCGCTTCAACCGGGTCGTCATGTAGCTGGTGAGCGGCTCGACCTCGTCGCGGAAGCGCCCGCCGGTCATCGTGTCGATCACGGTGGCGTATTCCCGCGCGGTCAGCGCCTCCACCGCGCCGATCGACCAGCCGTTCGGCGTCTTGCCGCTCAGTTTGGCGGCGCCCAGGATCGTGGTGCTGACCGGCTCGTCCTTGAACTGGCCGTGCGAGGTCGGCTCTCCCTGGGGCGGCCGGCCGACGCGCCGCGAGTAGTAGTAGAGCGGCGCTCCGCTGAACCGGGTGAGCCCCCCGCCGTTGCCCCCGAACTTGAAGATGTCCGCGCCCTCGACGAAGAACGGCCGCTGCTCGGGCAGGAACTGCTCGAACTCGGTCAGGTTCACGAACGACGGGTCGAGCTCCACCTGTCCGAAGTCCGGATTGACCGTGAGGTCGAGAGTGAGGTTCGAGCTCACGCCGGCCTTCACGTCCATCCCCGCTCCCCCGACGGTGGTGCTGCCGTCGTCGAACGGGTTGTTCGCCTTCGTCGGCCGGTGGAAGCGTCCCCGTGTGACCACGTACGGGACCACCTCGGGCGGGCGCGGCACGGTGATGTCCCGGAGGCCCACGAGGTGGGCGAAGCGGGACGCGACGCCGCTCTCCGTTTTCGGGACGAAGGGATAGAGCGCGAGCTCCTGCTTGCGCTGGATCCAGCGCACGAACCGGACTCCCCAGAGCTGCGCCTCCGCCGGCGAAAAGCGCAGCTGCGAGAACGGAATCCGGATCTCCACGGTCCAGCCGAGCGAATCCACGCTCGTCGCCGCCTGCCACACCGGGTCCCAGGACGGATCGAAATCGTCGCCGTCGTCTCCCGCCACGGCATCCCGCTGGACCCCCGCCGCACTGACCGCGAACAGGAAGGTGGTGCGGTGATCGTGATAGCTGTCCAGCATGACCTGGAACTCGTCGCTCGGCGATTCGACGTCGCGACGGGCGAGTCGCCGCGCGATGGCGTCCGGGTCGCGATCGAACAGCCGCGCGCCCACGTAGAGCGCCGCGCCGTCGTAGACCACGCGCACCTCGGTGGACTCGCTGACGGCGCGGCCTTCGTCGGGATCCCGCTGCCGCAATCCCGCGACGGCCGCGGCGCTGCGCCAGACGGGATCGTCGAGCCGGCCGTCCAGAGTCGGGGATCTGTCGATCCGCGCCGCCGATACCACCTGGGGGGCCGCGCCGCCGGTGTGACGCAGCGACGTCGAGTCGGGCAGCGCGCCCTGCAGCGCGAAGGCCGTGACGGCGAGGATCAGCACGCGGCCACCGGCAGCGTCGCGTTCAGGATGTGCGAGAGCACCTGTTTCGCGTCGAACCAGGTGACGGCGATCTCCCGGGCCGCCCGGCAGTGCCGCTCGTAGTCGGCGTTCACGGCCTCCAGTGCGGCCGCGGCCTCCTCCACCGTGGTGAACCGGAACAGGCCCTCGCCGTCGGGGAGGTAGGCGCTCGGGCCGGTGTGCTGCACCACGGCCGGTTTGCCGCTCGCGAGGTAGCACAGCGTGCGGTCCGAGATCCAGGCGTTCTGGAGCTTCATGCAGGACGGCTTGGCGCAGCTGAACTCCCCGCGCGACCGCTGGACGTAGCCGTGATAATCTTCAGGGCTCCCCGCGACGTCCTGGGAGCGCCGCACCCGCCAGCCGTGACGATCGAGCAGGGCCAGGTCGGCACCGTCGTTCTTGGCGAGGTACAACGCCAGCTCGAGCGGCTGGCGCGTGCGCCCCGCCAGCTCCACGAATTCCAGGAACGACACGCGCTTGGTGTTCTCGTAGAAGATCTCGTGCCCGTCCACCATCCCCCGCACCCACTGTCCGGACCACCAGCCCGCGACCGTGGTGAACGCGTCCGATCGCGGCTCGAAGCGGTACGGCCAGAGGTCCAGGCAGACCGGCGGCCGGAATGGGATCCAGGAGAGCCCGCAGTCGGGGAAGCGCGCCGCGGGCGTCCCCACCGTTTCCCCGATCGTCAGGTAGGCGTCGTGGGGCGGCACGCGCAGCTGGTTGGTGCTCATCCAGAACTGCAGCAGCCCGGGATCGATGTCGACGAGCGCCGTCCGTCGCGCGCAGGCGAGCAGGGCGGGATCGATGGCGTAATGGAAGTTGAGCAGCAGGTCGGCCCGCCGGAGGATCGCTTCGGCGGCGGGTCTCCCCCCGGGGACGCCCACGAACTGGATGACGGACTCGCCGCCCTCCAGCGCGTCGTCCTGGGTGTACAGCAGCACCCTGCCCTCGAGCCCGAACCGCTGCATCCGATCGAAGAACGTCGTCATCGCCTGCGCGTCCCGCGCGGAGTCCTTGCCGCGCCGGAACCGCTCCAGCCAGTACACGTCGCAGCCGGCCTGCCGCAGACCGTGGACGTACTGCATGTACACCCAGAAGTGGCCGCCCCCTTCGGGGAAGCTCGCGACGTTGTACGATGACACGACGACGGTGGCCACGAGTCTCTCCTCTACCAGCGGTGCGCGCCGGCCACGAGGGCCGGCAGGTCGCGAAAGCCGATCAGCCGGATGCCCCGCGCCTCGAGGACGGCGCGCGCGCCGGGGTCGCACAGCGTGCCGACCTCCGCCTCGCGCTCGACGGCGTAGCTCGATCGCAGCTCGGGGTCCCGGTATCCGGGATGGCAGATCAGCTCGGTGAGTCCCTCGGTCACCCCCTCCGACAGCACGCGCGCGAGTCCGGCGACGCTGATCTGCTCTAGATGGGTCTCGCCGCTCCACTGGCCGTAGAACCGCGAGCAAACGTGGACCGCGGAATGCCCGCGCAGCAGCAGGTCGTGCCGCCGGGCGAACGCCAGCACGTGGCGCAAAATCCCCGGATCGCCATGGCTGTCGTGATGCGTGTCGAGGTGGGTCGGCGGGGAGCCCGTCAGCTCGGCGAACCGCCCCAGCTGGCGTTCGAGCTCCGCGGGCACGTGCTCGGGCGTGACGCCGTCGAGATCGAGATGGAGCCCCACGCTGAGATCGGGAAGGTCCTCCGCAAGCGCGGCCGCCGCGGCGCTTCCCGGCGCGTCCACCAGCAGGCTCGTGCTGGTCACGATGCCGTGCTGATGCGCCTCCACGATGCCGCGGCTGGTGCCGCGCGTGAGGCCGAAATCGTCTGCGTTGACGATCAGCAGCTTCATCGCGACGGCTCCCCGGGCTCCGGGAGCACCGGCCGCCAGTCGTCGAACCACCCCAAGACCATCGCCAGCTCGTCGAACGCCCACGCGGCGCCGTCCACGAGCAGCTCGACCGACGGCCACACCGCCCGGTTCGCGAAGCGGGCGAATTCGGCCGTCTCGAACATCGCGTTGAGCTCCCGTGTCCCGGGCAGCTGCCAGCCCGCGGCGTTCCGCACCGCGGCGCGGTAGCGCTCCATGATCCACGGCCGCGCGTCCCGCGGGAAACGGAGCAGGAACGTGGACAGGTCGTAGCTCGCCCACCCCACGCCGGCGTGATCCCAGTCGATGAGTCGGGGCCGCCACTCGCCGGGTCGGGGGCCCGCCAGCGCAAACGCGTTGGTCGTCCAGAGGTCTCCGTGCAACAGGACCTCGGGTCCGCCGCCCAGCTCCAGCGTCAGCAGCCGGTAAGGCAGCTCGTGCTGCAGCGTGCGCAGCCGCGCGAGCAGCTCACCGCGCACCGCTTCCTGCTCCGGCGTCAACGTCACGCGGGGCGGCCGCAGCTGCTCCAGGCCGCGCACGGCGTCTCGCACGTTGGCGCACAGGTAGGGAGCGCCGAGGTCGCCGCCATGCGCCCGGCAATCCGGCAGGATGGCGTGCCCGGCGGAGCGGACGTGCAGCTCGGCGATGAGATCCACCACCGCGCCGACGCGTGCGCGGTCGGCGGTTGCGCCGTCGAGTCTCGCGTCCCCGAGGTCCTCGTAGATCAGCCACATCCGCTGGCCGTGGCGGTCGGCCGCAGAACCCTCCAACCGGGCGCCCGCGTCCGCCAGGCCGATGGCCGGCAACCAGCGGCGGGCCACGAGCTGATTGTGACGCGCGAGCGCGGGGTTGGAGGACTTGAGCATCAGCGAGCGGGTGCTCCCGTCGCCTGTTTCGAGCCGCACGCGATAGACGTTGGTCTTGAGCCGTCGCAGCTCGAGGATGCGGGCGGCATCATCGGCGCCGCACACCTCCTGCAACGTGGCGCCCAGTTCCGCCGCCCCGGGGAGGCGCTCCGCCTCGAGGGCGTCGCGCAGGTCGCCGCTCGTCAACACACCCATTCCAGGACTCCCGAGTTCCAGGCGGCATCGGCCAGGCGGCGCACCAGCACCTGCATGCTCGCGAGCTCCCGGCTGAACATCCGGCGCGAATCGTACCGGAGGGTGGCGGTTTCCCAGTTGATGGCGGCCACGGTGCGGAGCACGTGTCCGATGCTCGCCAGCCGCCGCACCGTCTCGAGGTCCAGCCCGGGGCACCATTCGCGCGCGCACGCCCAGTAGCCGGCGACGTCGATCCGGGTCAGGTCGATGGCGGGCACCCCCCAGCCGGCGGTCTCCCAGTCGATCGGGTAGCACGCAAGGCCGTTCCCGTTGGGGCGGAGGTACACGTTCTTCGGACGGAAGTCGCCATGCACCACGGTCGGCGGCAGCCCCAGGCACATGGCTTCGACGCGGGTCCAGCGCAATTCCAGGGCGTTCAGGACCGCGATGACCCCCTGCAGCATCGCGATGTCGTCTCGCGTCAACTCGGGACCGGGCAGCCGCTGCTCGATCTTGTCCCGGGCGGCGCGCAGGTGCACCAGGTAGCGTCCCGGACCGCCGTCCGGCAGGAAGCGCGCGGCGACGAGACCGGCTGCCGCCCCGTGCATCCGCGATATCCATCGGGCGGCCAGGGCCAGATGGGTCGGGGTCTCCTCGGAGTAGCGTTGCGAGCCGACGTCCTCGAGGAAGATCCAGCGGCCGCCATCGCGCCCTTCGCCGTCCGTGGCCAGGCTGCCGTAGTAGTGGGGGGCCGTGACGGGCAGGTGCGGGAGCACCCGCTCATACACGATCTGCTCGATGGATGCCTTCGCGCCCGGAGAGCGTTTGGCGATCACGCTCTTGCCGGCGGGGCCGGCGCCCACCAGCCGGTACACTTCCGTGCTCGTGAGTCGGCGCAGCACCTCGACCCGTTCGGGCGTCCCCTGTGCGGCCCACATGCCCGTCCAAGCCTGGACCGCCGGATGGGCTTCCAGGTCTTCGTGGAGCACGGCGATCGGCGCGCGGCTCATCCTTCCCCCTTTCCAGCCATCGCTGCGACGGCGGGAGCTTCCTGGCGGACCAACCGCCCGCGCTCGATCTGCAGCCGCACGTCGCACATCGTCCAGGTGCTCGGGCGGTGCGTGATCAGAAAGACCGTACGGCTCGTCATCAGGCGCTCGAGCGCATCGAGGATCAGTGCTTCGGTCTTGAGGTCCACCGAGCTGGTCGGCTCGTCGAGGATCAGCACGGGCGCGTCGCGCAGGAAGGCGCGCGCGAGCGCAATCCGCTGGCGCTCGCCTCCGGACATCTTCTGCCCCAACTCACCGACCTGGGTGTCGTAGCCGCGTGGCAACCGGGACACGAAGTCGTGGGCGTTGGCGGCCATTGCCGCCTGCTCGATGGCCTCGCGGGGGGCGCCGGGCCGGCCGTAGGCGATGTTCTCGGCGATGGTGGTCGAGAAGAGCAGGGGATGCTGCAGCACGATGGCGAACTGGCGCCGCAGGTCGGCGACGCGGTATTCGCGCAGGTCCACCCCGTCGAGCAACACCGCACCGCTCGTGGGGTCGTAGAAGCGGGTGAGCAGGCTCATCAGCGTGGACTTGCCGGCTCCGGTCGCTCCCGTGACCGCGACACGGGTGCCCGGCGCGACCGTGAACGAGACGTCGCGCAGCACCGCCCGATCTGCGTCGTACCCGAAGCCGACGTTCCGGAATTCGACGGCCCCGCTCGCGCGAACGAGCGGTCGCGCATCGGGGCGCTCCGGGACGTCCGGCCCCTCGTCCAGCAGGGCGAAGGCGCGCTCGGCGCTCGCCAGGTACGACTGCAGGCTGGCCGCCTTGCGACTGATGGTGGACAGCGGCTGGTACAGCTGGGACAGGTAGCTCATGACCATCAGCAGCTCACCCAGGGTCAGCACGCCGGCCCGCACGTGGCCGACCCCCAGGTAGAGCACAACCGCCGTGCCGGCCGCCGTCGTCAGCCCGACCCACAGCCCGAAGCGGCCTTCGATGAGCGCCAGCCGGAGGCGGGCGGCGACGCCCTCGCGGGCGCGACCCACGAAGCGCTCGGTTTCGCGCGGCTCCTGGTTGAACGCCTTGACGACGCGCAGCGCTCCGAGGACTTCCTGCACGACGTGCAGGGCCGAGCTTTCGAGCTTCTTCACCGCCCGGGATTGCCCGCGCATGCGGCGTCGGAAGGTCCGAGAGAGCGCGAACAGGATGGGCGCGACCGCCAGCGCCACGGTTGCCAGCTGCCAATCGAGGCGCGCGGTCACCGAGAGCATCGCCACCAGCGTGATCGTCGCCGAGACGAACGGGATGAGGCCATCCACGGCGACGTACTGCAGCGCCGAGGCGTCGTATTGGATCCGGTACGCCGTGTCGGCGGTGCCGGTCGAGTCGTGATAGGAGAGTGACAGCCGCTGGCTCTGCTCCAGCAGGCGGGATCGGAATCCCAGCACGATGTGCTCGCCCACGTAGGCGCGCAGCCAGTTGTTCAAAAGACTCTGCAGCTGGGCCAGCAGCGTGACGGTCAGCAGCACGCCGATGGCGATCGCCAGTCCCGTTTCCGGCGAGTGCCATGCGGCCGGGAACCACAGGGCCAGGGGGCCGGGCAGGGGCTGCGCTCCGAGGACCGAGTCCACCACGATCTTCAGTGGAAGCGGAACGAGCAGGGCGATGGGGGTGGTGAGAAGCCCGAGCGCGAACAGCACACCGAGGTGCGGCCAGTAGGGGCGCGCCTGTGCGAGCAGCCGCCGGTAAAGGGTGAAGTCGCTGTAGGCACCCGCCATGCGTCAGCCGTCCCCCGCGCGGCCGACCGCGCGGCGGATGTCGGCCGCGGCCGACCCGCACGCCGCGATCGTCCGCCACGTACACCAGAGCGCGGCGGCCCCGAACACGACACCCGGAATCCAGACACCGGTGGTCTCCGCGGCGATGGCGAGGCCGCCGAGCAGCAGGGCCAGCGCCGGGCCGGCGGGCGTTGGGGCAAGCCACCAGCGAACCCGCACGAGCTGCCGACCCATGCCGTGCTCCTCGACGGCCATCGCCAGGCGCGCCGCTCCGAGCGTTCCGCCGCGGACTTCCAGATCCCAGCGCTCGAAATCCCCGCCGCGCAGCACCGCTCCCGCTCCCAGCTCGCGGAGCGCCCGCTCGATGTTGTTGAGTCGCTCGACGGGATCCCGCCAGTGCTCGCACCACAGGGCGACCTTGGCCCCCAACGCCCACCCACGGCGCGGACGGCGTGTCGCGGGTCGCGTCAGTCGGCCATAGAGACGGGCGAGGGGATGGAGCAGGTGCAGGAAGCCGGTCAGCAGCCGCTGCCGGATGCGTCGTGTGGGACGGGAGCGCGGAAAGGACATGCGTGCGGCGATCGCCGCCCGCATGACGAGCGGCGCGGTCGCGAGCGCCAGCAGGGGGATGGCGAGGCGCAGCGGCGCCCAGGTGATGCCGAGCAGCGCCACCACCGCGAGCGCGGCGATCGGCAAATACCACTCGGGCGCAAGCGCGAGCGATCCGATCCACGTGGGCGTCGCCTGGTACAGCCGCTGGAACGGGGCGAATCCCCAGGTCCCGTGGTAGATGCGTCCGCTGCGCCACGGCGCGGCGGGCAGCAGCGTGGCGCCGTACAGACGTCCGGCCCAGGCGATCTGGCCGGTGGCCGTGTATTTCTCCGGCCACTTCCGCTCCAGCAGCCCTTCGGCCCGTCCGTAGCCGACCTGCTGCTTCCAGAATGCGCGCACGGAATTGCGCCGGTGGTGCCACACGACGGCGGCGGGACTGAATCCCAGCGTCAGGCCGCGCTCCCGCAACGACCAGCACACGTCGACGTCGTCCCCGGCGATACGGAACCGCTCGTCGAAGCCGCCGATCGCCGCGAGCGCGTCCCGCCGGAACGCCATGTTGCAGCCGGGGATGTGCTCCGCCTCGCGGTCGGTCAACATCACGTGGATCGGATTGCCCGGGGCCAGGGCGACGCATCGGGCGATCGGTCCGTCGCCCGGCGGTGCGATGTTCGGCCCGCCCACGCCGGCGTCGGTGGTGCGCAGAAAGGTGGCCGCCAGATGGGTCAGCCAGTCGGGATCCGGATAGGCGTCGTCGTCGATGTAGGCGACGATCTCGCCCGTCGCTTCGCGCCACCCGGTATTGCGTGCACTGGAGAGCCCGCGGTTCTCCGTGCTGATCAGGCGTACGCCGTACTCCCCGACGATCTCGGCCGTCCGGTCGGTCGAGCCGTCGTTCACGACGATCACCTCGAAGTCGGGGTAGCGCAGCCGTCGCACGCCCTCCATGCACTCGCGGATGGTCCGGCTGCCGTTATAGGTGCACACCACGACGGACATGCGCGGCCAGCGCATCTCGGCCGGAAAGGGCGTGTCGGCGAAGGCGGCCTGCACGGCGGCCAGCGCCGGCTTGGGGGTCCGGTCACGGCACGTGAGGCCGAAGCGCCAGTCGGTCACGTCCTCGCCGGCGCGGTACCACTCGTCGGTCCACGCGTACACGAAGACGCCCCCGCACCCTTCCGCGAAGCTGGTGCGGATCTGCCAGTCGAGCGTGCGCGCCTGCGCGGCATCGCCGTTGCGCAGGCTGTCCAGGCCGACCTCGGTGAGCAGCAGCGGCCGCTCACCGGCGACGTGATGCAACCGCGCGAGGTACGCGGCCAGCGGGGCGCGCGATTCGAGAAAGACGTTGAACGAGACGAAGTCGAGAAAGGGGAGCTGCAGGTACTCGGTCGAGGGGTAGTTGACGTACGTCACGAGGCCCGACGGATCCTCGGCCTTCGCGGCGCGAAACAGTCCCTCCAGGAACCGCTCCACGCGGCCGGCTCCGTGCCACCGGGCGGTGGCCGCGGGGATCTCGTTCCCGATCGCGTACGCCAGCACCGCCGGGTGACCGGCGCAGGCGGCGACGCCGCTGCGCACGAGGCGGCCGGTGTCGGGCGCGCCCTTGCGGTCCGTCAGGTAGCCGATGTGGCGTTCCACCGGGATCCCGACCAGCACGTGGAGGCCGTGGCGCGCGGCCGCGTCGAGCAGCCAGCGGGGCGGGACCGTGTAGGTGCGCAGCGAGTTCACCCCGTGCGCCGCCATCAGCGTGAAGTCCCGCTCGACGACATCGGGCGTGGGGAACTCGCTGTCGTCGGCCTGGGGCCGGAACGTGCCGTACGTCACGCCGCGGACATGGAGCTTTTCGTTTCCGAGGAAGAGAAACTTGCCGTGCACGCTGGGGCGCGCCGCCGGGGCGACGGCGAGCGGCTGGATGGCGGTCGCAGGAGTCGCCGCGACGCGCGGGTTCTCACCGGCGCGCGCCGGCGCGAGTGGCGAGAGGATCGCCGCGTGATGGAACTTGGTGCGCAACCGGATGATCCTCCGCGAAATCTTCCAGGTGTCGCGGGGCCGCCACAGGCGGCCGATGGCGTGGCGCCGCCGCGTTTGGGGACCAGCGTCTATGTATCCGTCGTTTCGCGGAGTTACCCGACCGCCCACGCCGACGAGCTTCCGCGCCGCCTCGTGGCAGGGGCAAGAAGCACGCCGTAAACCGCTGCAATGACGAAGAGTACGGGGCGTTACTACAGGCGGGGCTGCGGCATCTCCGGCGCGCTCAACCGGAGCGACGCATCGTCTCCATGGCCGCGGGGACCGGGCGGGCGCTGATGGCGTAGGTAGGGCAGTGACGGATGAAGCTGCCGCTGGCGGGCGTCCACTCCTGCTCCGGCTGCGTGACCACCGCCTTGCGCTCGGTGTCGAGCACGAAGAGTCCCGGTGGTCCCTGGAACAGACAGGCGCCGCATCCGATGCAGCGATCGCGCGCGACCTGGACGATGACGCGCCGGCGCGGGTACACGCCCTCGGCGCCGCGCGCCGGCCAGGTGTCCGCGCGATCCAGCGCTTCCGACGTGGCGCGGTAGCCCTCTTCGACCACCTCGCGCAGGTGATCGAACGAGAACATCGAGATGTGCTCGACGCGCGGGTGGATGTAGTAAGCCGGCGGCGTGCTCCACTGCCGCAGCCGCTGCTCGAGCAGCGCCTGCATCGCGATCTCGGTCGCGCGTCCGAATACGGCGGCGAATCCTCCTTCCTGCGTATCCTCGCGCAGCGTGCTCGACGCCGATACGTCGACCGCGAAGACCAGCTCGCTGTCGAGCGCGCGCGCCGCCGCGATCGGGAGGTTCTCGATCACCGCCCCGTCCACGAAGTAGCGCCCCCGGATTTCGTGTGGCGGGAGGTAACCCGGCAGCGCACAGGAGCCGAAGACCGCTTCGCCCACCGGGATGTCGTCGAGCCCGGGCAGTCCCCACAGCACCTGCATCCCGGAGTTGATGTCGACGGTATTGCAGATGACGGGAACGTCGAGGTCGGCGAACGCGGCAGCCCCCACGAGCCGGTCGATCAGCAGCGCCAGCGGCTCGCGCCGGAACAGAGCGGGAGAGCGCATGCGCTTGAACGCCATGTCGGCGTGGGCGATCTGGAAGACGTCCTTGCGCTTCAGGTTGATGGCGATGTCGCGCAGCTCGGGAATGCTCTTGCCCGACGACCACGCCGCCCCGACCAGGGAGCCGACGCTGCATCCGATGATGTGGGAGGGTTTGAGACCGCGCTCCAGCAGGGCCTCGAGCACACCGACGTGCGCCAGGCCCTTCATGCCGCCGCCCCCGAGGACGAGGGTGAAACGGGTGCCGGGATTCACCGTCTTGCCATCACCGTATCCGCTTGATTTGTCGTGCGAGTCCCGAGTAACGTAGTCGAGACCCCCATGCAAGCGCCACGCCATTGGCGGCGTTTCGCCCGCGACCGCTGGGCCCTGACCGGTCTCGTCCTGCTGACGATCCTGGCGGTGCTCGCGCTGACCGCGCCGTGGATCGCCCCAGCCGACCCGCTTCACGGCTCCCTGTCCGTCAGTCTGCGCGCGCCCTCGCGCGCCTACTGGCTCGGCACCGACGTGCAGGGGCGTGACGTTTTGTCACGTGTCCTGTTCGGCGCTCGCCTGTCGCTGCTGGTCGGACTCGTGAGCCAGACGGTGGCCAGCGTGCTCGGTGTCGGGCTCGGCCTCGCGGCGGGCTACTACGGGCGCTGGGTCGACGCGTCCATCATGCGGCTCGCCGACGTCACCCTCGCCTTTCCCTCCCTGCTGCTCCTCATCGCCATCGCCGCCGCCGTGAACCCCTCGCTCCCCATGGTGTTCGTGGTGATCGGCCTCGTGGGGTGGGCCGGCGTCGCCCGCGTGGTCCGCGGCGAGGTGCTGAGCCTGCGGACGCGGGAGTTCGTCCTGGCCGCGCGCGCCCTGGGCGCGAGCGACGTGCGGGTGCTGGCGCGCCACCTGCTCCCCGGCGTGTTGCCGCCGGTGATCGTGATCGCGACGCTCGGCGTCGGCGGCGCGATCATGGCCGAGGCCGCGCTCTCGTTCGTGGGGCTCGGAGCCCGGCCGCCCACGCCGTCGTGGGGCGCGATGGTCGCCGATGGGCGGGACCTGCTGCGCGTGGCGCCGTGGGTGAGCCTCGTGCCCGGACTGGCGATCGGCCTGGCCGTGCTGGGCGTGAACCTGGTCGGGGACGGCCTGCGGGACGCCCTGGAGGTGCGGACGGCGTGACCGACGTCGCGTTTCATCCGGCGAAGGTGAAGGCGCTGCGCGAATCGCTGCGCCACCTGCGGACCAGCGAGTTCCCCTGGACCGCGGATACGGCGTACCTGAACAACGCCTCGATCGGTCCCATCCCCGAGCGCACCCGCCGCATCCTCGACGCCTTCAACGCCAAGCGCACGGCGCCGCACCTGCTGCCCGATCGCGACCTGTTCGCGGGACTCCAGGCCGCGCGCGACGCCGCGGCGCGTCTCATCAACGCCGACACCGGGGAGATCGCGCTCGCCACCAACACGGGCTTCGGGTTGAACCTCGCCGCGCACGCGCTGCCGCTCGCGCAGGGCGACCGCGTGATCCTCTCGGACCGGGAGTTCCCGGCGAACGTCTATCCGTGGCTCATGCTGCGCAAGCAGGGGGTGGAAGTCACCCTCGCGCCGTGCACTCGCGAAGGCTGGCCCGACGAGGACTACCTGCTGAGCGCGCTGCACGACCCCCGGGTGAAGGTGCTCGCCGTGTCGTTCGTGCAGTTCTCCAACGGCTTCCGCGCCGACCTGAAGAAGCTCTCCGCCGCGGCGCGCGCCAACGGGACCATGCTCGTGGTGGACGGGATCCAGGGCGTGGGCAATTCCGTGCTCGACGTCCGGGAGACGCCGGTGGACATCCTGGCGTGCGGCGGGCAGAAGTGGCTCCTCTCCCCGTGGGGCTCGGGGTTCGTCTACGTCCGCAAGGAGCTGATCCCGACGATCGAACCCGCGATGATCGGGTGGATGGCGTTCGAGGGCACCGACGACTTCTCGCGGCTCACCGAGTACAACCCGACGTTCCGCGCCGACGCCCGCCGCTTCGAGATGATCACGCTGCCCTACCAGGACTTCTACGGCTTCACCCAGTCGGTGGAGCTGCTGCTGGAGATCGGCATCCCGGAGATCGCCGAGGTCACGCGCAGCCTGCACGACCCGATCCTCAATTGGGCCGACGCGCACGGGATGCGGGTCGTTTCACCGCGCGACGAGCGGCACCGCTCGGCGATTCTGTGCATCGCCCCCGACGAGCCGGTCGAGGCCTACCACGCCATCAAGCGCGCCCGCATCGTATGCTCGCTGCGCGAGGGCGCGATCCGCCTCTCCCCGCACTGCTACAACACGGTGGGAGAGATGGAGAAGGTGCTGGATGTGTTGGAGAGCCTGAAGTAGCCGCGGGTCAGCCGGCGCGCCGCAACAGCGCGTAGTCCTTCTTTCCTTTTCTCAGCAGCACGTGGCCGCCGGCGAGCCAGTCGCCGGCGCCGAGGGTCCCGTTGGGGTCCTTGGCGCGCGCCTGGTTCACGTAGATCCCGCCCTGCTCGATCTGGCGCCGGGCCTCGCCCTTGGACTTGGCGAGTCCGGCGGCGACGACCGCGTCCACGAGCGTGGTGGGCTCGCTCGAGAGCGTGGCGGTCGGAATCTCCGCTCCCAACACGGTGAACGCGTCGGCCTTTACGCGGTGTGGGTCCCACTCGCTGAACAGGATCGCGGCGGCCGCGACGACGGACTCCGTGGCGGCCTTGCCGTGCACGCGCTCCGTCATCTCACCGGCGAGGGAGTGCTGCGCTGCGCGCTTCGCGGGATCCGCGGCGTGCAGTGCAAGCAGGGGGTCGAGCCCCTCCGGGCCGTCTTTGGGTCGCAGCGAGAACAGACGCAGGTAGGTCCCGACGTCGCGATCGTCCGTGTTCACCCAGAACTGGTGGAACTTGTAGGGCGAGGTCAGCGCCGCGTCCAGGTAGATCGCGCCCGACTCGGATTTCCCGAACTTGGCCCCGGAAGCCATAGTGATGAGCGGGGCGACGAGTCCGTGGACCTCGGCGCCTTCGGTGCGCCGCACCAGGTCGACGCCCGCCGTGATGTTGCCCCACTGGTCCGAGCCACCCACCTGCAGCGTGCAGCGGTGGCGGCGGAACAGCTCCAGGTAGTCGTAGGCCTGGAGCAGCATGTAGCTGAACTCGGTGAACGACAGACCGCTCTCGAGCCTGGCCTTCACCGATTCCTTCTGGAGCATGATGTTGATGGTGAAGTGCTTCCCGACGGTGCGCAGGAAGTCGACCAACCGCTCCGGCACGAGCCAATCCGCGTTGTCGACCAGGAGGGCGCGGTCGTCGCGGAAGTCGAGGAACTGCGCCATCTGGGCGCGCTGCGCCTCGAGGTTCGTGCGCAGCTCCTCCGGGGGGAGCAGGGGGCGCTCCGTCCGCTTGCCGGAGGGGTCGCCGATCAGTCCGGTGCCGCCGCCCATCAGCACGATGGGCCGGTGGCCGGCCCGCTGCAGGTGGTGCAGCAGCATCAGCGGGACCAGGTTGCCCAGCTGCAGGCTGCGGGCGGTCGGGTCGAAGCCGCAGTAGGCGGTGAGCGGCCCGCGCGCCAGGTGCGCGTCGAGGCCGGGCGTCGCCTCGTGCAACAGGCCGCGCCACCGGAGCTCCGCGAGCAGGTCCGACATGGGCGCGAATCGTAAGAGCGGCCGCGGGCGCTGGCAAGCGCCGGGGCGTGCCGCTAGGTTGTAGCGCGATGGGTCGGTTCGCCATTCTCAAGCCGCAGCTGTCGTGGGAGACCGTGCTCACCCGCCGGGGAGTGGCCGGAGGTGTGGCGCTCTTCGTCATGTTGGGCGCCGGATTCTCCTGGGGCGCCTGGTCGCGGGTGTGCGCCGCCGAGCGCTGTCCCACGATCGCCCGGCTGATGGGCTCCAACTCGGTTCCCCAGCAGACTTCCAAGGTGTACGCGGCCGACGGCCGCCTGATCACCGAGCTCGGTCTCGAGCGGCGCACCGTGCTGCCGCTGGGCGAGATCCCGCCCTGGGTGCGCGAGGCGTTCCTCGCCACCGAGGACAAGCGGTTCTACAGCCACAACGGCATCGACTACTGGCGCATCCCGGGTGCGTTCTGGGCGAACCTCAGCACGCTCAGCTACACGCAGGGGTTCTCCACGATCACGATGCAGCTCGCCCGCAACATCTTCCCGGAGCAGATCAGTCGCGAGAAGCAGCTGACCCGCAAGCTCAAGGAAGCGCGGGTCGCGATCGAGATCGAGCACAACTTCCCCAAGGACACGATCCTCCAGATGTATCTGAACCAGATCGATCTGGGGGCGGGGGCGCACGGGGTGGAAGCCGCGGCGCAGGTGTACTTCGGCAAGTCGGCGCGCGACCTGAACGTCGCGGAGGCGGCGACGCTCGCCGCGATTCCCAAGGCGCCCTCCTTCTACAATCCGCGCCTGCACCCGGACCGCGCGGTGCGGCGCCGCAACGTCGTGCTGGCGCTGATGCAGTCGCAGGGCTTCCTGTCGGCCGACGAGGCGGAGCTGTGGAAGGCCTACCCGCTGGTGCTCACCACCAGCCGCACCAACTACGGCGATGTGGCGCCGTACTTCGTCGAATGGCTGCGGACGCAGTATCTCGAGCCGCGCTACGGCCGAGACCTCTACGAGAAGGGGCTGCGGATCTACACCACCCTCGATCTGGACATGCAGGAGGCGGCCGAGCGGGCGCTGTCGGCGCAGCTCGACGCCATCGAGGCGGGGGTGTACACCGGTGGAAAGTGGGACCGCCCGACCTACCGCGAGTACCTCGAATCGTCCAAGGCCGGGCAGGGAGAAGACCACGGGCCGGCGACGCAGTACCTGCAGGGCGCGCTCCTCGCGATGGACACCCGCACCGGATACATCCGGGCCATGATCGGCGGGCGCGACTTCGCCGACTCGAAGTTCAACCGGGTCACCCAGGCGAAGCGGGCGCCGGGCTCGACGTTCAAGCCCTTCGTCTACTCGGCGGCTGTGCGCGCGGGGCACCCGGTGACCGAGATCCTCCAGGACTCACCGCTCGATCAGCCGGTGCTGCAGCCCGACAGCACGTATTGGAATCCCCAGGACTACGATCTGACGACCAAGGGTCCGATTCCCATGCGTCAGTCGCTCTTCCTGTCGCGCAACCTGTCGACGATCAAGCTGGGGATGGCCCTGGGCGAGCAGACGGTCATCGGCGAGGCCCGGCGCTACGGCATCACCACCCCGATTCCCCCGGTCCCGGCGATCCACATCGGGGCGAAGGAGGTGTACCCGATCGAGCTGGTGGCCGCCTACTCCGCCTTCGCCACCCTCGGCACGCGCGCACAGCCGATCGGGATCATCCGGGTCGAAGACCGCAACGGCAACATCCTGTGGCAGCCCGCGATCCAGCGGGAAGAGGTCATGGACCCGGCCCACGAGTGGCTCATGACCGACATGCTGCGCGACGTGGTCCGCCGCGGCACGGCGGCGAGCGCCGTGTGGGGGGCGGGATTCCAGCTGCCGGCGGCGGGAAAGACGGGGACGACCGACGATTACACCGATGCCTGGTACGTCGGCTTCACGCCGGAGCTCGTGGCGGGGATCTGGGTGGGCTACGACTATCTGCAGCGCATCATGAACGACGCGGGCGGCGGCCGGATCGTCGCGCCCGCGTGGACCGAATTCATGCGAGACGTCTACGACCGCCGCCCGGCGCCGGCCGACTGGGTGCGGCCCGACTCGCTCGTCGTGCGGGAGGTGGACTGGAAGACGGGATATCTCGCCACGCCCTTCTGTCCCGCGGGCGACCATCACGTGGACTGGTTCTACCCCGGGACTCAACCGACCCAGCTGTGTCCGGTGCACGGCGGGATCGGCCCGCTCACGCCCTAGCGCGATGCTCCGCATCCGCGCCGGTGTGGTCCTTCCGGTCACGGCGCCGCCGATCGAGGACGGCGCCGTTCTCATCGGCGCCGACGGCCGCATCGCTGCCGTGGGGCCGAACGCCCGCGTCCCGTCACCTCGCAGTTCCGAGTCCCTCGAGTTCCGCGACGCCATCCTGACGCCGGGCCTCGTCAATGTCCACACGCACCTCGAGTTGACGCACCTCGCCGGAAAGAACGGCGAGCAGGACTTCGTAAAATGGATCCGGCGCGTACGGGAGCTGAAAGACGCGACCCCACCCGAGGAGTTCCAGGCGGCGGCGGAGCGCGGGCTGCGCGAGTGCTGGGGCCGCGGGGTGACCTGCATTGCGGAGACCGGCAGCACGGGGGCGGCGATGCAGGCGCTGGTCCGCTTCGGCGGCCGCGGCATCGTGTTCCAGGAAGTGTTTGGCCCCGCCCCGGCCCAGGTGGCGACGAGCATGACGGAGCTCGAGCAGCAGGTGCTCCGGCTGCGGCGCCTCGCCACGTCGCAGCGGCGCGTCGGCGTGTCGCCGCACGCGCCCTATACCGTGAGCGAGCCGCTGTTTCGGCGTGTGGCGCATTTCGCGCGACAGGAAGGGCTGCCCATCGCCGTGCACGTGGCGGAGTCACAGGAGGAAACGGAGCTCATCCGCTATGGCGCCGGGCCGTTCGCGGAGGCGCTGCGGAGTCGCAATATCGTGGTCGAGCCCCACCACTGCTCGCCCGTGGAGTACCTGCGCGAGCTGGGGGTGCTGCGCCCCGGTACCCTGGCGATCCACTGCGTGCAGCTCGACGCGGGGGACATCCATCTGCTCAAGGCGTCGCGCGTGGCCGTCGCGCATTGTCCGCGCTCCAACCGCGCCCACGCGCACGGCTCGGCGCCCATTTCGGCGTTGCGGGAAGCGGGAGTACCGGTCGGGATCGGCACCGACTCGCTGGTGAGCGTGCCCGATCTGGACGTCTGGGCCGAGGCACGGGTGTCGTGGCTCGGCGCCGAGGAGTCCCTGCGCATCCTGACCCTGGAGGGCGCCCGGGCGTTGGATTGGGAGCGGGAGATCGGGTCCCTGGAAGTGGGCAAGGCGGGGGACGTGGCGGTGTTTACGCACGCTCCGCCGCAGCGCCTGCCCCCGCCGCCCAACGCCCTCCTGACCGTGATCGCCGGCCGCGTGGTGCACCGCGTCGCTTAACCCCCGGTCTTGCCGAACGTTAGAAGTCCGAGTAGGATGTTGGGGCCGCCCGTTCCAGGCGAGCGAGGCGGCCGTTTTTGTGTCAGACGAGGTAACCCGTGCGTTGTCTTGCGCTTAACGCGTCGTTCGAGCCCCTGACCATGGTGCCCGTTCGCCGCGCCCTGCGTCTCGTGATCGACGGCAAGGCCGAGATCGTCGAGGCCGACAAGGGCGAGGTGATGCGTAGCGCCCGCCTCGAACTGCCCCGGCCGGCGGTGATCCGGCTCATGAAGTTCGTGCACGTGCCGCGGCGCTTCCGGCGTCAGGTGACCAACACCTTCCTGTTCGCCCGCGACGAGTACCGGTGCCAGTTCTGCGGCCGGCACCAGAACCAGCTGCGGCACCGCGAGTGCCTCACCCGCGACCATCTGATTCCCCTGTCGCGCGGCGGGTCGAACGGCTGGAACAACGTGCTGACGGCGTGCTCGACCTGCAACACGCGCAAGGGGAACCTCCTCCCCGAGGAGGTGGGGATGCACCCGCTGCGCGCGCCGGTGGAGCCGCATTTCGTCCACCTCGCCTGGGCGGTGCGCCGGCTCACGCCTACGCAGTCGCGCTACATCCGGCTGTTCTACGGCGCGGCGGTGCTGCGGACCCTCGAAGAGCTGTGACCGGTCGGGCGTTGCCGTGGCTGGTGGCGGGTGGAGCGGTCGTGGCGCTCGGCGCGGTGCTGCTGGCCGGCCGCAGTCGCGGATCGCACCACCCCGAGCCGCGACCTGGTGTGACGGCGATCGGCGTGCTGCAGCCCGAAGCGGTGCCGCGCACCCCCGGCGCCCTCGAAGCGTATACCGCGGCGCGCGGTGCTCCCGCGCTGCTCGACGGCCTGTACTGCCACTGCCATTGCCGCGAGAACGCCAATCACCGCTCGCTGCTCACCTGCTTCGAGTCGGAGCACGGCGCGTACTGCGACATCTGCATGAACGAGGCGGTACTGGCGACCCAGATGGCCGCGGGCGGCAGCTCCCTCACCGAAATCCGTCAGGCGATCGACGCCCGCTTCGGTAGCTGAACCGCTACCGGCTCTCCTCTCCGGGGAATACCTCCGAGCGCGCTTCCAACGTCAACGTGGGCAGGCCGGCGATCCTGACCAGCGCCCGCTGCGCCCCGTGGGCCAGCGCCTGTCCCAGGTTCTCCCGGCCCGACACTGCCGGCGTGACGTCTCCCCGCAGCCAGCGCGTCAGCTCCTCGAGATCCGTGTCGTTCAGCGTCGTCACGTCCAGCCGGGCGACCAGATAGAAGCGGCCGCTCCCGCGGGCCGCCAGCGTCACCCGGTACGGCACCGACAGCGCGGCTGCGAGGTCTTCGGTCGTGTTGTAACGGGTCACGCTGCCACCGGTCCGGATGAGAACGAATTCCTCCGCCAGCGGATCGTCCCGTGCGACGGCGTCCCAGTCCACGCCGGTGATGTAGCGGTCGAACCATCCGGAGCGATCCTTCCACAGCTCCAGCCGGAAGTGCAGCCGGAGCGGGAAGCCGGATCGCATCAGCTCCACGAACTTCCCGTCGTCGAGCAGCCCCACCGCCTGCACGCGGGCGACCGGGCCGTCCCGCGTCACGTGGAGACCCGGGTCCTGCGCGGCGAACCGCAGCGCCGCCACGGCGAGGAGGCCGGGCACGACCACGACGCGGCGCACGACTAGAACCGGTGCTCCAGCCGGGCTGTGAGACGCACCGGCTGGCCGGCCGTCACCGACTTGGCCAGGTACACGCCGAACCCGCCCCAGTCCACGCCGAGTCCCAAGTCCGCCTGCCAGCTGTCCAGTCCGGGCAGTTGGCCGCTCGACACGCGGCCCGGCCCCGTGCCCACCAGCCATGCCTGCCCGGCGTCCCCGAAGACCACGAAGTCCGGTCCGCTCAGGAAGCGGGTGACGTAGCCGACTCCCTCGCCCTCGCCGGTCTCCGGGTTGTAGTGCGTACGGAGCGAGACGTGTCCGCGATACTCCGCCTGCACCATCACGACCCGGTCGCAGAGCGCGACGTTGGTGCCCGCGTAGACGGCGTCGGTCACGAGCGCATTGCACGCCCCCCGGCGGAAGTCGTATCCGGGCAGGGGCTCCGGCCCTCCGATGCTGAGCCGCTTCTGCAGCGGCAGCGGATCGCCCCCCGTCCATCCGGCCAGCACGAGACGGAGGTTCAGCCGCCCCTGGGCGCTCAGCCGGTTGTAACGGCGGAAGTCGAGGAATGCCCGCGTGGAGCGATACGCACCCAGCAGGGTGGTCGAATCGCGGACCGCGCTCGGAATCCCGGGCGCCGGCCGGGCGTCGTGACTCGAGATGACGTCGAACGTGGCGCGGAGATACCACCCCGACGTGGGCTGAGAGCGATCGTTGCGCGTGTCGAACGTGACGCCAGGAGAAACCGTGGTGTAGTGCCCGTTGTCGGCCGGCGGATTGGGTCGCCACGGCCTCCCGGTGCGCGACAGCGTCCAGGGATCCCGCGCGGCGAGGGTCGCCTGGCGCTCGCGGCGCAGCTCCATGCCGAGCGCGAGGGGCGCCTCCGCCTGCCAGCCGAGGCGCACGCCGACGCCGTTATCCCGGTAGTAGTCGCGGTAGTCCCGCCGCACGAAGAACGCTTCCCACCCCACCTCGTTCGAGTGCAGCCCCCAATCCTCGACCGGGGTGACGAGGTCGAACGCGCGCAGCGCCAGCGAGACCGGTCGCCGGTCGCCGAGGCGGAGCTCGAGTCGCGTGTTGTAGCCGAGGTCGCAGCACTCCCCGCTGATCGAGCGCGCCGTGCGAAACACCCCCATCGCGGCACCGCGCAGCGCCACGCCGCGCCCCAGCGTGAGGTCCAACGTCGGCCCGGCCACGATCGGCAGACCCTCGACCCGGTTGTAGGTGCCGCCGGTGGCGAGGACCAGGCTGGAGCGGGACGAGCCGCGCCCGAAGACGTAGCGCGCCGCGAGACTGAAGCGGCG
>DATGDT010000015.1:0-7737 GCA_035310725.1 Gemmatimonadales bacterium
GGGCGGCAAGATCCTCGCGGGGTTCGCCGGCGCGGCGGCCGACGCGTTCACGCTGTTCGAGAAGTTCGAGGAGAAGCTGGAGCGCTATCCGGGAAACCTGGCGCGCGCCGCGGTCGAGCTCGCCAAGGACTGGCGCTCCGACCGCGTGCTGCGCCGGCTCGAAGCCCTGCTCGCCGTCGCCGACAGGGAGCACGGCTATGTGCTCTCCGGCACGGGGGAGCTGATCGAGCCCGACGACGGCATCCTGGCGATCGGCTCGGGAGGGAGCTACGCCCTCGCCGCCGCGCGGGCCCTGCTCGCTTCCACCGCCCTGCCGCCGCGCGACGTCGTGCAGCAGGCGCTCACGATCGCCGCGGACATCTGCATCTATACGAACGCCAACATCACGATTCTCGAGCTCTAGACGATGGCCGATCCGACCGCGACTCCGCCCCCGCCCCCGCCCACTCCGCCGCCATCCGAGCACGTCCCCCCGGCCGCCCCGCCGTCGGGGGAGGAGGAGGCGCTGCCGTGGCTCGAGGAGCTGCCGCCCAAGCGGATCGTGGCGGAGCTGGATCGCTACATCGTGGGGCAGGACGAAGCGAAGAAGTCAGTGGCGATCGCCATTCGCAACCGCTGGCGCCGCTCCCAGGCGCCCGAGGACATCCGGGACGAGATCCTGCCCAACAACATCATCATGATCGGCCCCACGGGCGTGGGGAAAACCGAGATCGCGCGGCGCATCGCGCGGCTGGCGGGGGCGCCGTTCATCAAGGTGGAGGCCTCGAAGTTCACCGAGGTGGGGTACGTCGGGCGCGACGTCGAGTCGATGGTGCGCGAGCTGGTGGACATGTCCATCAACATGGTCCGCACCGAGCGCGAGGACGAGGTCTATCCGCAGGCCGAGGAGCGCGCCGAGGAGCGGCTGCTCGACATCCTGCTGCCGCCGCCCCCCACCGCTCCCACTCCCCGCTCCCCGCTCCCCGGGGAGGAGGCGGCGGGTGGCGGGCGTCCCTTGTTCGTCGTGTCGTCCAAGGGGGACGTGACGCCGAAGACGCCCGAGGCGGATCTCGAAGCGCAGGAGCGGCGCCGCCGCACGCGCGAGAAGCTGCGCCAGCAGCTCAAGGAAGGAAAGCTCGAAGAGCGGGACGTCGAGATCGAGGTGCAGCAGCAGTCCTATCCGATGCTGGAGTGGATGCAGCCGCCCCCGGGGATGGAGGGGCAGGACGTCAACTTCTCCGAGATGCTGCAGGAGATGCTGCCGAAGAAGAAGAAACGGCGCACCGTCCACCTCCACGAAGCGCGGCGCATCCTGGTCGATGAGGAGCTGAAGAAGCTGGTGGACATGGACGACGTGGTGAACGAGGCGCTCGACCGCGTCGAGAACCACGGGATCATCTTCATCGACGAGATCGACAAGATCGCGGGCGAGCGCAACACCGCCGGTCCCGACGTGTCGCGCGAGGGCGTGCAGCGCGACCTGCTGCCGATCGTCGAAGGCTCGACCGTGCAGACGCGCTACGGCTACGTGCGCACCGATCACGTCCTGTTCATCGCCGCGGGGGCCTTCCACGTCTCCAAGCCGTCGGATCTGATACCGGAGCTGCAGGGACGGTTTCCGATTCGCGTGGAGCTGTCGCCGCTGGGCGAGGCGGACTTCGTCCGCATCATGACCGAGCCCGAGAACGCCCTGACCAAGCAGTACGCGGCCCTGTGCCAGGTGGAAGGGGCCACCCTCACCTTCACGCCCGACGGCATCCAGGAGATCGCCCGCATCGCGGCCAAGGTGAACGAGCGGATGGAGAACATCGGCGCGCGCCGGCTGCACACCGTCATGAGCACCCTGCTCGAAACCGTGCTATTCGAGCTGCCCGACTATCCCACCAAGCAGATCGTGTTCGACGCCCCGGCCGTGCGGACCCGCCTCGAGAAGATCGTCGACGACGAGGACTTGCGGCGCTACGTCCTGTGACCGGGGCGCGGCGGCCGGCGCGCTTCAGGCGTGAGTTCCCCGTCGCCCCTGCGGACATCGACGAGTTGGGTCACGTGAACAACGTCGTCTACCTGCGCTGGGTGCAGGAGATCGCCGTGGCCCACTGGCGTGCCGCAGCGCCGGCCGACCTCCAGGCCGACGTGGTGTGGGTGGTATTGCGGCACGAGCTCGACTACAAGCGCCCGGCGCGCGCCGGCGAGACCGTGGTCGGCCATACCTGGGTGGGCGAGGCGACCGGCTCCCGCTTCGAGCGGTTTACGGAATTCACCCGCGCCGCGAGCGGGGAAGTGCTGGCGCAGGCCCGCAGCGTGTGGTGCCCCCTCAACGCGCACACCGGGCGCCCGCGCCGCATCGATCCCTCGCTGCACGACTACTTCTCCGAGCCCGCCTCGCCTTGACGCGCCTCGTCCCCCGAGGGTAAAGTGTGCAGACACGAACTGTCATTTTGACCTGCCCCTGGAAGCCATGCCGAAGCGCGACTTTCTTGCCGTCACGGACCTGACCCGAGAAGAGATCGGCCGGCTGTTCGATCTGGCCGACCGGATGAAACGGCGCCAGTACCGCGAAGCACCGCTCGCCGGCAAGACGCTGGCGATGATCTTCGCCAAGTCGAGCACCCGGACGCGCGTCTCCTTCGAGGCCGGGGCCTTCCAGCTGGGCGGGCACGCGCTCTTCCTGTCTTCCCGCGACATCCAGATCGGGCGGGGGGAGCCGATCCCCGACACGGCCCGGGTGCTGTCGCGCTACGTCGACGGCATCATGATCCGCACCTTCGATCACGGTGAGGTGGAGGAGCTGGCGCGCTGCGCCACGATCCCCGTGATCAACGGCCTGACCGATCTCTCGCACCCCTGCCAGGTCCTGGCCGACGTCTTCACGGTGCGGGAGGCGCTCGGCGGCTGGGAGGGCAAGCGGGTGGCCTGGATCGGGGACGGGAACAACATGGCGAACAGCTGGCTCGAGGCCGCCGAAGTGCTGGGCTTCGAGCTGCGGCTCGCCTGTCCCGAAGGGTACGAGCCCAATCGCGAGAAGTTCGAGCGCGCCGCCCGGCACGCCCGTGTCACCGTGACGGAAGTGCCCGAGGAGGCGGTCGAAGGGGCGCACGTCGTGAACACGGACGTCTGGGCGTCGATGGGGCAGGAGACCGAGGCGGAGGCCCGCCGCAACGCGTTCCGCGGCTACACCGTGGACGCCGAGCTGATGAAGCTCGCCGATCCGGGCGCCATCTTCCTGCACTGCCTGCCCGCCCACCGCGGCGAAGAAGTCTCCGCCGAGGTCATCGAGGGCCGGCAGTCGCGCGTGTGGGACGAAGCGGAGAACCGGCTGCACGTTCAGAAAGCACTGCTCGCCACCCTGATGGGATGACGGAACCATGAGTGACACGACGCCCTCCACCGCGCTCAAGCGCACCCCGCTCCACGACCTCCACGTGGCGCTGGGGGCGAAGATGGTGCCCTTCGCCGGCTTCGAGATGCCCGTGACCTATCCGGCCGGCATCGGCGCCGAGCACCGGGCGGTGCGCGAGCGCGTCGGCGTGTTCGACGTCTCGCACATGGGCGAGTTCGAGGTCACCGGGCCCGACCGCAACGCGTTCGTGCAGCGCGTCACCTGCAACGACGTCGCGGCGCTGCGCACCGGCCAGGCGCAATACTCGGGGATCCTGACGGAGCAGGGGACGTTCGTCGACGATTGTCTCGTGTACCGCTTCGACGACAAGGTGATGCTCGTGGTCAACGCCTCGAACATCGTCAAGGATTGGGAGCACATCGTCGCTCAGAAGGGCGGCGCCAACGTCCGGCTGCGCGACATCTCCGATGAAACGGCCCTGCTCGCGATCCAGGGGCCGAACGCCGAAGCCCTGGTGGCGGCGCTCTCGCCGGTCGCGGTGGCGCAGATCCCGTACTACCACTTTACCTCCGGGACCGTCGCGGGCGCGCAGTGCTTCATCTCGCGCACCGGCTACACGGGTGAGGACGGGTTCGAGCTCTACTGCCGCGCCGCCGACGCGCCGCGGCTGTGGGAGGCGATCACGGGACGCGGGGCCGAGCCGTGCGGACTGGGAGCGCGCGACACACTGCGTCTCGAGGCCGGGTTACCGCTGTACGGCAACGACATCGACGATACCACCACGCCGTTGGAGGCCGGGCTCGGGTTCATCGTCAAGCTCGACAAGGAAGCGCCCTTCACCGGACAGCCGCGGCTGAAGCGCCAGAAGCTGGAGGGCATCCAGCGCCGCCTGGTCGGCTTCCGCGTGACCGAGCCGAAGGTGGTAGCGCGGCACGGCTTCCCGGTGTCGCTCGACGGCAAGCCGGTCGACATCGTGCGCAGCGGCACCGTCACGCCGACGGCGAATGCCTCCATCGGCACGACCTACCTGCCGACGGCGCGCGCCAAAGCCGGCACGACGTTCACCATCGACGTGCGCGGCCGCCCGGCGCCCGCGGAGGTCGTGAAGCTGCCGTTCGTGCCGCATCGGACCAAGCGGTGACGCGTGCAGGGACGCCGCCGCGGATCGGTGTGCTGACCGTATCCGACCTCGGCGCCCAGGGAAAGCGCGCCGACACCTCCGGCGAGGCGATCGTAACATGGTCCGTAGCAAGAGGTTACGACATTGCCGTGCGCAGCGTCGTGGCCGACGAGACGGGGCTCATCGCCGGCAAGCTGGCGCGTTGGGCGGATTCCGGTGAAGTCGACGTGATCTTCACGACCGGGGGCACCGGACTCACGGCGCGCGACGTCACGCCCGAGGCCACCAACGCCGTGCTCGAGCGACAGGCCCCCGGGATCGCCGAAGCGCTGCGCGCCCGTGCGGCGCCGCGCTTCCCCCGGGCGTGGCTGTCGCGCGGCGTCGCCGGCACCCGGGGCAGGACGTTGATCGTCAATCTCCCGGGTTCACCCGGCGGCGTGAAGGACGGCCTCGCGGTGCTCGACGATCTGTTGGACCACGCGGTTGCCCTGCTGCGTGGTCAACCTGCGGATCACGGCTGAGGGCTGACGGCTGATGGCTGATCGCTGATGGCCGATCGCGTGCTGGTCACCACCGACGATCTCGAGTACGCCGTTCGTGTGAACGGGGCGCTCGAGGCGGCGGGCTTCGCGACCGCGATGGTGACGTCGTTCGACGACGCCCGCGACGCGCTCACCGGGCACGAGCCCGACTGCCTCGTCGTGACGGGCGCGCTGCACGAGCCGGCGACGGCCCGGCTGCTGACGGCCGCGCGCGACCGGGCCGTCTCCACGCTGGGCCTCGTCGAAGAGACCGAGCCGGATCCCAAGGATCTCGCCGCCGAGCTGGGCCTCACGGCTTTCCTCGAGAAGCCGGCGGACGCGGGCGAAGTGGCGCGCCTGGTGCGGCGCCTGGTGGACCGCCGGCGGCTGCAGCAGCGCACCGGGATCATCGGCGAGTCGCCCGCCATCCAGGAAGTCCTGGTGAAGATCGAGCAGATGGCGCCCGTCAGCTCGACCGTGCTGGTCGAGGGCGAATCGGGCACCGGGAAGGAGCTCGTCGCCCGCGCCATCCACGACCTCTCCCCGCGGCGCGAACGGCCGTTCATCACCGTCAACTGCGCGGCGCTGCCCGAGACGCTGCTCGAGAGCGAGCTGTTCGGGCACGAGAAGGGGGCGTTCACCGGCGCCGCCGAGCGGCGGCTGGGCCGCTTCGAGCTGGCGGACGGCGGCACGATCTTCCTGGACGAGGTCGGCGAGATGCCGCCGGCCACCCAGGTCAAGCTGCTGCGGGTGCTCGAGGACCGGACGTTTTTCCGGGTCGGCGGGACGCAACCGATCAAGGTGGACGTGCGGGTGGTGGCGGCCACCAACCGGCCGCTGAAGGAGGCCGTGGCGCTGGGCGAATTCCGCGACGACCTCTACTACCGGCTCAACGTCCTGAGCATCTACCTCCCCCCGCTGCGCGAGCGCAAGAGCGACGTCCCACTCCTGGTGCGGCGCTTCATCGCCGATTTCGCCAGGCAGCACGACCGCCGCTTCCACGGCATCACCCCCGAGGCGCTGCAGATCCTGGTCGACGCCGATTGGCCCGGGAACGCCCGCCAGCTGCGCAACCTGATCGAATCGATGGTGGTGCTGGCGCCTGAGGGCGAGATCCGGGCGAGCGACATCCCGCGCGAGTACACCGAGCGCGGCCGCGGTCTGCCGGTGCGGGTGGTCGGAGCGACCCGGGAGGTGGTCGGCAAGGAGCTGGAGTTCATCTTCCGCAGCCTGGTGGAGCTGAAGCTGCAGGTCGAGGAGCTGCGGCGCCGGCTGGACGAGCGTCCCGCGCCGCACCGGGTGGAGGTGATCGAGGTGGATCACCACGGGGCGCCGCTCGCTCCGATCGAGGCGGCCCCGAGCCCCGAGGAGCCGGTGCTGTACCGTCCGGGGATGTCCATGGCCGAGGTGGAGCGGGCCGCCATCGAGGCGGCGCTGCGCGACACGAAGGGCAATCGCCGCAAGGCGGCCGAGGTGCTGGGAATCGGGGAGCGGACGCTGTACCGCAAGCTCAAGGCATACGCCCTGGCCTAATGGCCTACTAACATGATGCGCAATTGCAGAGTTCATAGTACCATTTACCGGGCGGGGCCGGGCCGTGCCGGCGGGGGAACCGGGGGTGGCGGGGGAGGTTGCGGGGTCGTGAGGGAGGCTTCATCTTAGCTCCCCGTTCCGGCCGCGGCGAAAAGGTTGTACTATTGCTCCCCGCCGCCGTGTGGCGGTAGCGCAGCAGGCATCAGCGGGTGTCCAGAGAGAGGCCGACGTGACCACACCGAGACCGATTCGCGAAGCGGGTGACCCTGCGGAACACGAGCCCGTTGTCCGCCCATCCAACCCGAGCGTTCCCGATCCCTGGGGCGTGAAGCGGGCGGAGAACCTGATCGCGGGCCTCACCGGTGTGCTGTCGGCCAGCATCGTCGTGACGCCGCAGGGTGAGATCAGCGAGGTGCACGTCCTGGCCTCGCCCGATGTGCCGCCCAAGCAGGTCGTGCGCAACATCGAATCGGCGCTCATGGCCCAGCTGGGGATGCGTGTGGATCACCGTAAGGTCAGCGTCGCGCAGACGGCGGACGTGCGGCCGATCGAGGCCCTGCAGGAGGAGGCGATCTCCTCCCGGGCCAAGCGGCGCGTCGTCATCTTCCGCGATCTGTCCGTGCGTCCTTCCGAGAAGCTGCAGCGCGTCATGATCCGGGTGCGGCTCGCCTATGGCGAGCGGGAGTCCGAGCACGAGGTCGAGGGCACCGACACCTACCGCAACCGCGTGGAAACCGCGGCGCGGGCGGCGGCGGCCTGCCTCGACGAGCTGCTCCCCGACAACTCCATCGCCCTCGAGGGCGCGGCCGTGGTGGACGCCTTCGATCGGCGCTTCATCCTGGTGGCCGTGCACGGGCTGGGCGGGCGTGAGACCCAGTTGCTCACCGGTACGGCCGAGATCCGTGAGAGTCCGGAGCGTGGGGCGGTGCTGGCGGTGCTTGATGCGACCAATCGCTGGGTGGACGCCCGACGCTAAGCCGTCTTCGAACAGGCGTTTAGCCGTATATCCAAAAGCGGTATGTGATGTGGGTCCCCTTCGGCCTGTGAGAGGGACCCTTGCTTATCTTTCGTTTTATCGATATTACTGGTACCATGCATTCCGTGAAAAATTCCAAGTTTCTCGGCACGCTCAAGATCGCCAGGCTCTGCCAGGTGACCCCGGCTACGGTCGCGCACTGGATCGACCAGGGCTACCTGAAGGGTCATCGGACGCCGACGGGGCATCGCCGGGTGGAGACGGACGA
>DATGDT010000016.1:0-7698 GCA_035310725.1 Gemmatimonadales bacterium
GTTCGACCGGGTTCTGTGGGACGCGACGTTCGGGCTGGGACTGGCGTATCGGATAGCGTTGCGGTAGACGGAAGAAGGCGGAAAAGGGCGGAAAAGGGCGGACGGGCGGTCAGGCGGTCAGACGGACAAAGACGGACGAAGGCGGACAAGGGCGGACCGACCGCCTGACCGCCCCGACCGCCTGACCGCCCGTCCGCCCTCTTCCGCCTACCGCAACGCTATCCGATACGCCAGTCCCAGCCCCAACGTCGCGTCCCACAGAACCCGGTCGAACCCCGCGCGATCGAACTCGTAGCCCAGCACCTTGCCCTCGATCATGACATCGAGGTTGGACCGCGGCACGTTGATGAACATGCCGACGCCGCCCATGGCGGCCGGCTTCCAGAACGCGTTGAACCCGTCCCCGGACGGGACCGTCGAGCTCTGGGTCACGCGCACCATGCCGCCCCCGCCGAACACATACCCCCTGACGCCCGATCCCATGTCGGTCGCGAGCTCGAGGTGCTCACCGAGGAGCAGGCGGTCCACCGTGGCCCCGGCGAACGACGCCAGGCCGCGCGCCCGGCTGCGCGCCAGCATGAAGTCGCTGTGCAGCGAGACCACCGGGCTCAGATGGAACCCGACCGTTACGCCGAGGTTGAAGCCCGGCCGGAAATCGGCGGTCGGGGTGGTGTTGGTGAGGTTGGTGAAATGAGTGTACTGGCCGCCGTACGCGCCGATGATGAGCTGCGCCGGCTCGGCGCTCTGCGCCGCGAGTCCGGGAACCGCCGCAACGAGGACGACGCCCAGGGCGGCGGCCACTGCGCCACGAACGAATGACATATGGCCTCCTTGTGGAGCCTGTTGGAGGCTGGCGAGGGGCTGCTGAAGCTGAGGTGAAATGAAGTGGAAAAGGGCGGACGGGCGGTCAGGCGGTCGGGCGGACAAGGGCGGACAAGGGCGGACAAGGGCGGACAAGGGCGGACACGAGCGAAGCCGACCGCCTGACCGCCCGACCGCCTGACCGCCCCTACGGGATCTGCCCCGCGCGATGCAGCCTCCAGCTCAATCCGACACTCCCCACGAACCGAGTGTCGGTGACCCCCTTCACGTGCGCCTCATTCGAGATGAGATGGGCGCCGCCGTCGGCCGTGAGGGTCAGCGGTCCCTCGCTCCAGTTCAGCCTGAGGGCGAGACGGACGGTGCGCTCGACGACACCCTGGAAGAGCGACGCGGTGGAGGGATAAGCGGGGGGCGCCGGGTGCGCGAGGCGGGGATCGCCCTCGCCCTGGCGCAGCAGGGTCACCTCGGGCTCGAGCAGCACGCCGCGCGGGCCCACGACGCTCAAGCGCGCCGTCGCCTGGTCGTAGTCGGCGAAGTTGCGCCCCGTGCCGAGGCCGTGGTACAGCGGCACCTGCAGGTTGTCTTCGTTGCGATAGGTGAGATTCGCCACCTGAGTATAGAAGAGGGTCCAGGCCGCTCCGGCGATGCCGCCCTTCGCGCCGACGGTGAGTCCCCAGCTCGTGGGCTTCTGGTCGGTGAGGGTCTTCTTGTCCACCTGGATGTCGTCCAGCATCAGCTGGGCATAGGTCGTCACGCCGCCGCGCCGCTCGAGATCCAGACCCACGAAGCTGTTGACGTTGGTGCCCGTGTTCAGCTGCTCCAGGAATCCCAGGTTCAGGATGTTGAGATACCAGGGCTCGAGGTCGCGGTCGGCGCCCGAAAGCACCGAGCCTTCCCACAGCGCCATGGTCCAGCGCCCCGGCGGGCGCAGCCAGAGCCGGTGCTGCACCATGTAGCGCCGCTCGATCTGGCCCAGTGAATCGGTGCGCGAGTCGAGCTGCGTGGCGATCGCCTGCAGCTGGATCGCGGAGGTGCCCAGCGTGATCCCCAGGTGGTCGAGCCCGTAGGGATCGTCCGACAGCAGCAGCCCCTGCACCACGCTCGGCCCCCAGTTGCGGTCCATCCGCCCGAAGAACAGCTCGCCGAAGCCCCACTGCGCCGAGAGGTAGGATTCGGCCATGCGCCCGGCGATGGCGCGGTCTTTCTTGCCGAACCAGTCGCGGTCGTACTTGAGGCGCGTGTCGAGCAGCGGGTGCGTCACCGCGACGACGGGACCGAGCGCCAGGGTGAGGGCCAGCCCGGCCGAGACGAAGCCGCGCGACACGGTGTCGCCGCGCGGCGGCGCGCCGCGGAACAGCTCCAGCGGATCGCGCAGGCTGTGCGTCGCCGCGGCCACGCCGACGTTCGCGTCCACCCGCCCCCAGGGTCCGTTCTCGTTGCGCCGCAGGTCGTGCAGCAGCGCCCGTACCACTCCCCACTCCCCACTCCCCAGTCGCGTGCTGTCCATCGCCTCCAGCGCCCGGACCAGATCGTCGGCGCGCAACGGCCGCGTGAGCGGCGAGGGGTCCACCATCTTCCCCGCGGCGATGAAGTGCTCGACGTACGGATTCCCCCAATACGCCGACGGCACATACGGAGATGCGGTTTGGGCGGTTAGCCGCGGAGCCAGGGTGATGAGCGCAGCGACGATTGCGGATTGCGGATTGCGGATTGCGGATTGAAGAGCATTGCGTATTGCGGATTGGGGATTGGGGACTGGAAAGGGCAGTTCAATCCGCAATCCCCAATCCACAATCCGCAATCTCTTCATGGCGTCACCCTCACTCCCAGCTCCAGCAAGGTGAGCGCGCCCACGCTCCCCTTGGCGTTCGTGCTGTTCGCCTCGTAGAGCTGCTGGCGCTCGAGGCGCACCCCGCCCATGACGCTCGGGCCGAGGGGGAAGTCGACGCCGGCGCCGGCGAGCCAGAAGAGGCTCGTGTGGTACACGACGCTGTTCTGGTCGGTCGACTTGATGCGGTAGGCGCCGCCGCCCAGCGTGAGCACGGGCACGACGGTCGTGTTGCGGGTCAGCTCGAACTCGCCGCGCACCAGCCCCTGGATCAGCCCCACGGCGACGTTGGCAGGCCCGGCCTGCGCGCGCACGACGCCCAGCCCGAGGCCGCCCAGCACGCGCACTCCCGTCGCGACGTCGCGTCCCACCATCAGCTCGGTGCGGAACCCGGCACGCCCATCGATCGTGGGGTTGGACTTGAAGCCGTAGTTGAACGCCGCGCCGCCGGCGCGCGCGCCGTACACCCAGCCGCCCGGCGACCCCGGCAGCGTCACCTGCAGCGGCACCCGCGCGCTGAGCCGCTGCCCCTCGCCCGTCGCGCTCACCTCGAGCGTGGCGCGCCCATTGCGCCGCGGCTCGAGCACCAGCGTGCCCGGTGCGGTGGCGACGCCCCGCAGGTTGCGCAGGCCGGCGGCCGTGCCGCTCACCGTCGCGGTCTGGCCCTGCAGGATCGCCTCGTTGCCCCAGGCGTCGCGCGCCACCATGCGCACCGTCGCCGTCACGGGCGTCGCCAGAACGAGCGAGTCGATGGGGCGTCCGCTCTGCTCCACCACCAGCGTCTGGGCCGGTCCCGCCGTCGCGTACAGGTTCGTGGTGCGCGACACGCGAGCCACCGTCGCGGTGATCACCACCGGACCGGCACGGTCGCCCAGGGTGACCGTGGTGCGCGCCACGCCGGCGGAGTCGGTCACCGTTTCGGGGGTCGTGAGCGCGGCGTTGACGGCCGTGAAGCGAACGGCGTAGTCGGTCACCGGGACCCCCGCGGTGTCGCGCACCTCGAGCAGCAGCGGCTGGTGCAGCGTGGTGTGCACGCTGCTGCGCTGCCCCATGCCCGCGATGAACTGGGTGCGGTCGTCCGAGATCACGGGAGTCTCGATGCGCGCGGTGACGCTGGCGAGCTGCGCGCCGCGCGCGAACACGCCGATCGTCCCACCGGCGCGCAGCGCGCCGGCGGGAATCGGCAGCAGCGCCATCCCGCTGCCGTCGGTCGCGACCGGCGGCAGGGGGCCGAGCTGGGCGCTGATGCCGCGCAGCTCGAGCGGCAGCGCGGCGACGGGAATGCCGCCCCCGCTGCGCACCACCACGCGCACCAGCGCCGGGGTGCGGCTCCCCTGCCGCACGACCACGTCCGGCGGGAGCACGTCCGCCAGGAGCGTCGGCGCGGCGGTGACGAGCTGCACCGTCGCCTGGGCCGGCATGTCGCCCACCGTGATGACGTTGAGCGGCCAGGTGCCCGCCTCCATCCCGGCGAGGACGTGGAAGGTCGCCACGCCGCGCGCGTCGGTCACCGCCCCCGGCTCCTGCTGCGCGCCGCCGGGGATGGCGGTGGCGCCGCGCAGCTGGAGCGACTTGCCGGCCAGCGGCGCGCCGCCGCGCAGCAGCCGCACCGTGAGCGTCACCTCCGACCCCGCCGTGGCCCGCAGCCGCTGCGGCGCGACGATGCGCAGCGCGGCGCTGCCGCCGGGACGCGAGGCGCGGGACGCGCAGCCGTCGATGGCGTCGAGCAGCTCCTTGTCGGCGCCCGCTTCGGCGAGATCGAAGCGGTCGCGGGGACTCGGGGTGAAGGCGAGGCAGCGGCGGCGCACCATCAGCGCGACGTTGCCGGGGGGGCGGCCGGAGGCGAGCAGGCGGATCAGGTCGGTCTTGCGCAGCGGGCCCGACTGGGTGCCCTGGGCCCGCACGGAGCCGGCGGCGGCGACCAGCAGGAGCGTCGCGCACAGGCAATTGCGGATTGTGGATTGCGGATTGCGGATTGTCATGGGCAGCTCCGTCGCTGGCACGAGCTTATGCACCTTCGGCGGGCGGCGCAATCGGTCTGTGGCTGACCTGGCGCAAGATCCCAAGGAATGCGGCTTGGTGTTCAATCCGCAATCCGCAATCACCTATCCGCAATTGATCTACCTGGGCACCAGCACGACGCCGCACACCCGCTCCGCCAGGCCTCGCGTCGGGCGCGAGACGGCGACCGCGGCGCCGGCCAATGCGAGCGCGCCGAGCGCCCAGCGCAGCCAGAGGGAGCTGCTCGTCGTGCGCGGGGCGGCGGGTGGCGACGCCTGTGACGCGGAAACACTCATTGCCCCGCTCGTTCCCGACTGCACCGCGACGCGCACACCGCCCGGCAGCGCGGTGAGCGCCAGGAGCAGCAGCAACGGCGACCAGGCGACGAACGCGCGCGCGCCGCAGCGCAGCCGTCCGGCCGGCACGCCGTCGGCGCGGACGACGCCGATCCCGAAGAGACTGAACAGCAGGCCGCCGCGCAGCAGCAGCGCCAGCACGACGCCGCACGCTCCCACGAAGGACAGCGCGGTGAACGCCAGCAGCACCGCCTTGGGGACCACGGCCAGGCCACCGCGCAGCGCCTGCGGGCCCTCGGTGCGCAGCACCGCCAGCCGCGTCCGGGCAGCCGCGACGAGCTGCGAATCCGGCGCCGGGAACCGGCGCGCGGCGGAATCGAGCGCCGTCCGGAGCGGGGCCGGCAGCCCCGCCACGAGCGAGGTGCCCTGTGGCGACGCGCGCGCGTCGCGCGCCGCCGCCGCCAGCACGACCTGCACCGCCGTCGCGGTGTTGCGCGTCGCGCTGTCCGCCGCCGCCCCGGCACTGTCGGCGCGATGCAGCGCCGCGAGATACGTGTCCCCGTTGAAGGTGATGTCGCGCCACCACGGCGGCAGGCTGGCCATCAGGGCCGGCACCGCCATCCGGAACGCCACCACGAACGCCGCCACGGTCCCCAGCACCGCGAACGGACCGGCGCGCCGCGCCCGCGTCACTTCGGCCGGGCGGGGAGCCACTTTCTCCAGCGACGTGCGGAACTCGCCGATCGACGCGACCGGCTGCTCGTCGCGCAGCCCCGCCACGATGGGGCGCGCGTACTCGGGCAGCACCGCGCGGTGCTGGAATCCCAGCGTCGCGACGCGACCCACGAAGCGGCGCCACGTCTCGGGCGTGACCTCTTCCACCGCGCCGTCCGGCGCGGCGCTCGCCCGCTCCGCCGGAAAGTCGAGCAGCAACGCCCGTCCCGTGGACTCCACCCACACCTGGCGCGGCGAGAGCGGTCCGGCGGTGCCGTCGCGCGCGAAGCGCGACTCCAGCTCGCGCGCGAGCGCGCCCAGCACGTCGCGCATCTCGCGCCACCCGAGACCGCCACGCTCGGCCGCCCAGCGCTCCAGGGGCGTTCCCTGCGGCGCGCCGTAGGCGTCCCAGGTGAGCCCGTCGCGGGTGCCACGCTGCAGCCAGGGAAGGCTCCCCTCGCCGCGTGACCGCAGCCGCTCGACGGCGGGGGCGGCTGCCGCGTCCGCGAACTCGTGGATCCACACGTCGCGATGCAGCTCCGCGTCGCGCGCCACGAGCAGCGCCTCACCGCCGTCGCGCCACACGGTCGCGGTCGTCCGGTACGGCCCGTACTCCGCCGTGGCCGCCGCCTCGACGGGAGCGGCCGTGCGTGGCACCGCCCCGCTGCGCTCACCCGCCAGCAGCTCCATCACGCGCGTGTTGCTCACCACTTCGTGCAACCCGGCGTAACCGTTGCGCCGCCGCATGGTGGAAAGCAGGACGCCGCTCCCGAGCAGCCGCAGCACATTCGGCACGTAGCGCAGCACGGGCCGCGCGGCGAGCGCGAGTTCGCCGCCGGCGAGCACCTGCACGAGCAGGCTCGCCCCGCTGGTGATCAGCAGGTACAGGGCAGTGCGCCACGCGACGCGGCCCAGGGTGGGCGCGGTGCCGTCCGCGCCGGTCACGCGCAACCCGAAGAGCCGCTTCCCGATGCTGCCGCCCCAGTAACGCTCGAGCAGGGTGAAGTAGACGAACTCCAGCGCTGCCACGACGCCGGGCGCCAGCGCCGCCTGCCCCCCCTGCGCGAGCGACCTGGTGCCCAGCGCCACCCCCAGCGGCATGAACAGCAGCCCATCCACCACGATGGCGCCGAAGCGCCGCGCCAATCCGGCCGGGGCGAGCCCCCGCGACGACAGCGGCAGCAGCGCCGCCCGCAGCTGCGCGTAGCTCTGGAAACGCTTCTCCTTCGATTTGGCGAGCAGGCGCAGGATGACGCGCTGCAGCCCGGGCGGGACCGCGACGTCGTGCTGGGCGAACGGCACCGGCTCGCGCGTCAGCACCTGCGCCAGCACCGCCGACGCGTTGGTGCCCTGGTAGGGGAGCTTGCCGGTGACCAGCTCGTACAGCATCGCGCCGACGCTGTAGAGATCGCTGCGCAGGTCGAGCGGCTCGGCGGCGATCTGCTCCGGGCTCGCGTAGTAGGGCGTGCCGAGGAACGCGCCGGTCTGACTCAGGTGACTGTCCACCTCGAGGCTCTTCGAGATGCCGAAGTCGCCGATCTTGGCGCGGCCGCCCGCGTCGAGGAAGACGTTCGACGGCTTCACGTCGCGGTGCAGAATCCCCGCCTGCTGGGCGCTCTCGAGCCCGTCCAGCACATCCAGCACGATGTCCACGGCCGCGCGGGCGTCGAGCGGGCCGTGCGCGATCCGGTCGCCGAGCGTGCCGCCCGCCACCAGCTCCATGGTGATGTAGGGGAACCCGTCGTGGGTGCCGGCGTCGAACACGTAGACGCACCGGGGACTGGCGAGCGACGCCGCGATGCGCCCTTCCTGCTGGAAGCGCTCCAGCGCCCGCGCCGACTCGGCGCGCAGCTCGGTGAGCACCTTCAGGGCGACGCGGCGGCCGTTGCCCTCGTTCTCCGCCTCCCAGACCTCGGCGAAGCCGCCCTTGCCCAGCGGGCGGATGAGCCGGTAGACGCCGAAGCGGGCGCCGGGGGAGAGGTCGGGCATGTGGGGACAGACGTTAGGACGCGGAACAGGGATGCGCAACGCGACCTC
>DATGDT010000017.1:0-3176 GCA_035310725.1 Gemmatimonadales bacterium
ACGCTGTCCACCAACATCCGCGCCACCGAGCTGGTGCTCGAGCTGGCCGCGCGTTACGGCACCAAGGTGCTCATTGCCTCCACCTCGGAGGTGTACGGCAAGCTCGACACCGAGCGCTTCGCCGAGACCGACGACCTGGTGCTCGGTCCCACGCACAAGTCGCGCTGGAGCTACGCCGCCTCGAAGATCATCGACGAGCACCTGGCGCTGGCGCACGCGCGCGAGAACGGCCTCGCGGTCACGGTGCTGCGGCTGTTCAATACCATCGGGCCGCGCCAGACGGGGCTGTACGGCATGGTGGTGCCGCGCTTCGTGCGCTCCGCGCTCACCGGGGAACCGATCGAGGTCTACGGCGACGGCCGCCAGCGCCGCTCCTTCACCTGGGTGGGGGACGCGGTCCACGCCATGATCGCGCTGGCGCAGCACCCCCGCGCCGCGGGCGAGGTGTTCAACATCGGCCACACCAAGGACATCTCGATCGGCGAGCTGGCGGAAATGGTGAGGCAAATCACACACTCCCGGTCCGAAATCGTCGCGGTGCCGTTCGAGGAGGCCTACGAGACGGGGTTCGAGGACATGCGGCGCCGCCTCCCCGATACCACCAAGCTGCGGCGGCTCATCGGGTACCGTCCCACGCTCGCGCTGCCGGCGATGCTCGACGCGATCGCGGCTTACCAGCGCGCCGAGCTGGGGCGCGAGGCGCGCGAGCGCATGGTGACTCACCTGACGCGGCGATCTTCCTTCACAAACTTCACAAACCTCCACCAACCTCCACCAACCTTCACCAACCTCCTCCGTCCTTCTCCGTAGTCGGACATCGCTCTGACCGCTTGTCCGCGGCTTGACCCTGCCGCGATAGCTTGCCACCAGTTTGATTCCGGGGTATTGGTGATGTTTCTCACGCGCGGCGTCGCCAGCCCTGCGGCGCGCGCGAACCGGGAGTGAGCGCGGAACGGGCCGTCTGCCGTCGTGAGTCCGATGGGCCCGATTCTTGCGATCCCCATAAAGTCCCCGCCGTCGCATGGCCGTCCGGCCGTGCCGGGGAGACAGAGGGTTGTGCACCCCAGAGGGTGCAGGCGAAGAGCCTAGAGAAAGAAGGTGCGCCATGCGACAGTCCCTGATGGTCCTGAGCTGCGGCTTCCTGGCGGCGTGCATCGGCCCGTCGATGAAGCCGGGACATTGGCCGGCGGCGGGATCCTACGTCTGCGTCGTGAACAGCACGGACACGCCGGTGTGGCTGTCGGTGCGCGACGGCGTAGGGCACGAGCTGCCCAAGGGCCGGCTGGGACCGCAGGGCCGCGTGCAATTCCTCTGGCCCTTCATCGATCTCAACTCGGGCGTCTTCATCGCCACCACACAGGAAGGCCGCGTGACGATGAGCGATGCTTTCAAGCCGTGGGGCGGCCCCAAGGCGTGGGGCTGGGACGTGTCCAACCCCGCCCCCCAGTCGGCGACGCATTCCTTCTGCCCGCAGCCTGCGGCGGACGTCGCGACGGAGAACTGAAGCTGGAGGCGGCCCGGCGCGCACTCGGTCAGCTTGCGACCCGATTGCGCGCCGGGTAACTTTTGGCCCATGGCGGATTTATCCAGTCTGTTCCAGCTGGCCCAGCAGGCCCAGGGCCGGCTGTCCGAAATACAAACGAGGCTCGCGCAGGAAACCGTCTCGGTGTCGTCGGGCGGCGGCATGGTGCAGGCCACGGCCGACGGGCGCGGCCAGATCCGCGCCATCAAGATCGACCCCGAGGCGTTCAAGGGGGGCGACGTCGAGCTGCTGGAGGACCTGGTGCTGGCGGCCGTGACCCAGGCGCAGCAGCGCGCGGCGGAGCTGTACCAGGCGGAGGTGAAGAAGCTCACCGCCGGACTGCCGCTTCCGTTCCAGCTGCCGCTGTAAGCATCCCCCGTGCCCGCGCCCAGTGTCCGCGATTGACGAGTTGACCGCGGAGCTCGCCAAGCTCCCCGGTATCGGGCGGAAAACGGCCCAGCGGCTCGCCTTCCACCTGCTGAAGGAGCCCCCGGAGACCGCCCGCCGGCTGGCGGAGGCGATCCGCCGGGTGCGCGACCAGGTGCAGGTCTGCACCACGTGCGGCAACCTGGGCGACGACAGCCCCTGCGCCATCTGCCGCGACCCGCGGCGCGACGCGACGCTGCTGTGTGTCGTGGAGGAGGCGGGGGACGTGAGCGCCATCGAGCGCGCCGGGCGGTTCCGCGGCCTCTACCATGTGCTGGGGGGGCGGCTGTCGCCGCTCGAGGGCGTGGGGCCCGAAGCGCTGCAGATCGACCGGCTGCTGGAGCGGGTGTCCAACGGGGCGGGGGTGCGTGAGGTGATCGTCGCCACCAACCCCTCGATGGAGGGGGAGGTCACCGCGACCTACCTGCAGCAGGTGCTCAAGCCGACGGGGATCCGGGTGACGCGCATCGCGCGCGGGCTCCCCGTGGGCGGCGACCTGGAGTACGCCGACGGGGTCACCATCGCGCAGGCGCTCGCCGCCCGCCGCGACATGACCGAGTCCGACTGAGCGGGGGCGCGATGACGGGTGCCGCGAGCTGGTCGTTCAACGAAAGCGACTACCGCCAGATCCAGCAGCACCTGCAGGCGTTCCTGCGCGACTCGAACGCCCGCTGTGCCCTGCTGGTGGACCGCACCGGCCAGCTGGTCGCCACGGTGGGGGAGCCCCCGGCGTTCGACCCCACCGCCTTCGCCTCGCTCACCGCCGCCGATTTCTCCGCCAACGACCAGCTCGCGAAGATGATCGGCGAGGCCGAGTTCGCCTCGCTCGTGCACCAGGGCGAGAAGGAATCGATGTACCTGGCCGACGTGGCGCGGCGCGTGATCCTGGTGGTGCTGTTCGACCAGCGCGCCACCCTGGGGCTCGTGAAGCTCAAGGCCAAGGCCACGGTCGAGGCGCTGAACCACGTCTTCCAGATCATGTTCGACCGCGTGGGTGCGGGTCCGGGCGAGGCCAAGGGGCTGCTGCAGGGGGCGGAAGACGAAATTGACAAGCTCTTCGGGTAGGCGGGAGACCTAGTCCATGTCGATGATCAACTACGCCTCCCGCGAGATCAACTGCAAGCTGGTGTACTACGGCCCGGGACTGGGCGGCAAGACGACCAACCTGGAGCACATCTACGGCAAGGTCGCGCCCAACACCCGCGGCAAGATGATCTCGCTCGCCACC
>DATGDT010000018.1:0-5504 GCA_035310725.1 Gemmatimonadales bacterium
TGGTCGCCGGGCGCGGCGGGCACCGGCGCGCCGGAGTACACGCTGACGGCAGGAGGTTTCGCGCCAGTGCGGGCAGGATCGCCGCATCGGCTCTGGACTACCGAGGAATGTATGCTCCAGATGCACGGCATCGGGCCACGCACATACGTCTATCTCAATCCGGCGGACGATCCCCGGGCAGCGAAGGGTTGAACCACCGCACCACCTGGCTGCGGTGACCGAACGCCGGTTCACGCGACGGTCGTGCCGAGGACAGCGAGGGCAACGCCGGGAAGCCTCGGCGCCGCACTTCATGCGATTGATCATCAACACAGAACGCCGGGCCCCCTGGAGAGGCCCGGCGGTTTCGCGCGAAGCAATCAGTTTGTCGCACTTTGGAGCGTGATGCACTGCCCTCCGTACGGTTCCGTTGCCGTGATCATTGGAGGATTATTGGTCACAAACCTGGTTGGATAGAGGTTGGCGCTGCTCGCCATCGCTGTCGCGTATTCTTGAGCCGTACTCGGAGAACAGGCTATGCCGATGTTCAAGTATCCTGTTGCCCAGCTCGAATAGAGCCAGTACTGGACACCATACGAGCCGAGATTGCTCAAATCATACGTCGCGTCGCAACCGTAAGCGTCTGTTGGCAGTGGAAACGCCGGGCAGCCATTCGTGTGCCCTGGATCATCCGGATCCGCATGGCGGATCTCGTGAGCGTAGAGGGCCACCAATTGGGCGATGCCAATGCCGGGCCATGCACGCCGCGTATTTCGCAGAGACGCGTCTTGACGCGGGAAGTTGAAGTAATTCTTGCCGTCATAAGTAAGACAACAGGAAGCGTAGCTTAGCGTCGTTCGAAGGTTGACGCCGCCAACATGGGATTTCATCCAGTCGTAGAGCCCCAATTGGGTCCAGGGCAGTCTCCCCTCCGTCCCCTTGCTCATGTAATAGGCAGTGCGCAGTACCTGCATCACGATCAACTCGTCCGTGAGTTGATCGACCGGCATCGCGGAGTACGGTGTGGTACACACGATATCCACAGGGTCCGGTTGGCCGTCCACCCGGAGCTCGAAATCCTGCCGTATTTGAGCGTAGGCAGGGTCGTCCGTGGGGCACACGTCAAGGAAGCTTCTGATGTCTCTGATCCCTGTGGTTATGGTCGAGGTCGCTGGTGTGGTCAGCTCGATTGGCACGAGCACCGAATCGAGCACCGATGCCGCGTCACGCACCTCGATGATGGCTTCTGCAGCACCCGCGACCAGGGTCCCGGAGCCGGAGCCTGTGTTCACCGGCACGATCGCATCACCGGTGCGTACACAGGTCCCGGCCGGCAACACCCCCGGTGACGCTCCGCAGTCGACCAGGGCATCGCCGGCCACACGCCGCGCACTGCCCTGCCGGACCGAGGTCACCACGCGTACGTCCGCGAGGGATGCCGTGGTGTGATTGGTGATGGTCGAATTGAACGTCGTTCCAGGCCCGCCGATCTGCAGTACGGTGCCCGAGGCGAGCGTCACAGCATCGAGCGTCACGGTCCGGACCGGCCAAACCGCCACCCGCAGCTTCGAGCCGGGCTTCCCCACGAGGCGTGCCGTGATCGTATTCGCGCGCTTGAGCTGAAGGGTGTCGGTGTAATGCCGGGGTGATGGATCGCCAGTTTCGTGGGCGCTGACGAGCACCTGACCGTTGAGGGTGACAGTCGCATCAGCACCCTGACTTCCCAGGTCATCGAGATCCACCACGTACAACTGCCCCGCCGTTGCCAAGAAGCCGACGGTCTGGGACCTCGGGGCGCCACGGGAACGCACGAAGGTGTGAGGCTCGAAGATGCATCCCGTGCAGCTGCCGGAGGGATCGAGACCTTCGACAGCAAGGTTAGCGACGGCCACGGCGGGTCGGGACACGACTGGACTGCTGGTGGGTGAATCCCGTTGGCACGCTTCCAGACTGAGACAGAGGGCGGTCAGGACCGCCAGATGTGTAAACTGACGGTTTCTCTTCATAGCGCCTCCTCTGATGACCGGTCTCGTCGTCGGAGGCGTGATGGTTCGCGTCTGCTGCGGCGGCGGGATCAACACGCGCAGCATGGCGGCGTTGGCCTTAAGAGCCCGTGAAACGTGGATGAGACCTCTGGGCGACCCGACCTTCAACACCTCACGGGAGTGTAGGACTCCGTCCTACGAGCGATGGCAGCGATCGACTTGGCGAGAACTCCTCGCTGGGTGCTGGGGATAGACTTTCCCCAATCCCGCTAGCCGAACCGGGTTTTCTCCACGCACTTCCAGAATGCCTCGGCATCGGCCGGCGTCCACCGAGCGGGGTCGTGCAAGGCGCCGAGGGCCGCGCGCAGCTCGCGGGCGGTCTGCACCCGGTCCTCGAGCGTCCGGGCCAGGCACTGGCGTATCAGCGGGGCGAGGCGTTCGATCAGCGGGTCGGTCCCGGAAAGCCGCAGCTCAGGGGGCTCGGGCAGGTGATGCGCAGTCTGCAGCTGCAGGACGGACCAGCCCTCGTACGGCGTCACGCCCGCCAGCAGGAAGTGCAAGGTGACGCCGAGCGCATAGATGTCGCTGCGCTCGTCGGCCTCGCCACCCTGCCAGAGCTCGGGAGCGAGATAGGCGGGCGTTCCGATCATGGCGCCGGTCCAGGTGATGCGCTGATCATCCTCGGAGCGAAGGCGTGCGATCCCGAAATCGAGGAGCTTGAGATGGTCGGGCTCCTCCGGCGTGCGCGTGAGGTAGAGGTTGTGCGGTTTGAGATCGCGGTGAATGATCCCCGCCGCATGCGCCTCCTCGAGCGCGAGGCACGCCTGCATGCCCAGGCGAATGACGCGGGCCGGCGGCATGGGTCCGAACTTCTCGACGAGGCTCGCGAGGTCCATCCCCGCGAGATACTCCATCGCGATGTAGTAGAGTCCGTCTTCGCTCGCTCCAAAGTCGAAGATGTGCACGACGTGGGGGCCGCGGAGCTGACCCGCGGCCTGGGCCTCGCGCTCGAACCGCCGCACCGACTCGGGGCCCGAAATCGTTTGCACGCGCATGATCTTGAGCGCGACGTTGCGGTGCAAGGACTGGTCCCATGCCAGCCACACGTCCCCCATGCCGCCCTTGCCGATGGGCGCCTCGAGTCGATAGCGGCCCACGCGCCGCGCGCGGTACAGCTGCTCCTGCGTGCTCCACACGATGTGGCTGGTCACCAATCCGATGGCACACGAGGCGAGCACGAAAACGTAGTTGCTCGCGAAGACGACGAGCGATTCCGCGGTCAGCCACTCGTGCCTGGCCAGCGGAGAGAGCACGGCGCCGATGCCCATCACCAGCGGGAAGGCGAGCGCGATCCGGGCGTAGGTCCTGAGTCCGCGGCGCCAATGGGTGGGGACCAACACCGCCCGTACCAGCGCGACGATCGAGATCCCGTGCATGTAGGGACTGCGGATGCCTCCGAGGTTGACCGCCATGAGGGCGATCACGAGCGCCGCAAGTCCGTAGCAGAGGTTCTGCAGCTGGAAGAGCCGATGCAGCTCCATCGTGCCGCGACGGCTCGCGCGATAGACGGCGAAGAACGCCAGCCCCACGGCGACGCGGTAGGCCAGGAACACCCCACAGGGGGCGCCCGGGTAGGCGACGAAACACATGTACAGATCGAGCGCCGTGAAGGAGGGCCAGATCCAGAGGCCGATCCACATGGCCCGCGCGACCATGCGCCGGCCCGCATTGGACTCGGCTTCGCCGGTCGGGGTGGCGATCACGGGGGGCGGGGCGACCATGTGTGCGCTCGTATAGAACGGAGCGAGGAGGGGAAAAGTTGAGGGAGAAAGGTGCCCGCGAACCCGCATCGATCAAGAGCGTGGCGTCGAAGCAGGTTTATCTGGTCTTCATGCACGATTCAGACGCGCTTTAGACTCCGGCGGTCTGTACCTCACCCCCTGGCCCGTTCTCCGCATCGTGCCTCACACCCCCCGTCCCCTCTCCATTCCGTCCTCACCCCCTGTCCCCCTCTCCGTTTGTGTGCCTCACCCCCTGGCCCCCTCTCCGCTTGACGCGGAGAGGGGGGACTAAGGGCAGGCCCCTGCCCCCCCCCGTAAGATCTCGCTGCTTCCCGACGCTAACTCCCGAACACCATTTGGGGGGCGGCGACGGTTGGGCCCCAAACACACTCTGGGGGCCGCTGCCCTTCCCAGGGGAATCCAATACAGGTGCCCAATGTCCCGCCCAATGTCCAAATCGAAAGACTCTACCATGGCTGCGGTCATGGAGATGCCGGCCGATACCAGCGACACGCGCGCCGTTTCCTACGGGTCGCTCGCCGTGGATGGTCTCTCCATTGCCTACCGCGAGGCCGGCCGCCCCGGCAATCCCAAGCTCGTGCTGCTGCACGGATTCCCGGCCAGCTCGCACCAGTACCGCAATCTGGTCCCGGCGCTCGCCGACCGGTTCCACGTGCTGGCGCCCGACTACCCGGGCTTCGGCCTGAGCGACCGGCCCGATCCCGCCAAGTGGCCGTACACCTTCGACCACATCTCGGAGGTGATCGAACGCTTCCTGGCGCTCAAGGGCTTCGACCGTTTCGGGCTGTACGTACAGGACTACGGCGGTCCGGTCGGGTTCCGGATCGTCGGGCGGCGTCCCGAGGCGCTGGAGTGGCTCATCATCCAGAACTCCAATGCCTACGAGGTCGGCTTCACCGCCACATGGGACGGGTTGCGCGGGGCCTTGTGGAAGAACCGCTCGCCCGAGACCGAGGCGCCGCTGCACGGCTTCCTCACCCCGGAGACGGTCCGCACCATCTACCTGCACGGCGCCCGGCGCCCCGAGCTGATCAGCCCGGACAACTGGGAGTCGGACGTCGCGTTCCTGCAACGTCCCCACACGGTGCGGCTCAACCTCGATCTGTTCTACGACTACCGCACCAACGTGCCGCTCTATCCGGAGTGGCAGCGGTTCCTGCGCGAGCGGCAGCCGCGGACGCAAATCTTCTGGGGACAGGAGGACATCTTCTTCACCGCCGCCGGCGGCGAGGCGTACCTGGCCGACCTGCCGAACGCCGAGCTGCACCGGCTCGACGCGGGCCACTTCGCAGTGGAGGAGCACCTCGAGTACATCGCCGACAACATGCGCCGGTTCTACGACAATCGCTGAGCCGGTGCGGGCACTGGCGGCCGGGGTTCCCGGCCGCCATGCTTTGCCCATGGCGCCAGCGCAGCTCGATCGGGAATCCGCCGCATGGGTGCGCGACCTCGACCCCGGTGCACCGGGGCGGGAGGCGGCGATTGCCCGGCTGCACGGCCTGCTGCTGCGTGTCGCTCGCGCGGAGGCCGCTCGTCGCGGGGCCTCGATCCCCGAGCGGGGACGGGACGAGGTGGACGACCTGTGCCATCAGGCGGCGAGCGACGCCGTGCTCGCCGTGCTGCGCAAGCTCGCGGAGTTCCGGGGCGAGGCCCGCTTCACCACCTGGGCCTGCAAGTTCGCGATGTTCGAGATCTCCACGCGGCTGCGCCGCCACGCCTGGCGGGAATACCGCATCGA
>DATGDT010000019.1:0-10772 GCA_035310725.1 Gemmatimonadales bacterium
GTCCCCGTGCCACTCCCCCTGCGTGGCTCTCGATTTGATGTGCTGCGCGCCCAGCCCGGCGGTCGCCCGCATCCACCAGCCGCCGCGCCACCAGACGTAGGAGGCCCGGGCCTCACCGAGCGTGAACAGGCCGGGGGAGAAGTACAGGTTCTGTCCCAGGTCGTCGCGGGACCAGCCCATGACCCGTGCGTAGACGCCGGCGCGCAGCCGCTTGGCCACGCCCACCATGACGCCGCCGGAGGCGATGAGCCGCCGGTTCCCGTCCGAGAGCCAGGCCGCGTTTGCGAGCGCGGACAGGCCGAACGTCGCCTGCGGGGAGATCTCGGCGTTCGCCTGGACCTCGTCCCACACGAGGCCGCTCTGCGCGAGGGCCGCGGTCTCGTCGAACGGGTAATGCCGGTACGCCACGTTGATCGAGGTCGTTTGGGCGACCCCCACGGCGCCGCCCAACATGGCGGTCAGTCTGGTGCGCGTCGTGTCGCCGCCCAGGCGCCGCACGCCCACCCCACCGCGCAGCGACGCCCCGCTCGGTAACGACTTCACGATCGAGCCTTCGAGCCCGCCGCTGCGCGCGATACGTGCACTGCCGCTCGGAACGCCGTCCTCGTTGTAGCGCCATGCGGCCTGCAACGTCCCGCGCAGATCGGGACGGAGTGAGGCGGTGAACGCACCGGTGAACAGGACGTATCCGTTGTCGTACTTGTCGCCGGCGGCGTCGCTCGAGAGGGAGAGGACGGGGCCGCGGTTGGCGGCGCGCAGCCGGGCGAAGAGCTCTCGGGCGGTGGGATCGTTCGGCGCCACCTCGCGGGCCCGGGTCGCGAAAGCATCGGCGAGGAACGTCTGGCCTTCCCAGGAGAGCGTCTGGGCGAGGCCGATCAGGATGTCGGGATCGTCGGGGTGGGCTTTGAGCGCCTCGCGCCACAGCCGCTCGGCGCGGACCAGGTCGCCGTCCCAGGCAACGGCGCGCGCACGCCCCACCTGCGCATCCAGCCGGTCGGGGGCGAGCACCAGCACCGAATCGTACAGCGCCGCGGACCAGCGGAAGAGCCGGGCCCACGACAGCACCTTCGCGTGCTCCGCCATCGTGACGGGATCGGCCGGCTGAACGCGCCGCAGCTTCACGAAGCGCGCCAGGGCCAGGTCGAGCTTGCCGTCCCAGCTGTCGAGGATGGCCAACCGGTAGAGCGCCCGCGGGTTGAGCGAATCGGTCCGGAGTACCGAGTCGTACAGCTGGCGCGCGAGGCGGTAGTCGCCACGGTCGAATGCGCCCTCGGCTGCCGGCAGCTGGGCGGCCGCGGGCCCGGTCATCGCGACGAGGACCGAGAAGGCCGCGGCGGCGGTCCTCACCAGGACCCCCAGAGTTCCCGCAGCGCGAAGTACGCCGGCTTGAGGCGCTCGTGCCACGTGGGCACCTCCCAGGTGGGCCACCGGTAGGTGGCGCTCGCCGTCAGGAGCGCCTCGGGGTCGGCAGCCCCGAGCGGCGGCTCGGCCACGAAGAACCGGAAGCCGTCGGTCGTGTCGGCTGCGACCGAGTTGTCGTGGCGCACGGCGGTCAGCACCGTTCGCGAGGACGGGTCGGTCACGTTGAGGAGTCCCCAGGCGAGGCGGATCTCGACGAGGCCGGCGTCGCGGTCCACGAACCAGTCCGACAGGGTGGAGGCCGAAGCGCGCCCGTAGCGGAGGCGGCCGCGGTCCACGCCGCGCACCGGGATCTGCCGGAGGGACCGGGTGACCCGGAACCGGTTGGCCACGGCGAACAGGGAATCGAAATCGGCACTGTCGCTCCGGACATCCACCGTGCACTCGACGTTGTAGAACGGATCGAGGTCGGTGGGCCCCATGCCGGGCCGTGGAGTGATGTACGGACTGTAGCGTCGGGCGATGAACAGGCGACCCGCCGCCGTATCGGAGACGTCGAGGTAGAACTCCACACCGGTTTCGGTCCGCTGCCCGTCCGGCAGCCGGAACTCGCCGCGGTCGCGAGCGTAGGTGTCGATCCCGATGAGGGTGCGGGCCGAGCGGCGTGTTCCGGCGGACGATTCAAGGGCGAGGTACAGGTAGCTCTCGTCGGAACCGACCCGCAGGCGCGACCGGTTGTGGCCCGCGAGCAGCGGCAGCGCACGCCAGCGGGCCGGGTCGCCACCGGGGGCCGGCGGAGCCGTGTCCTTCCCCGCGTCCATTCCCAGCAATCCATAATACTGCTCGGGGTCCATCGCGTTGTGCCACAGGCGCCGGCGCTCCTGTGGCACTTCGAAGTCGACCACCGACCAGTTGTGCTTGAACCATTCGTCGATCCAGGCGAACAGGATCCCGCCGGCGGCGCCCGCTTCGCGGATTTCGCGCGTCAGCCGGACGTCGATCGCGGCCATCTCCGCTTCGTCGTGTCCCCCGTGGTCCATCCCGTCCGGGTGCACGTGACCGAGGCCGCGCGAGGAGGGCACGCCGTACTCCGAGACGAGCAGCGGCCGTCCGGCGTGGTAGCGCTTCAGCGCGCGCAGATATCCGTAGTAGTGCGAGGGGCCGTAGCTGGAGCGGGCCGTGCCGTACGTCGAGTCATAGATCATGAAATCGGGATAATACGGGTAGACGTGGTAGGAGGCGAAGTATCCGGCCCGATTCCTGACCGTCGTGCGTACCAGCATGGCGTCGAGCGTCTGGTCGTCGTTGTCGTATTCCCGCCGGTTGGTGAGCGGCGGCAGCCCGATCCGCTCGCGCAGCGCGCTTTCCTCTTCGACCGTCGGTTCGGTGCGGTGGCTCAACGGATCGAGCGTTGGCCAGTTCGAGTAGGCGATGGGGCGCTGGGCGTGCCAGGTGTCCCACTCGTAGCGCATCAGGTAGTCACACTGCTCCACCATCCAGACGTCCGCCGGCGTGCCGCGCGGCAGTGTGAAGAACGTGCCGCGGTACGAGGTCCTGCCGCGCCGCTGGTTGTTGTAGTGGCGGAGCGTGAACGGCTCCCACTCTCTTCCGATGATGAACGCCAGCACGTGCGCCGACACGTCGGCGGTGTAGCGGCCGGATGCATGCCCGGGCCGGGGAGGGATCAGGGCATGGCCGTGCAGGAGATCCACGACCCGCTGCGTCTCCTCGCGGAACTCCGCCTTCCATTCGCGGTCGTCGTAATCATCGTTGGGCGGCGCTTCGGCCCAGACGCCATGCACCAGCCACAGCGCCTGGTCGGGGTGCGAGTCGTTCCAGCGCTTCAGCGCGTTGTAGAACGCCGGCGGTAGGATGGTGTAAACACGGACCACGTTGGCGTGGGCTTCCGCCATCAGGCGCAGCCAGGACGCGTAGGTGGAGTCGTCGGTGGGGAATTCCGACGGGTATTTCCCCGGCCGGGCGGCTCCGAGGTTGATGCCCTTCACGTAGAACGGCCGCCAGGCGCCGTCCCGGAAAATCTCGAAGCGTTCGCCGCGGGTTCGCGCAGGAAGCTGGACGGTGCCGGGGCGCGCCGGCTGGTCGAGCGGGGGACCGAGATCCCCGAGCAGCGTGAGCTGGGATTGCGCGCCGGCGTAGCCGGGCGCGATCGCGAGCGCCCGGCGCAAGGCCGCGATCGCCGAGTCACGCTGCCCCCCGCGGGCGCGGGCGAGTCCCAGGCCGTACCAGGCGTCCGCGTTCCCCGAATCCGCCCGCAACGCCGCGTCGAAGCGCCGTGTCGCCTCGTCGGGCGACCCACGCCGCAGGGCGACGAATCCGAGGCCGGCGTTCACTTCGGCGATGCCGGGGCAGAGCGCGTCGGCGCGCGCGAAACGACTGGCGGCGAGCGCGATGCGATTCGCGCGGTAGGCGAGCCAGGCGCTGTCGGTTATCGCGCTGGCTCGCTGCGGGCAGGGGGCGCGCGTCTGCAATGCCAGCGCCATGGTCAGCAGGAGGGGGGCCGTCACGATGCAGCAAGATAGACGGCCGCCGGGGGGCGTGGCCATGGCGGACACGACTGGGAGTGGGGAGCGGGGAGCGGTACTATCCGGTGCATCGGGATCGACTGCTCCCTGCTCTGTGCTCCGTGTCGACTTGGGGACGGCCATGCAAGCAGACGTCGGACTCTGTCGCAACTGCTGCTGGATGCGTCCGGTGACGAATCGGCGCGGGTCGACGTTCTACCGCTGTGCGCGCGCCGAGACGGATCCACGCTTCGTGCGCTATCCGCCGCTACCCGTCGTCAATTGCCCGGGATACGAGAAAGTGACGGAAAGGGGAGCGGGGAGCGGGGAGCGGTAGTGCACCGGATCAGACCGCTCCCCGCCCCCCCAGTCCCGCTCGTCGACTACTTCCCGTAGGCGCCGATCCCGTACCAGCAGGGGTTCGCGCTGCAGGTGGCCATGATCACCTTGACGCGATAGCGCATCGTCTCCGACGGCGTCACCTGGAGGATCGGTACGTCATCGGCCTGGACGTCGGAGTCGACCTGGTTGCCGTCGGCGTCGTAGAGGACGAGGTCGAGGTCTTTGCAGTCGTTGTCGCACACGCCCACCAGCGCGTATGCCGTGCCGGCGTGCAGCGTGAGCGTGAACGAGTCGTTGTCGTCGTCGGCCAGGGAGCCGATCTGGGTATCGTGCGTCTGCGAATAACCTCTGTCGTTGAGCGATTTGGCTGCGCGCTTCAAGTACCCCTCGACCTGCGTGCGCCACTGGTTCTCCTGGGCGCGGGCGCTGGGTGCCAGGACGGCGATCCCGACCGCGATGGCGACGGCGACTCGCTGCATGTTCGACTCCTCCTGCGGGAAGCGGGTGGGGCCCGGCCGGGACGAACTGGATTGGGATTCCGGGCGCCAACAAGCTAAATGACGGCCCGGCGAGAGTATGAAGAAGGAACCGCTCAGGACTCGGGGGGAGCCTTCTGACCGCTCGCCCACCCCGTCCCGACGCCGATCCCGAAGAGGAGACCCATCGGCACCGTGATGATCGGGAGGGCGGCGGCGGTGATGCCGGCCGCGGCGGCGACGACGCCGGCCACGACCGGAGTCGAGGGCTTCTGCGCGGCGTCCACGAAACGCAGCCGACGCCGTACGAAATTCCGTGTGGGAATGAATCCGCCGCCCAGCGCGGCGCCCCAGAGCAGCAGTCCGATGATCATGTGGCCCCTACGCAACTTGCATCGGGACGGTTTCGGGCGCAATCTCGGGGCCTATGGGATGGCGCAATGCTCCGCTGACCGACAGCGACGCCGCCGACCAGGCCAATCTCGCCAAGATCGCGCTCTGGTTCGGTCCAGCGGCGTTCATCATGCTCTCGGCGCTGTGGTACTTCCTGGCCGAGAAACAGATGATCCCCGGGTGGGTGGCCGTAGTGATGACGATCCTGGACATCCCGCTCGTCGTCCTGGGGGTCATCCTGATCCATCGGGGGACGATCCACGCCTCCCAGGGCCTGGTGAACACGCTCTACTCGGCGGGCAACATCCCGCCGCCGCCGAGCTATCCGCGTCAGGACGTGATGATCGTCCGGGGGCAGTACCGCGAGGCGGCCGAGTATTTCCGCGACCACCTCACCGTCGAGCCGGAGGACAACGAGGCTCGGCTGCGCCTCGCCGACCTGGTGGATAAACATCTCGACGATCCCGCGGAGGTCGAGCGGCTCTACCTGGACGTGCGGCGCCACCAGCCGACGGCCGGGCACGAAATGCGCGCCGCGAACGGATTGATCGATCTGTATCGCAAGCAGGGTCGGCGCGACCGGCTCGTTGTGGAGCTGGCACGTTTCGCCGACCGATATCGAGGGACACCGGGCGCTGACGCGGCGAGCCGCCTGCTCCAGGAGCTGAAAGCCGATAGCCGATAGCTGATAGCCGATAGCCGATAGCCCTACCAGCGTATCGCCGCACTCCCCCAGGTGAATCCCGAGCCGAACGCCGTGAGGATCAGCAGGTCGCCGCGGGCGAGACGGCCCGCCTCGAGGGCCTCGTGCAACGCGATGGGGATCGAGGCCGCGGTCGTGTTGCCGTACTCGTGGATGTTGTTGTAGACCTGATCGTCCCGCAGGCCGAGCTGCTTCTGGACCATCTCCGAGATGCGCTGGTTCGCCTGGTGCGGGATGAAGAGCTTCACGTCGGCGATGGTCGCGCCGTTGGTGCGCAGCGCCAGCTGCACGCTCTCGGGCATCTTGGTGCTGGCATGCTTGAAGACATCCCGGCCCTCCATGTGCACGCGGGCCCGGCCATCCGTCGCCATCTCGGCGCTGATCCAGGGCACGTGCGCCAGACCCGGCCCGTCCATCCAGAGCTTCTCGGCGTACTGGCCGTCGCTGAAGAGGTGGGTCGAGAGGACGCCCCGCTTGGGGTCGTCGGTGGGGCCCAGGATGGCGACGCCCGCGCCATCGCCGAAGATCACGGCCGTGTCGCGCCCCGCAGTCGAGAGGTCGAGCCCCGGGGATTGGATCTCGGCGCCCACCAGCAGCACGCGCTTGTACTGTCCGCACCGGACCCAGGCATCGGCGACCGAGAGGCCGTAGATGAACCCGGTGCACTGGTCGCGCACGTCGAGCGCCGGGATGTCTGTCAGCCCGAGCAGCCGTTGCAGGAACACACCGTTGCCCGGGAAGAAATGGTCCGGGCTCGTGGTCGCGAAGATGATGCAGTCCAGGTCGCTCGCCTGCATCCCGGCGCGCGCCAGTGCCAACCTGGTCGCCTCGGCCGCGAGCGCCGAGCACATCGTACCGGGCTCGACCCAGTGGCGCCGCTTGATCCCCGTGCGCTGGGTGATCCACTCGTCGGAGGTGTCCATCAGCTTCGCCAGGTCGTCGTTGGTCACGACCCGGGGTGGGACGTAGAAGCCGGTGGCGATGAACTCTGTGCGAGGCATGTGGGCCTTGGGTGCGCGTCTGGCGTTTCCAGCGGGAGGAGGGAAGATTTGGCCCGAACCCGCGTCTCGCAAGGGAGCCCATGGATCTCGCCATCACTCGCGCGCAGCTCGACGCCGTACGCAACGCGCAGCATCTTCCCGACGTGTTGCGGCGCGTACTGGACGCGGCCAGCCCTTCCAGCGACGGTGCGGTGCTGCACCTCACGTATGAAGAAGCCACGGCGCTGCAGGAGCTGGCGGCCTGGAACGTCCATACCGACGCCGCGGGCGAGGTGACGCCGGCCTCGAGGCTGTTCGACGATCTCGTAAAAGCCATCATCACTCATCCGGACTACTGACATGCGCATGCTGCGGCTGGTTGCTCTCCTGACTCTTCCCGCGTCCCTCGTCCCTCGTCCCGCTTTCGCTCAACAGAAGCACCCCATCACGTTCGAGGACTTCATCGGGCTGCCGGTCGTGTCGGACCCGCAGCTCTCGCCCGACGGGAAATGGGTGGCCTACACGGTCACGACGCCGTCGTTGAAGGACAACCGGGGGTATGGTCGCATCTGGCTCGCCGAGGTGGCGACGGGCCGCACCCGGCAGCTCACGCAGGGCCCTGGCTCGGATCTCTCCCCTCGCTGGTCACCCGACGGCCAGACGCTGGCGTTCATTTCGACCCGGCAGGGAGGCCCGCAGATCTGGGTGCTCGGCGTGACGGGGGGCGAGGCGCGGAAAGTGACGGCGCTCGACGACGGCGTGGGAGAGCTGTACTGGAACCCGGACGGTCGGGGGTTCCTCGCGGTGGTCGACGTGAAATGGCCCGCCGAGCAGGAGATCGACCGGCGCAACGGCGAGTATCCGACCGAGGCCCGGCTGTGGACGGAGCTCATGTGGCGTCACTGGGTCGAGTTCCGCGCCGGACACCGCCAGCACCTGTTCGCCGTGGAGCTCGCCACCGGGAAGGCGACCGATCTCACCACGGTGGACCACGACGTCCCGACGATCGCGACCGGCGGGGACGGCGACGTCGCGGTGTCACCCGATGGCCGCGAGATCGCCGTGGCCATGCACGGGGACGACGTCGTCGCCACGAATACGAACGTGGACATCTACCTCATCGGGGACGAGGGACGGGGGACCGGGGACGAGTCCAAGTGGAAGAACGTCACCGCTGCCAACAAGGGGGCGGACAACACCCCGCGCTTCTCACCGGACGGAAAATGGCTCTCCTACCTCTCCATGGAGCGTCCCAACTTCGAGGCGGACCGCCAGCGGCTGATGCTCGTGCCGCGCACGGGCGGGGGCGCGCCCGTCGAAGCGACGGCGGGCTGGAGCCTCTCGGTCGGGTCCTACACCTGGTGTCCGGATTCGAAGTGCGTCTACGCGGTCGTCGAGGAGCGCGGGCGCGTGAACATCTACCGCATCGACCTGCCCGGCTTCCGGCGCACGGCGCTCGTCGCGGGCGCCGGCATGAACACGAGTCCCTCCGTCTCGGCCGACGGCAAGACACTCGTCTATCTGCATCAGAGCAACACCCAGCCCCCCGAAGTCTGGATGAGCGGCAAGGCGCTGACGCACCACACCGACGCCGCGGTCGCGTCTCTCGACCTGCGCCCGCTCGAGCAGTTCGGGTTCGTCGGGGCGCGGGGCGATTCGGTGTTCGGGTGGCTGCTGAAGCCGCCCGGGTTCGACCCGGCGAAGAAGTATCCGGTGATCGACCTGTTCCACGGCGGCCCGCAGACCGCCTGGAACGACTACTGGGGCGCGCGCTGGAACTACGAGATGTTCGCCTCGCGCGGCTACGTGGTGGTGATGGTGAATCGCCACGGCTCGACCGGCTTCGGCCAGGCGTTCACCGACGCCGTGTCGCAGCACTGGGGCGACTGGCCCTACGAGGATCTCATGAAGGGCCTCGACGTGGTGAACCAGCTTCCCTATGTGGATTCGACGCGGGAATGCGCCGCCGGCGCGAGCTACGGCGGTTACATGATCTATTGGGTCGCCGGCCACACCGATCGCTTCAAGTGCCTGGTGTCGCACGACGGCGTGTTCAACACGGTGAGCATGGGCGGATCCACCGAGGAGCTGTGGTTCCCCAACTGGGAGTTCGGCGGCACGGCCTACCAGGCGAGGGATCAGTGGGAGAAATGGTCCCCGTTGAACTTCGTCAAGAACTGGAAGACGCCGTTGCTGGTGGTGCACTCCCAGCTCGACTACCGCGTGGATCTGTCGGAGGGATATCAGGCGTTCACGGCAGCGCGCAGCATGGGCGTCCCGGCGAAGTTCCTCTACTTCCCGGACGAGGGTCACTGGGTGCTGCGGCCGCGCAACCGTCGCATCTGGTGGGGGGTGCTGCTGGATTGGATCGATCAGTACTTGAAAACGCCGGCGGTGGGAAGTCGGTGATCAGGTCGTCGGTCGTCGGTCGTCGGTAATCGGTACGCCCCTGCCGATTACCGATCACCGATGACCGAGTACGTCTATTGTGACTATGTCGCTTTCCCCGCGAGCATTTACCGCCCGAACCGTGTGTCGTCCCGGGACCAGGCGCCAGCGCGCCTCGTGCCACTCGCGACCGTCCACCAGCCAGCGCACCCGGGAGTCGTCGCTCTCTCCCCCCGCCGCACGTAGCGCGATCGTCGCGTAGCGCGGGTCGCCACCGACCGGAACCGTGTAGCGGTCGCCGTCCTGGGGTGAGAGGATCCGGAAGCGGTCCGGCTCGGCACTCGCGACGGCGGCGGTCACCGGGGATGCGCCCTGCGCGCCGGCGGCCCATTCGGCGTACTCCGCCGGCAGCACGATCCGCCCGTCGCGGTGCCAGTCACACGGACGCGTCGGCTCCGTGCCGGGGACGAACCACTCGGTCATCGGCGGGCAATCGGGTCCCGCGAGCAGGCCCGACAGGCGGCAGATCCGTACCGGAACGGCCCCGCTGTGCGCGGGGGAGGGCAGGACGCCCGGCGGATAGCGCTGCGCCACGAGCAGCGCGGCCCGGTGCAGCAACGGACCGGCGCCGGTGATGCCGCCGACGCCCTGCATCGGGCGGCCGCTGAAGTTACCGACCCATACGGCGACCGTGAATCCGGCCGTCGTCACCACCGACCAGTTGTCGGTGAAATGGCGGCTCGTTCCCGTCTTCGCCGCCGCGGGAAACGGGAAGTCGAGCACGGTCTCCGTGCCGAAACTCGGGATGCGCGCCACCGGATCGCTCAGAATGTCGAGCACCAGGGTCGCCGCCTGCCGCGACATCACGCGCCGCTCCCCATCCGTTGCCTTGTGCGCGGCCGTCTCATCCGCCGTCGTCCCACCCGCCGCCTTCCATGTCACCGGCCTCCACACGCCACCATTTGCCAGCGCGCGGTACCCATTGGCCAGCTCGAGCAGGGTGACGTCACCGTTCCCGAGCGAGAGCCCCAGACCGTAGTACTCCGCGCTGTGGTCGAGCGTGGCGAAGCCGGCGTCGTGCAGCGTGTTCAACAGGCTGGACACGCTGAGCCGTTCGGCCAACTCGACCGCCGGCACGTTGTAGGAGCTGCCCAGAGCATCGCGGGCGCGCACCGGCCCGTGGAACTGACGGTCGTAATTCCGTGGGCGGTAGGGGCCGAGCGTGGTCTGGTAGGTGCGCGGCAGGTCGGGGAGCACGGTGGCGGGCGTGACGCCGCGATCGAACGCCAGCCCGTACAGGAACGGTTTCAGCGCCGATCCCGGCTGGCGCGGAGAGACCACCATGTCCACCTGGCCGCTCGTATCGGCGAAGAAGTCGGGAGAGCCGACCCAGGCGAGGATCTGTCCCGATGGATTGTCGAGCACCACGACGGCGGCGTGCGCGACGCCCTTGTCCCGCAGCACGTCTACGGTGTGGCGCACCTCGGCTTCGAGCGCCGTCTGCAAGCCCAGATCGAGCGTCGTGCGCCACTCACCGCCCGGCATCGCGCCGCCGGCGTCGCGCTCGGCCCACTGCAGCACGCGGGTGGTGAAATGCGGCGCGAGGAAC
>DATGDT010000020.1:0-6875 GCA_035310725.1 Gemmatimonadales bacterium
CATCGACAAGATCCTCTCGAACGAGGAGATCCGGACCATTATCACGGCGATCGGCACCGGCGTCGGCGAGGACTTCAAGATCGGGGAGGCGCGCTACCACAAGATCATCATCATGACCGACGCGGACGTGGACGGCGCGCATATCCGCACGCTGCTGCTCACCTTCTTCTACAAGGAGATGAAGCAGCTGATCGACGCGGGGTACATCTACATCGCGCAGCCGCCGCTGTACCGCGTGGCCAAAGGCAAGGAAGAGTTCTACGCCTACGACGAGAAGCAGCGCGACGACTACGTCAAACGGCTCACCAACGGCGCCGAGACGAAAGGCTCCGTGGTGATCCAGCGCTACAAGGGCTTGGGAGAGATGAACCCCGATCAGCTGCGCGACACCACCATGGACCCGCCCAAGCGCACGCTCCTCAAGGTGACGATGGAGGACGCGCTGGAGGCCTCGACGCTGTTCGAGACGCTGATGGGCGACGAAGTGGAGCCGCGGCGGCGCTTCATCGAAGAGAACGCCAAGTTCGTCAGGAACCTCGACGTCTGATCGCCCTCTCGATCGCGGTCGCAGTTCTGCTGCTTGGCCTGGCTTGGCTGCTCTTCGGCGGGCGCGGCGGGTCGCACGAGCCGACGGCCCATCGCAAGGTCAGCGAGGAGATCGACTACACGGAGCTGGAGCAGGCGGAGCGCGACGTGCGTGACGCCGACGACGAAGACAGCGTGCGGGACTGGGGGCCGGGCGCGGGCAAGCCGCGGCCCCCACACCTCCTCTAGACGTCCTTCCGGAACAGCGGCAGATAGCGGCCGTACCCCTCCGCGTCGAGCTGCTCCACCGGGATGAACCGCAACGCCGCCGAGTTGATGCAGTAGCGCAGCCCTGTGGGCCGCGGGCCGTCGTCGAACACGTGGCCCAGGTGCGAATCGGCGTGCGCCGAGCGTACCTCCGTACGCTCCATGAAGAGCGAGCGGTCGGACTTCTCCCGGACGTTTTCCGCTTCGAGCGGCTTCGTGAAGCTCGGCCACCCCGTGCGGGAATCGAACTTGTCGAGCGAGCTGAAGAGCGGCTCGCCCGACACCACGTCCACGTAGATCCCGTGCCGGTGCTCGTCCCAGAATTCGTTCTGGAACGGCGGCTCGGTGGCGTCGTGCTGCGTGACCTGGTACTGTCGCGGGGTCAGCGACTGCCGCAGCGCCGCATCATCCGGTTTGCGAAACTCCATTTCCTGTCTCCGGTCTCGAGGGAGGCGAAGAGGGTGAGGATAACTCCCCACCCTCGGGGTTCGCCTCCTCAAGCACCGCGACGGTTTCAGGGCTTCAGCGCATACGCCTCGTGGCCGGTGACGTCGAGTCGCTGGGCCAACGCCGCCACCTTGCGGGCGAGCGCCTCTCCCGCCGTCTTGTCGAAGCGATAGTGGATGCCGCCGTAGAGCCGCGACTCCCCAGCTTCGTCGGCCATGGCGCTGAGGCGGCCGGCCTCCGACGGGAAGATGCTCCCCAGGATGAGCGCGACGGTCGTGGAAACCGTGGCGTGGTTCGACGGGTAGGACGGAAAGTTCGGCACTCCGATGTCCGGGATGATGAGCGGGTCCGCCTGGCTCGGCCGGATCAGCCAGTAGAAGAACTTGGCGTCGTGGGAGGCGATCAGCGCATCGAGCGCGGCCATGTTCGTGAGCGCGAGCGTGTGCGCGGCTGTCCGCTCGTCCTGCCGGTACCGCACGATCAGATCGGAGGCGGTGCGGTTCCAGAATCCTGGGACCAGAAACGTACCGACCGGGAACACCCAGTACTTGGCGATGCTGTCCTGCTCGTGCGTGCGTGTATCGGAGAACGTGCGGATTTCGGCGAGCCCCGCCAGGAACTCCGCCGACCCGAACGCGGGCGGGGGGACCGGCCGGAACTGATCGCCCCTGGTGAGGAAGAACGGACGCGCCTGACCGAGTTGGGGATGGGCCGGCGGGAGGCCGGGGGCGTTGGAGTGCCAGCACCCCGGGCACACGGGAATCGTGCCGGTCCAGGGATCATTGAATCGGTCCGTGGCGGCGCTGGCCACGACCTGGGCGGCGACGGCGCGTCCGATGGCTTCGCCCGCGGCGAAGTCGGTTTGTGACTCGCCGGCCCAATGTTCCTCCTCACGCTGTGCACCTACCTGTCCGTCGAGAAACGCCTGCTCGCTGGGGAAGAAGTACGTCAGCACTACCGCGGAGGCCCCCGCGACGGCTGCCTGCGGCGAAGGACGGGTCGCACCTTCCTCGCCGTGCTCGGCCGCGATCACGGCGTTGTACTGCGCCAACGACAGATAGGCGAACTGACGGAACCCGGTGATCGGGTCCCCAAGCCCGCGTCGAATCAGGAGGTCGCGCTCGATCGCATTCCAGCGCACGCTGGCGCCGGCCTCCCAAAACGTGACGGCGCTGGCAGCGATCGGGTGCGCCGTGCTGCTGGCCGTCGGAGCAGTCACCCGATCCGAGCAGGCGGCGAGGGCGAAGGCGAGGAGCGCAACTTGGGCGGCGACACGCATAAGGACCTCTCAGGTTGACGTGGGTACGCACCGCGAGGCTTGTTGCCCGGCCTCGCGCCGATCGTCATGTTAGGAATGAGAAGTCAGAGGTTTCTCAGTCAAAAGTCATTCGGAGGTCATGCGGATGGAGCGACTTCGTCTGCTGACGTTCGGGGGCCTCACCCTCCTCGTGGGCGGGGAGTCTGTAACCGGCGCCACGACTCGGCGTCGCCGGCTGGCCCTGCTCGCGCTGCTGGCCGTCGCCCGGGACCGCGGCCTCAACCGCGACAAGATCCACGCGTACCTGTGGCCCGAGCGCAGCGAGGAGCAGGCGCGCCACGGGCTGAACCAGCTGCTCTATTTCCAGCGACGCCACCTCGGCGACGAAGACCTGTTTCTCGGCAAGAAGACCCCGCGTCTCAATCCCGCCGTGATCACGTGCGACGTGTGGGAGTTCGAAGACGCGCTCGAGGCCGGCGCCCGTGAGGACGCCGTACGCCTGTATGGCGGCCCGTTTCTCGACGGCTTCTTCCTGCGGGGGGCTCCTGGGTTCGAGCGGTGGGTCGAGGAGCAGCGTGCCCGGCTCGAGAAGCGGTGTGCGGAGGCGATCCGCACATTGGCGATGGCGGCTGCGAAGGAAGACCCTCAACAGGCGGTGGCGTGGTGGCGCCGTGCGGCCGAGCTGGAGCCTTTCGACACGGGCACGATCCTGCACCTCCTCGAGGCGTGCCGAGCGGTGGGAGACCGCGCGGCGGCGGTGCGCTACGCCCAGCAGCACACGGATGTACTGCACGCCGAGCTCGGCCTGCCTCCGGACCCCAGGGTCACGGAGCTGTTGAGTCAGGTCCGCAGGGAGGGGAGCTAAACAACTGCAGGATCGGCAGTTGCGGCAGTGTCTCGAGCATCGGGTGCGCTCCCTACCCGAAAATGATTGGAAAATGACTTCCGGCGGTTAGGCTCGGCGTGCCCCGGGGGGAGACGGGAGCGGAGTTTGACACCGGTTCGAGCGGGGCGTATCTGAACTTCGAGCGGCTGGACCAGCTTCCGACCTCACTTGGAGTGAACGCCCATGCGAGCTGATCCGCTGCTGCGGGCGCTGCTGCTCATCACGATGCTCGGCGCGGGTACGGCGTCCGCCCAGTCGCCGGGCGATACGGCGCCGCCCATCACGCTGAAGACCCTCGCGGGCGGCTCCGACAGTCTGAGCCGATATCGTGGGCACCCGGTGCTCGTCAACTTCTGGGCGACGTGGTGCGAGCCCTGCAAGGACGAGATGCCGGTGATCGTTGCCGCGTACCAGGCCCACCAGACGGCAGGACTGGTCGTGCTGGCGATCAACCTCACGGATCAGGAGACCTCCGTGAAGGACGTCCGCAAATTCGTGGTCGAGTTTCAGATGCCGTTTCCGGTTCTGCTGGACGACCGTGGGAAGATGCGGCGGCGCTACGCGCTGCGCGGGTTGCCCTCCTCGGTGTTCATCGGAGCAGACGGCGTGGTGCGGGCCGTCAACCGGGGCCCCGTCACCGCGGAAGCGTTGCAGCAGCAGCTGGCGAAGATTCTGACGATGCAAGCACCAGGGACGAAGGAGTCACCAGAGGAGGGAGTGCCATGAAGCGAGCGGCTATCGCGGTGGCCCTTGCGGCCGCCGGTCTAGTCGTCCTGCCGAAGCAGTCGTTCGCCCAGGGGTGAATGCCGATGCGATTCACAACGCCCAGTTTGGGCGGACGCGGGCAGCAGTTTCTGGAGGCGCATCACTGGGAGTTTGCCGTGGCCTATCGGCGACTCAGTGCCAACAAGTGGTTCATCGGGACTGAGGCTGTCACGTTCGACACCTTGCCGCTCCTCGGGGAGCCGATGTTCGTGAAGGTCAACTCCATCGACGCGACGGTGACCTACGGCGTGACCCGGCGGCTGAGCCTGGCGCTGAACGTTCCGTTCTCGTCCGGGTCGCACTCACGCTTCTACGCCGACTCGAACCGTCACTCGGTTTCGGCCTCGGGGCTGGGAGACGTCAACCTGATCGGCAACTTTTGGCTCCGGGACCCGCTCGACCATGCAAACGGCAACCTGGCGCTCGGCCTCGGCGTGAAAGCCCCGACGGGCAGACATAACGTGAAGGGGGGGTTCTGGACCGCGACCGGGACCGGCCAGGCGGCGGTGGATCAGTCCGTCCAGCCCGGAGACGGGGGCTGGGGCATCTTGCTCCAGACGCAAGGCTTCTGGCGGATCGCCAACCGGACGCACGCGTACTTCGGAGGCAATTACCTCATCAGCCCCCGCGAGAGGACCGAGGTTCCCTTCAGATCGACCTTCGTAGCCGTTCCGGACGTGTATTCCGCACGGCTCGGGATCGCCTATGGCCTCTGGCCCGAGCAGGGCGTCTCCGTGAGCCTGGGCGGACGAATTGACGGCACGCCCGCAGGCGACCTCATCGGCGGCCGGGACAATTGGTACCGGCGACCCGGGTCCATCACGTATCTCGAACCGGGCCTGGCCATCACCCGAGGGGCCGGGACGTTCCGGTTGAACATCCCGGTGCGGGTGTCGCAGCACCTGGGGCCGGACCGCAGCACCGCCCGGCTGAACGGGGGAGATCTCGCCGACAGGTTGATTTTTGTGAGCTATTCCACGCGATTCTGATCTCCGCGGCCCCCCCTCCCCCGGCCGGGAGAGGGGGGGCGACGGTTAGGAAGGTTGGCCCACCTTCTTGACCAAACGCTCAAACCGCGGATCGCTGCGCAGGCCGTCAAACGCCGGGTCTGCTCGTAGAGTGAACATTGCCCAAGTGCGCTCCGTGTAGGCGCTGTCCAGTTCTGTGAACGCCCTCGCCTTGTCCCCCAGCCCGGCGTAGATCACTGCCAAGGAGTAATGGGAGATGTACCTCCCATCTCTCGCCTCTGCCAGAAAGTGATTCAGCTCCGCGAGGGCTGCCGACCGGTGCCCACACCTCGCATAGATCAAGCCTGCCACGCCGCGCAGCGGGGATGCCGTTTGCTCCTGCATTTCTCTGATTGTGGCTATCGCCTCCTCGCATCGATCGAGCAGCATATACGCGCGAGCCAGCTCCACGCGTCCTTGAAACCACATCGGGTCCAGCTCAAGGACAAGACGCGCCTGGGAGAGGGCTTCATCGTAGCGACGTGCGTAGAACAGCATCGAAGCCAATCGTGTGTTGGTGACCTTATCGAGCGGATCCAGCCTGACGCCGGTGCGGACTTCATCGACAGCGTCATTCATCCTGTCGGTCGCCACGAAGTACCACCCATGGAACAGATGCGCCGGTGGATAGCGGGGATCCAGGGCCACCGCCTGATCAAACTCCCGCTTGGCCGTCGCCCAGTCCCATTCGAGGAACAGGGCGATGAACCCCAACGAGGTGTGCACCTCCACCAGGGTGCTGTCCAATGCCAAGGCGCGCAGCGCCGCCGCCTTCGCTTGAGGATAGATGTCGCGCGGCGCCACATAGCCGAACACCGAGGCGTGGCTGTAGCAGTCGCTGAGGCCGGCGTAGGCCAGCGCGTAGCCGGAGTCCCTGGCGATCGCACGTGCGAAAAAGTCCTGGGCTCTCCGCAGGGCGGCTGAATCCCGCTTGGCGAAGAAGTAGCGGCCTTGCAGATACAGGTCGTGGGCTTCCGTGCTACCGGTCGAGCGCTTCACCAGCGCCATACCGGGGCCGCCCGCGAGCCGCACCCGCAGCGTGTCGATCACGGCGTGCGCAATCTCGTCCTGGACCGCGAACACGTCCCCGGCGTCGCGCTCGTATTCGTCCGACCATGCCTGGGAGTCCTTCGCGGCCAGGACCAAGCGGGTGGTCACGCGAATCCGACCAGCGCTGTGGCGCACCGCTCCCTCGAGCAGCCACTGGACCTGCAGCGCCCGGCCGATCTCGGGGGCGGTCGCCGCCTTGTCCTTGAAGGAGAACGCCGAGGTCCGGGGCGTGACGCGCAGGCCGGGGATCCGGGCCAGGGCCGTCATGAGCTCTTCCGACATGCCGTCGCTGAAGTACTCGTCCTTCGGATCGCCGCCGATGTTGTCGAACGGCAGTACGGCGACGGCCTGTGCCCCGCTTTCCCGCCGCTCCCCGCCGCGTGTCGAGACGGCGATCGCCGCAATGGCCAGCCCGACCACCGCCAGCCCGACCAGTACTCCCCGGACCCCGATCCGCCGTCGCGGGCGTTCCGTGGCGCTCGCGACGAGCGCGGTCTTGAACGCGGCCGCGCTCTCGAACCGGTCGGCAGGCGCCTTGGCCAACGCCCGCAGCACGGTGCGGTCCACCGCCTCGGGCAGATCGGGGCGGATGGTGCGCAGCGGTGGGACGGGATCGAGCGCGTGCCGGGCAAGCACCGCCTGCGCCGACGGTCCCGTGAATGGCGGTTGC
>DATGDT010000021.1:0-4694 GCA_035310725.1 Gemmatimonadales bacterium
TGGCTCCTGCTGGGGCATCAGGGCGTCGTCTTCGCCCTCTCGGCGGCGGTGGCGGCGGTGGTGATCGCCTGTCCCGATGCGCTCGCCCTCGCGACTCCGACGGCCATCACCGTGGGGGTCGGGCGGGCGGCGCGCGGCGGCGTCCTGTTCCGGAACGCGACCGTGCTCGAGGCGGCCGCGGGAGTGGATACGGTGGTCTTCGACAAGACGGGCACGCTCACGGAAGGACATCCGTCGGTCACCGACCTGCGTCCCGTGGCCGGCGTGACGGAGCAGGAGCTGCTGCATCTGGCCGCGGCGGCGGACGCGCAGTCGGAGCATCCGCTGGCCACGGCGATCGTCGCGACGGCGCGGGAGCGGGGATTCACCGTCGATCCCACGTCGGATTTCGAAGCGATCTCCGGCCACGGCGTGAAGGCATCGGTCCATGGACGCATCGTGCTCGTGGGAAATCGTGGCCTGCTCGAGCGGTTCTCGGTCCCGGCGGGTATGGACGCCGAGGCCGAGCGCCTGCGGACGGATGCGAAGACGGCGGTGTACGTCGCCGCGGACGGCCGCCTGATGGGGCTCATCGCGGTGGCCGACTCGATCCGCCCGACGGCGCGAGCGGCGGTCGCGGCCCTGCATGGCCTTGGCATGCGGGTGTTGCTGCTGACGGGGGACAGTCGCCCCACGGCGGAGGCGGTGGCGCGCGCCATCGGGATCGACGAGGTCCGCGCCGAAGTGCTCCCCGGCGACAAGGCAACGGAAGTGCAGCGACTGGAGCGGGCGGGCCGTCGCGTGGCGATGGTCGGGGACGGCGTGAACGACGCGCCCGCCCTTGCCGCGGCTGCTGTCGGGATCGCGATCGGGGCGGGGACGGACGTCGCCATCGAAACGGCGGGCGTCATTCTGATGAAGGACGACCCCTCGGACGTGGCGGCCGCGCTCACCCTCGCCCGCCGCGTGCACCGGAAGATCGTGCAGAACCTCTTCTGGGCGGCGATCTACAACGTCGTGGCCATTCCGCTGGCGGCGGGCGCGCTGTACCCCTCGTTCGGCATCCTGCTCAAGCCGGCGTGGGCGGCGCTCGCGATGAGCGCCAGCACGGTGACCGTGACGGTCAACGCCCTGCTGCTGCCGCGGCTCGAGCGCACGCGCGCCTGACGCCGCGCTCCGGTCCCCTCAGCTCTTCGGGATTTCCTTTCTCGGATCTACGAACGGGAGCGCAACGACTGTTGCGTCGCGGTCTCCGACCTCTGGAACGGCGACACTGAGCCGCGTCCCGAGCGCCGCGCACTCGATCGGCACCATGGCGTACGCGATGTTCCTGTCGAGCCGCGGCGAGTGTATCGCGGAGGTGACCCGGCCCGCGGGCCGGCCCTCGCGGCACACCGGCCACTTGCCGGTGTTGAAATCGATGGGCGCGCCGCCGATCTCGATGCCGACCATCTGCTGCCGCACGCCCTCCGCCTTGATCCGGCGCAAGGCGTCCCGGCCGATGTAGTCCTGCGCCTTGTGCTCATCCACCAGACGGCCGAGTCCCATCTCGAACGGGTTGTTCTCGAGAGTCATATCGGCGCCCCAGTTGAAGATGCCGGCCTCGATGCGCCGGATGTCGGAGGGGCCGGTGGGACGGATGTCGTGCGGCTTCCCGGCCTCCATGACGCGCTCCCACAGCTCGTCGCCCCGGCTGCCGTCCCGCAGGTAGATCTCGTAGCCTACCTCACCCGACCATCCGGTCCGCGTCACGACGACCGGGATCCCGTCGAGGGCCGTCTGGATGAACCAGTAGTACGGCAGCTGCAGTGCGCCCGCACCGAACAGCGCCTCGATCACCTGGCGGGATTTGGGGCCCTGGACCTGCAGCGGTGACACATCGGGCTCGGTGATCTCGACCTTCAGTGCGGAGTTGACCGCGACACCCTTGGCCCACAGCAGCACGTCGCTGTCGGCCAGCGCGAGCCAGAAGTGATTCTCCCCCAGCCGCATCAGCACGGGGTCGTTGATGATCCCGCCGTCTTCGGCGGTGATGACCACGTACTTCCCCTGGCCGACGGCGCAGCGACTGAGGTCGCGGGGGGTCAGCAGGTTGGTGAAGCGGAACGCGTCGGGGCCGGTGATCTCGACCTGCCGCTCGACCGCCACGTCCCACAGCGTCACGTGACGCAGCAGGTGCCAGTACTCCTCCACCATGTCCCCGTAACAAATCGGAAAGAGCATGTGGTTGTAGACGGTGTAGCCACGAGCGCCGGCGCGCTGGGTGGCGGCGAAGTACGGTGTGCGGCGCAGGCGGGCACCGCGCTGCACCAGAGCCATGTCGAAGGTCATCGGCGTTCCTCGCTGCGAGTGACGGCTGCTTCCCCCCTGCCACGGCGAGAATATGGCGAGCGCATCGGGAGCGCGCAGGACGTCCGGTGCGGCTGCCGGAGGGCTACTCTTAAGGCACGATGACCACCCAGGACCGCAGCGCCGCAAACGGCACGGCCTGGCACACGCGCACCGTCGCAGAGGTGAGTCGGGTGCTCCAGGTGGAGCCGGCGGCCGGCCTGCCTTCCCGCATCGCGGCGGAGCGGCTGGCCGTGCACGGACCGAATGCGCTCGCGGCCGCCCGCCGTCGCGGCGCGCTGCGCGTGCTGCTGGCGCAGTTCACCGACTTCATGGTCCTCGTCCTGATCGGGGCGGCGGTGGTCGCCGGCCTCCTGGGAGAGCCGCAGGACATCATCGCGATCGTCGCCATCCTGATCCTGAACGCCGCACTGGGTTTCGCGCAGGAGTATCGGGCCGAGCGGGCCATGGCGGCGCTCACGGCGCTCGCGGTTCCGCAGGCGCAGGTACGGCGCGATGGGATGGTGCGCTCGCTCCCCGCGCCCGAGCTGGTGCCGGGAGACGTGGTGCTGCTCGGGGCCGGCAATCTGGTTCCGGCGGATCTGCGGCTGGTCGAGGCCGTGCGCCTGAGGGTCGAAGAAGCGGTGCTCACGGGCGAATCCCATCCGGTCGACAAGACGACCGCGCCCCTCGCGGACCCGGACCTGCCGCTCGGCGATCGCAGCAACCTGGCGCACCAGGGCACGCTCGTCACTTCCGGGCGCGGCGTCGGCATCGTGACCGACACGGGGATGACGACGGAGCTGGGACGGGTGGCCAGCCTGCTGAAGGACGTGGAGGCGGCCAAGACGCCGCTGCAGCGGCGCCTCACCCAGCTGAGCGCGCGGCTCACAATCGCGATCGTCGTCCTGTGCGCCGTCATGTTCGGATTCGGTCTGCTGCGCGGCGAGGAGCCCGGATTCATGTTCCTCACCGCTCTCAGCCTGGCGATCGCCGGCATGCCGGAGGCGCTCCCCGCTGTGGTCACGATCTCCCTGGCGCTGGGCGCGCGCCGAATGGCAAAGCGCAACGCCCTGGTGCGGCGGCTGCCAGCGGTCGAGACGCTTGGATCGGTCACCTACATCTGCTCCGACAAGACGGGGACGCTCACCGAGAATCGCATGCGGGTGGAGGCGTACCACACCGGCGACGGACGGATGCCCGAGCCGGGCGGATCGGCGGAGCGCGAACCCTGGTCGCTGCTGTTCGCGGCGTTGGCGCTGTGCAACGACGCGGTCGGCCGCACGGAGGACGGCGCCAAGGGCGATCCGACCGAGGTGGCGTTGCTGCTGGCGGCCGCGCGAGCCGGACGGGAAAAGGCGGCGCTGGAAGAGCGCTATCCACGGCGGGGCGAAATCCCGTTTGCCCCCGAACGCGCCCGCATGACGACGCTGCACCGCGACGGGGCCGAGGTGCTCGTGTTCACCAAGGGGTCGCCGGAGCAGGTGCTCGCGGTGTGCCGGGATCGCCTCACCGTCGCCGGCCGCGCGCCGCTCGCCCGGGAGGCCGTTCTGGAGTCGGCGGCCGACATGGCGCGCGACGGACTGCGGGTGCTCGCGGTCGCCATGCGCCGTCTGCAGGGCGAGCCGGCCATGCTCACGCCCGAGGCGATCGAGGCGGAGGAGACGCTGCTCGGCCTCGTCGGCCTGTTCGACCCGCCGCGGCCCGAGGCCCGGGAGTCGGTCGCACAGTGTCAGGCCGCCGGGATCCGTGTCGTGATGATCACCGGCGACCATCCCGCGACGGCCCAGGCCATCGCGCGCTCGCTCGGCATCGCCCGCGGTGCGGACGAGTGCATGAGCGGCCGGGAGCTCGCAACGCTGCCGGTCACGGAGCTCGCGGGTCGCATCGCGGGGGTGCGGGTATACGCCCGGGTCGCACCAGAGCAGAAGATCAAGATCGTTCAGGCGTTGCAGGACCGCGGTGAATTCGTCGCGATGACCGGGGACGGCGTGAACGACGCGCCGGCGCTGCGCCGGGCCGACATCGGGGTCGCCATGGGACGCGGCGGCACCGATGCGGCGCGCGAAGCGGCGCACATGATTCTGCTCGACGACAACTTCGCCACGATCGTGGGCGCGGTGCGCGAGGGGCGCCGCATCTACGACAACCTGCGCAAGTTCGTCAAATACACCCTCGCGACCGGGGTCGCCGAGATCTGGCCGCTGGTTCTGGCGCCGGTTCTGGGGATCCCGATTCCCCTGCTCCCGATTCAGATCCTCTGGGTCAACCTCGTGACCGACGGCCTTCCCGGCCTGGCGCTCGCGGCGGAACGGGCCGAGGCGCGTGTGATGGCGCGACCGCCCCGGCCGCCCAGCGAGAGCCTCTTCGCGCACGGCCTGTGGCAG
>DATGDT010000022.1:0-40924 GCA_035310725.1 Gemmatimonadales bacterium
GTGTTGGATGCCGGCTCTCCAAAGGGTGTTTGGAGAAGATCTCCAGTCTCATGTCCTCGTGCGCCGCCGCGCGAAACGTGTCAGGCCGTCGATGGAACCGACCGTCGTGCCGCGGCGAGGGGAGCTGTCAGTGCGAGGGCGAGGTAGATGAGTCCGAGGCCAAGATATTCGGTCAGCTCGAACGGCCCGATGGCGTTCACGATCCAGTCCATCCGCATGGCCGACACGAGCGCGATCGTGTTGCCGACGAGCAGCGTCCACCACGCCCATACCTCACCGCGACGGAAGGCCGTGACCGCGATGGCGCTCGCCATCAGCCCGAACACGGCGCAATAGATGCCGTACATTCTGTAGAGCACGAGCATGTATCCGGCTGTCAACGGAGACGTGCCTGCGAGCTGCGACCAGGACGCATGGGAGTAGCCCTCGTAACCGGCGGCGAGGATCGGCTTGCCACCGGGTCCCCTCAGCAGATGATCGGGCGATGCGGCTGCCATCGCGCCCCACGCGATGTACGCCCCATCCACGATGAGGATGAGAATCCAGGCGACCTCACGCCGCTTCATGTGGGGAGCCCTCCGGTGAGTTTCATCATCCACCGCATGCACATGTGTCCGAAGTCGACGCTCGGGCCGAACATCATCGGGCACGCCCCGGCGATCACGCTGATATCGTGCTGCCGGCAGTATTCGACCGCGTCCGGCGAGACACTCGATCCCTTCGCCATGGATTGGTGCATCCACACGCGGCGGACGCCGGCGCTGCTGCAGTCGCGCACGATCTGCTGCGTGGTCTCAGGGCGCGTGATGATCACCACGCCGTCGACCCCGCCCGGGATCGACTGCACGTCGGGATAACAACGATCGCCTTCGAAGCTCGGCATGTTGGGGTTGACCGGAAAGACTTCGTGCCCGGTCCGCTTCAACCGCTGATAGATCAGATTGCCGGCCGGGTGGTGGCTCTTGTCGCGCGACACGCCGGCCACCGCGATGCGTTTCTGGGCGAGGAAGTCCTCCACCTTAGTTTCGAGGGTTGTTGAAGTCATAGGTTCCTCCGTATCCCGGGATAACGCTGCCGTCGATTGAGAACCCCGCGTGCTCGTACCGCACGGCTCACACAGGCTGCCTGGCCTCGCGGTTCGCCACAAGAATCGGCGACGGTATCACTGGTGATGGCTCCAACCCTTCAAGGAAGGTGAACCACTTGTGTCCGGCGGAGTGTGCCTTCAGCAAATCGAGCAGCGGCTGCGACGGTTCTCCGTACACGGTCATGAAGTGATTGTCAGCGTACTCCTTGAACAGCTTGGTCCGAGCTTCGAGGATATGGCTGTTGTGCTCGATCAGGCCGTCCGGGCCAGTGTATGCCTCACGAACCTCACACTCAGTGCCATCGCTGCTCACGAACCAGTCGTAGCGCAGCGTTCGTGTGTCCCTCTCCTTCGTGATCCGCATGCACTCAGCCGCCTGCTTCTTGAAGCCCTCAAGGCAACCCGGGCGCACGGTCATGTGCGCGCTGATCTCCAAGTAGCCCATAGATCCTCCCCTATCTCTGGTCGACATCGTCGCGTAAACCACGCAGCCGAGAAGCCGTAACCGATTCAGCGTCCATGGGCTGCGTCCGCTTCGGCTTGGTGCGCGGCCCCGCAGATCGTCGCGACGTCCTGGGGCGAAAGCCGCGTCTTGGGATACAGCATGGTATAGGCGCTCCCGGGCATCTTGCCGCTCGACGCGTCCTGGCACGACGCGACGAGCAGCGCCCGCTGCCGCTCCGGCGGATACGCGGCCCACGCCGAGTAGTTGACCGCCTTGCGCCCTTGCTTCACGCCGTACGCCATGAGCCAGGACACCGGCGCGATGTTGGTGTACCAGGGCCACACGGTCGCGTCCGAATGACATTGGCCGCACGCGCGATCCAGGACGGCGCCGAGTCCGCTCGCCGTCCCCATGCGCGCCTGAAGCGTGCGGCTGGCATCAATCGGGGGGTTCGTGCGCGCGGGGCGAACGAGTTGCGCGGCGGCGAAAAGGAGGACGAGGACAACGGCGGCCTGCTTCAGTCGTCTGCTCATGGCTCCTCCTGGGGTCGCTGGAATCCGGGAGGCAGCGCCGGTCCGTCGCCGGATCCGGCTGCGCGGGTACAACTCGTGCCGATACGCGGAAATGTCGTGCGTTTTGTTAAGACGACATGAAATGCGTGTGAATTTGCGCCTAGTCTCACCTCATTCTCACGGGGAGTTAAGGGATGGACCCAACCTTCCTTACTATGATCACTGCAGCACAAGCGGGTCGTGTTCGTGAAGCCAGAGGGCCTCTTCAGGTCCTTCCTGCGCTTCTGGCTCTGTCGACAATCGGCTGCCCCCTCCCAGTCGCCGGGATCTTCAGTGGTATTCCGCGCGCTCCAGTTGCCTCGAGTAGGGACCCCCTACCGGTCAATGCCTCCTCCGGTCGGACGTGGGATGCCGCGATCGACGTGCTGGCCGCGAACAGCATTCCAATTCGTTGGACCGACCGCCCGACCGGCTCAATGGCCACGGACCGGAACGAGCTGGCCAATTCCGACACCGCCTGGTCTGAATGCGGCCGGGACACAGCGGGTCGACGCCTGCCACCGGAGTGGGCGGTGTACAACATCACCGTCCACGGTGACTCGTCGACTTCCATAGTCATGGTGGCGATCAGTTGGTCGATGACTCCACGACCGGGGGTCGCATCTTCCCAGTGCGTGACGAGCGGCGTGCGGGAATCGCAGCTCGAACGCTCTATCAAGCAGCGCGCAGAGCGGGCCTCGGCGACCTCATAGACGCCCAGGATCTGCTCGTAACGCGCCTAGCGCCGGGCCAAGGAGCCCCGAAAGGGGAGCGGCGCAAGGCGCACTATTGCGGCGACTCCGCGACCCGAACGGGCGTCGCCCGGTCGCTCTGAGTCCCATCGCCCAGCTGACCACTCGAGTTGTTCCCCCAGCAGTACAGCGATCCGTCGGTCGTCACCCCGCAGGTGTGCGCGCTACCCGCACTGATCGACACGAACTTCAGCCCGCCGCTCACCTGCGCCGGCACCGAGCTGGTCCCGCCAGTGGTGCCGCGCCCGAGCTGGCCGTGCGCGTTGGAGCCCCAGCACCACACGTCGCCGCCGGTCACGAGGGCGCAGGTGTGCGCGCCGCCGGCCGACAGCACAACCGCCTGGACCGGGAGCGCCGCGCGGGTGGGATAGACCGCATCGCCCGCCACGGCCGACCCCAGCTGGCCGCTCGCGTTCGACCCCCAGCACAGCACCCCGACCGCATCGAGGGCGCACGTGTGACTGCCGCCGGCGCTGAGGCCCGACGTGGGATAGCCATCCCCACCCGGATTGACGGGATCCCCGCCCACGATCGTGAAGCCTTTCGGGAGCCAAGAGGGGAGCGGATCGTTGCCCACGGTCCCGTCACCGAGCTGCGCGTGGTCGTTGATGCCCATGCACCGGACCCACCAGATATCGTCGGTCCTGGTGCAGAGATGGGCGCCGCCGGTCGAGACGTCGGTGACGTCGGCATCCCCCGAGAGGCCCGGCTGCAGGATCACTGCCGAGTCGGCAAACCCGGACCCCGGGAAGCTTATCCCCCGGCCGAAGTCGTCCGCTGTTCCCCAGCACCGCAAGTCTCGGCTGGAAAAACTCCCCGAGCCGCCGTTGACCGTGACGATGCAGCTGAACGTGCCGCCGACGATCAGCTGATCCAGCCGGACCTGCACTCCGCCAACGATCCCTCCGCTCACGATGGTCACGGGAGACTCCACCGAGGGGAAGCAGGTGGAGCCCATGCCACCAGGGATGCACACGCCGTCCCCCACCGCCCCGCGATCCCGCGCACCCCAGCAGAGTAGGGTCTGGAACCCCTCGCGCCCGCAGCTGTGCGCGGCGCCCGCCTCGAGCTCCGTGAACTTGTGCGACGTGGCGATGGTGCGCGGCACGGATGCCTGGCCGAGCGCGCTCGCCTCGAAGCCGAGCCCCAGCTGCCCCTGGGCGTTGCTGCCCCAGCAGTAGCCCGTGCCGTCCAGCGCGGCGATCGCGCAGGTATGGTCCCCCCCCGCGGTCACGGCCTTCCACTTCTCGGTCACCTGAAGTGGCGCGCGATGCTCGACGACCTGAAACGGCGCGACTCCGACGCTGGCCACCAGCTCGCCCCCGCCGCGGGCCTTGCCTAGCACGGTGCCGGTCGAATCGACCGTGAACGCCGTCTCGTTGGTGGAGTGCCACTGTACTTTGACGCCGGTCCTGATCCGGCCCAGCGCGTCCTTCACCTCCACGGCGAACGCTGCGGTGTTAGTCCGGTTGACCGTCGGCGTCCATGCCGGCAGCTCGCTGATCTCGAGCGGGAGCACGGTCACCGGAAGTTGAAACGTCGAGCGGCCGCCCTGGTTCTGGACCGTCGCGGTGACCTGCGCGGTGCCGCTGAACCGCCCGGTGATCGCGGCCCGCGTGGAATCCGACGCCAGGGCGGAAACACCAACGACCGAAGGATCGCTCGAGCCCCAGGTCACGGTGGCGCCCGTGAGGAAGCCCGGGTCTACCCGCTGCAGTGCCAGGCCGATCGTGTCGAGGTCGCCGACGGCGAGTAGCGAATCGGCGCCGCGCGGCCGGACGGCCACCGGCGCCCGCAGCTCGACCGGCTGGAAGCCGGTCTGGGCGACGCGCACCACGATCGTGGCCGTGCCGGAGCGCCGGCTGTCGACGGTCGCCCTGAGGGGGCTCGCTCCGCCCGTCACGATCACGACGGAGGAATCGGAGGACCCCCACTCCAGTGCGACGCCGGTAACGGCCTGCTGGTTCGGGCCCGTGACGGTCACCGCGAGCGTGGCGATCTCGGCCACCGCCAGGGTGTCCGGCCAGGCGGCACCCTTCGCGAGGGTCACCGTGATCGCCCCGGTGGGCTCGAGCTCATTGGTACAGGTGGCGAGGAGCGCCCCGGCGAGCAGCGTCGTTGCAGCTTTCAGGTACGGCGATCGTCTGTTCATGAATCGAGAGTGCCTCTGGGTTAGAACGCGAACTTGAGGCCCGCCCCGACGAACACGTCGGGAAGCGACGGCAACGGCGCATCGGTACGGAAGCTCCAGTGTCCCACCAACCCCGAGACCGCGAGATGGGGGGCGATCAAGACCTCCAGGTCCGCCCCGACGCCGACGCCGATCACGTCGTTCGTCAACGTCTGCCAGACCGGGACCGCCACCGGTCCATTCGGGCCCTGGACGAAGTAGCTCCCGGCGTTGAAGCGCCCGTTCACCCGGGCGACCCCGACCTCGCCGAACGGGGCAATCCCGAGCCGTCCGGCCCGCAGCGCGACGCTGGTCCCCACCATGCCTCCGGTCACCTTCAGATCCTGCGGCGCGAGACGGATCGCCGCCAGGTGCCACCCGATCCGCTCCTGGCCCCGGAGCAGGAACGCGAGTCGCCCACTCGGCCACCGGCCCGATTGGGTCAGGCCGCCGGAGGTCGGCGCCAACCCGACCAGACTGAGGCGGGTGCGGTACCCGGCGCGGGGGATACGCGTCGGACCGAGCTGGACGGCGTAGCCCCACTTCCGCAACCGGTCGGCCACCTCACTCATGCCGACCGCGATGCCGTCCTGGGTGTTCTTTTCGGTGACCAGCCCCACCACTTCCCATTGCTGGTTGAACAGCGCGCCCCCCGAGCTCCCCGGGCTCACGAAGAACGACTCGAAGCGCACTCGGCGCGAGCTCGCGCTGATCACGCGGTCACCGCTCACCGGTGGCTCCCAGCAGCGCCGCTCGGGGCATCCCAGCGGCACCACCAGGGCACCGATCTCGAGCGCTCCGGGGTCGCCTTGCCGGTCGAATGCGAATGGGATGGTCGCGCGTCCGTCACGCGGCAGGCTCAGCACCGCGAGGTCGAGGTCGCGGTCCACCTGTTCGACTTTCGCCTCGACGGTGTCGTTGCGGGCGAACTGGAACACCACCCGGACGGTTCCGCCCTGTTGGGCCGTGCGGACCACGTGCGCCGCGGTCGCGACGATGATGCGATTGGATGCCGCGACGACGATACCGGCCCCGACCTCCTCATCATCTCCCCCGCTGACCAGCACCTGGACCACCAGGTTGGCGGCCTCCACCGGCATGCGTGACATCCGCTGGCCCGCCAGCGGGGCAGCCGCGACAGTGACCAGCACCAGACCGGCAACCGCTCTCATCGTGCGCCCCTCTTCCAATAGAGCCCGACCAGAACGAACAGCGCGAGATAGACGAGGCCGGCGCCGCCCGAGGCCACGGGATGCTCCGACCAGAAGACCTGCAGCTTGCTTGGGATCGAGCCGAGCGAAGCGGGCAGGGAATCGACGGTGCCCTCGAGGGTGAGGGCCACGGCCTGGGAATCGACCGCGACGTCGCGGATCGCGCCGCGGAAGCCGTGCAGCGGCAGGTCCTCCCCCTTCGTCAGCGTATGGGGAGCCCGGTTGCCGACGCCGAGTCCGAATGTGCCGCTGTCGATGGTCGACACCGCCTGATCGCTGGCCTGCTCCTCGTCGCGGAACCGGTTGACGTCCTGGAAGCTCACGCCGACGACCTCGAGCGGGACCAGGGGACGCGCCGGCCCCACGCCCTCGAAGCCCAGCTCGAAATCGAGCGCCCCGCGGGGAGCCACGAGCTGGATCTGATCGATGCGAAACGGAATCGTGTCCGTCGGCTCGTCCGGCAGGCTTACGACGATCGGCCCGCTCACCGACACCGGGATGGGCGGCAGCGAGTCTCCGATGGTCAACTGCACCGTCCCGCCGGCCCCGGTGGTCCGCACGGCGATCAGGCTGCGGGCCGGGAGCCGAATCGGGTCGATGCTGATGCCACCGCTGTCCGGGCGGACCGCCTTGAGGAACAAGGTCGGCGTGGCGACGGTGCGCGCCGGGTTCTTGCCCTGGGCGGGAAGCGAGACTTCCTCGAGCCCCGAGATTCCGAGCGATCGCAGTGTCAGCGCGCGGTCCCACGGCGCCGACGCGGCCCCCAGCCGGAGCCACACGCCTTGCGCACGGAGCTCGGCATGAACGGGTGCGCGCGCCACCGGCTGCGAGCCCTTCCAGAACACGACTGCGGCCAGGGCCAGGAGCACGCCCCCGAGCAGCGCGGCCACGAGCGTCCGGCTTCCCGGCAGGGCCCACGGCCGGTGCATGGCGGCGCCGCCACGCCCTTCGAGTGCCTCGATGAATTCCTCGACGTGCTGAAAGCGCTCGGCCGGTTGCTTGGCCATCGCCCGGCGCAGCGCGGCCGAGACCTGTGCGGGAATCTCGGGCCGCAGGGTGCGCGGCTCGGGCACCGGGGTCGTCAGGTGCTGGTTCAGCACGGCGTAAATCGAATCGCCGTTGAACGGGAGCTCTCCGGTGAACAACTGATAGGCGAGGATGCCGAGGGAGTAGATGTCCGAGCGCGCATCCACCGCCGGATCCGCCTTGGCCTGCTCCGGGCTCATGTACAGCGGCGTTCCCAGCACCATGCCCGTGGAGGTGAGGCCCACGCCGCCACCCGTCTGCCCGGTTTTCGCGATCCCGAAATCCATGAGCAGCGGATGACGCTTCGGTCCCTCCAGCATGATGTTGTCCGGCTTGATGTCGCGATGGACGAGCCCCACGCCGTGCGCCGCCGTGAGCGCGCCGCCGACCGCCCGCAGGATGCGCGCGGCTTCGTCCAGGGCCAGGCGGCCGTGCTCGCGGAGGTAGTCGGTGAGAGTGACGCCCTCGACGAACGGCATGATGAGATAGATCAGCTCACCCTGGTCTCCGATCGCGTAGACCGGAACGATGTTGGGGTGGCGCAGCGCGGCGAGCGCCTGCGCCTCCCGCTCGAACCGCTCCACGAAGCCTTCGCCGGATACCAGCTCCCGGCGCAGCAGCTTGACGGCGACATCCCGGCGCAGCCGCACGTCCCGCGCACGGTACACCACACCGAACCCTCCCTCGCCGAGCTTCGCGCCGAGCTCGAACCCCGCTCCGAGCGCGGCCTGCAGCCGCTCCCGGACGGCGTCCGTCCCGAGCGTTTGCGTGGGGACCGGGTCGACCAGGAGGGAGGTGGGCAGGTCGGCCCCGCACAGCGGGCAGACGACGCTGTCGTCCGGGATCGGGCGGCTGCACGAGGTGCAGGACCGGCTCATTTGGGGCACGCGGTGGCGGTGGGGATGAGCAGCAGGTACTCGTGCGAGTAGTTGCCACGCGGACTCAGGTTGGCGGCCACCTTGAGCGAGTACAGTCCCGCAGCGGCCAGATCGGCCCGCCGCAGGGAGACGAGGATCGGGCTTCCGGCGGGATAGAATCCGCGACCCAGCGGCTCGTCCTTCTTGATCACGCGGATCTCGGCGCCGGTGGAGTCCAGCTGGGCCAGGCTCACCAGTACCTCGAGGAGCCGGGTCTCGGTGGAGAAGGCGATCTGCAGCGGCCCGCAGGAGGTGGGTGCGCTCTTCTGCGTGACCGCGAGCGGGACGTAGGCGACCCGTCGCCGTCCACCGAGCGTGACCCTCGTCCACCCCAGGACCCCCAGATCGCTACGAGCGAGTCGCTCCGAGCTGAGAATTCGATTGGGCCAGCGGTACACCGAGTCGCGCGGCGCGGAACGCGTGTCCATCCGGTAGTAGCGTCCCGCCTTGATGGTCTCGGCGCGGAGCTGGATGCCGGAGTCGACCGGTGCGGTCCAGCGGATGATGAGGGGATCGTCCGCGTCGAGATCGTATTTCTCGAAGGTTTCCGTGAACGAGGAGAGGAACAGCGTGGTCCCGGCCACCTGACGGGCATAGACGCCCTCGCACCGATCCCCCCGGGGACGATAGCCGTTCACCGGGGCGGCGAGTTGCAGGAGATTTGAATCACAGGGGAGCTTGGCCGTTGTTGCCTGCGCCGACGCCTGGGACCCTGCCACACTCATCCAGCCCCCGATGAGGAGCGCTCGTCGGAGAAGCATGCTGCCTACTCCTTCTCGTTGGTGCTTGGCGGTCAAGAAACGGCCCGACCATTCTGCGCGGCAAAGCGGAGGTTCGCTAGGGGCGGCGCCGTGAAGCTCGGCTCATCTTCCGGGCGTGGTGCCGATGATGGTGTCGATTGAGCCTGGCGTGTGGCGCCGGCGCATCAACTGCAGGTCTTCGGTTCGATGCCTGGCCGGCGTATTGCGGCCCGGCGGAGATGCTCTCTTCTCAGGAAGAATCCCCAGACGCCGCACCGAGTACGGTGAGGTTCCGGAGCGCGCCCGCGCGCTTCGGGTCCTCGCCGGCCGCATGGGCGAGGAACTGGCGGTACTGCGCGATTGCCTCGGCGGCCTTCCCCTGGGCGTCGTACACGAGCGCGAGCCAGTAGTACGGCTCGGCATAGTACGGATCGAGCGCAATGGCGCGCTGCAGCTGCGTCGCGGCCTCCTCTCGACGCCCCACGCCGTTCAACACGGCGCCGTCGTACAGCCGTAGCACCGGATCGGAGCCCTCGAGCTGGATCGCCTCGTCCAGCTCCCGGAGCGCGCTCGTCGTGTCGTGCAACCCGAGGGCCGAGCCGGCGAGGCGCACATGCGCCCAGTAGAAGCCGAGGTTCTCCGTCAGGGCGCGCTCGAAGGCGGCTCGCGCCGCTGGGAAGTCGTCCTGCTGCACGCGGATGATGCCGATGGCGAACTCGAGCATCTCGACCGACGGCAGAATGGCGGAGCGCTCGGTCTCGGCTCTGCCGCGCACCGTGTCGCGCGCCGCCACCAGCTCGACGACCGCGCTGTCGTAGCGCTGCAGGTAGAACAACGCCCGCGCACGGTAGATCCGCAGTACCGGGTTGTCGGGATACGTGCGCAGCGCCTGGGCGAAGAGGCTCTCCGCCTCCGAGAAGCGTCTCATGGTGAACGCGAACGACGCCTCCCGTGTCGGATCCCCGGGACGGCCCCAGAAGGGTGGAGGATCGAGGTCCGAGAAGACGAGGGGGTTACGCCCCCAGGCGACGTGGAGCAGCGAGTCCACGCGGTGCAGTTGGCCCTCGGGCAGCTCCACCTGCCGGGCGGCGCGCGGTGAGCCGGTGCGCTCCAGCACATCGAGGGCGTCCTTGCGGAACGCCCGCAGGATCAGGACCCCTCGGAGAAAGATCGGATCCGCCCATGCCGGGTCGAGGCGGGATGCCCAATAGAGGTAGATGTCCGCCGTGTCGAGTTTGATGCCGGACCGCGCCAGCCGCACGGCCCGCTCGTAGTAGGGCACGGCGGAGTTGGTATCGGATCCGGGAGGCAGGCGGGGACGTGGCGGCTCGCGGCCCGAGGCCGTCATCCCCTGCAAAGCGACGATCGCCTCCACCGTCGGTGCGGCCCGTGGCTGCACCGCGCACGATGCGAGGACCAGGGGCAGTGCGATCGGAACTCTGCTACGACCAGCCATCGAGTTCCATCCCGCGCAAACGGTTTCGCTCTACTGCTGATCCGCTGTCCCCACCGGATCGACCGGGATGATTCGGTAGTCGCCATCCGCCGCCAGCATCGTGGCCGCGTGCTCGCCCTCCTCATACGTCTGGAACGGGCCGAACACACGCATGGCGCGCTCGCGGATCCCCGAGTCGCGGCTCTGCTCGCCGTCCTCTGGCTCGCCCTCCACTTCTTCAGGGTCCACCCACACCATGCTCGCCGGGTATGCACAGGGAGAACGAAGCAGGTCCGGCGCGAGGCGCGAGGTCGAGACGTCAGTCACCAGGACGAACATGCATCCCCCTTCCGGTCATGCTTCGCGAAGGACCTTCTCCGGCTGCGAAGGATCTGGTCTGTCCGTCGGCCGAGGGGGATAGGTCTGCGTGTTCCACGAGAGCCGTACGAGCACCCCGACGAAGAGGGCCAGAACCCCGATCCCGGCAACCGACGCAAGGAATCCCACCGCTTGCTTCATCATCATCCCGCCACCTCTTGTTCTGGGCGCTCAATGGGTGTGCCTGTAAAGAACCTCCTGCGTCATGCAAGTAACGTGGCGGGCGGGATTTCCCGTTTTAATGCCGGAAACGTGACCGCGACCCTGGCCAGGGCCGTAATCTCCATCACCGCCCGGCCAGCCCGGCTCCGCGCTGTGGCTCGACCGCGTCAGTGAGCCAGCGCTCCTTCTCAGGGCCGGAGGATCTTCCCGCCGTCGCCGCGCATGCGGTCGAGCAGCGCCTCCATCCCGTCGAAGTACAGGATCTCACAGGGCCGGTAGCCGACCACCCAGCACTCGTAGTCCGCCGCGACATGGAAGAAGTCTCCGGGGGTGAGGTCGATGTCGACCCCTCCGGGCCCCCGGATCTTCGCCCGGCCCGACAGGACGACGCCGGTCTGCTCCCAGGGTCCGGCGCCCGCCCGGCGGGGTGGAACGAGCGTGTTGGACAAGCGCCATCCCGGCGCGTAACTGCCCTTGCCCACCAGTCGTCCGCCGATGGTGATCAGCTCGAGGCGACCCTGGTCGAGCACCAGGACCGATTCGGGCGCGTCGAAGCGCTTCACCGTGATCGCGGGGTCGGTTTGCGGGTGACGGGGTGCGGCAGTCGAACGATCAATGCTCATGCGGCCTCCCAGCGGCATCGGCGGAAGACCGAGGCTCCGGGAGCGTGCCGATGCCTGCCGCGCCGGGCGGAGGGGGACCCGAGCTCGGATCCCCACACAAGTGGACTACACCCGGAGCCGGCGAATGGTCACACGAGTGGTCTCTGCGGCGCGCCGACAAGTGGCCTTGCCGGCCGGACTCGAGCGTATACAATACGGGTGCTCACGCCCGATCCATTCACTCAACCAAGGAGGTGATCCATTGTCTAGTCCCAGTGGCTTGCGCAACCTGGTATGGGCAAGCGATCGCCTGATCGGTAGCTGATCCAGGACCGAACCGCGATCTGCGCCTCAGGTCGAGCGCCCATGGCGATCGCACCGGGTTGCGCAGACAAATGAGCCGCGTCGTCGACCGTTCGGTGTCGGCGGCGCGGCTCTGTTCTTGTTGATCTCGCGTCAGGCGCAGCCGCAGGCGATTCCGGACCGGGCGGACTTCTGTCCCGCTTCCTCACCCCGCGTCACCGGATGGCCGTCCCGTAACCAGAAGTCGAGACCCCCCAGCAGCTCCTTCACCCGAAACCCGAGGGCGGCGAGCCGGTACGCCCCTTTGGTCGACGCGTTGCACCCGATGCCGTCGCAATAGACCACGTAAGTCTTGCGGGGATCGAGATCCCGCGTCGTCTCCGGAGACATTTCGCGGTGCGGCAAGCTGATGGCGCCCGGGATGTGCCCCCGGGTGTATGCCGCGCGGGAGCGGGCGTCCACGACGACGATGCCGTCAACGCCGTGCTTCAGGTCCTCGGCCACATCCCAGGCATCGGTATGGAAGGCGAGCTTTGCCGCCATGAAATCACGACTCGCCGCGGGCGCGGGCGCGGGGGATTCGAGCACGAGCGAGCGGGTCCCGTCCATGGGCGACTCCTGATCGAGAGGGAAGTGCATCGTCATTGGCTGCGCACCCGGTCCAGCACAAACCGGATCGCGTCGACCACGAGCTGCGGCTCAGCGTCCTGGATCGCATGTCCGCTGCGCGAGGTCACGATGTGGATCGCGTTGCGCGAGCGGCGGAACCACTCGTCGTGCATCGCCCGCCACGCCTCGTGGCCTCGGGTCGTCTGATTCACGGTGCTGGGGCTGTCAGGCACCCGCATGCTGGTGAGCACCGCCAGGGGAATGTCGGGCAGGGGGCTCAGGCCTTCGATTCCCCCGGCCGCCTGAATGCGCATGGACTCGCGAGTCTCCGCGGCTTCCGCGCCGGGCTGCGACGTGCCGAGCAGGGAGTCGAAGAATGCGCGAAACGCCCCGGGATAGGTGCTGTCGAGCATGCCCCACCGTTTGACCTGCTGCTCGTGGCTGCCGTCCACGAGGACCAGCCCGGCCACGTCGGCGGGATAGAGCGACGTGTACAGACGAACCAGGATGCCGCCGTAGGACCGCCCGACCAGCACGTAGGGCGGCGGGATCCGCAGCCGCGCGAGCAGGGCATGCAGCTCGGCCGCCGCACGGCGTGCGCTGTGCTCCTCCGGCCCCGGATCGGAGCGGCCGAGGCCGGATCGGGAGTAGGCCACGACGGTCGTGAATCCGGCGACCGCCGGCCATACCCGGTCCCAATCGTTCAGGGCGTCGCCCAGGCCGGCCTCGAAGACGACCGCCGGGGCTCCCGCGCCGGCCCGCACGACGTCGAGTCGGAGCCCCCCGATGTCCACCAACTGCGGGGTCTGACCCGCCAGGGTCGGTGGCGCTGCGGCGAGCAGGAGGAGGAGCAGTTTCTTGGGCGACATGGGCGGCGCCTCGGGACCAGGGTCGTGCGACCGGCTCCCGGTAGCCTAGCACGCCGGCTGGCATTATCAATTAGACCATTATGGAGCATGGGATAAGTCCAATCTCCGCGCGCGGCCGGCGCACGCCCGTCTGGTTCGCGTTGTTCCAGTCGCACGCCGGTCCGGCGCGCTCGCTGCGCGACCGCATCTGCGCCGCCATCCGGGAGGCCGTGCAATCCGGACGCGTGGGCCACGGCGAGCGGCTGCCCGCGTCCCGGATCATGGCGCGGGATCTGAAGGTCTCGCGCATCACGGTCGAGGCCGCCTACGCCCAGCTCGAAGCCGAGGGCTACCTGCGGCGGCGCGTGGGCGACGGGACCTTCGTGAACGTGGACGTCGGTCCCCATCCACCCGCGGTAAAGCCGGTGGCCCGGCGCCGGCAGGAGACCGCCTCTTGGTCTGTCCGCGGCGGCCGCATCGTGCGCGGCGGTGGGTGCATTGACCCCATGCACGCGGCGGCCTTCTCCGCCGGCTTTCCGGACCTCAGCGAGTTTCCGCTCGACACCTGGCGGCGCCTGACCGCGCGCCGGCTGCGGCGGGCTCGTGCGGCGCTGGGCTACGGCGATCCGGCCGGCGAACCCGCGCTGCGGGCGGCCATCGCGCGCTATCTCGCCCAATCCCGCGGCGTGCGCTGCCGCCCCGAGCAGGTGCTCGTGCTCACCAGCTCGCAGCAGGCGCTCAATCTCGCGGCCACGCTGCTCACGGATCCGGGCGACATCGCGTGGCTCGAGGAGCCCGGGTATCGCGGCGCACAGACGGCGTTGTCAGCGATGGGGGCGAGACTCACGCCGCTCCCGGTCGATCGGGAGGGAATGATCCTGCGCGCGCCGCGCGACGGCGCCGCCCCCCGGTTGATCTACGTCACGCCGTCGCACCAGTACCCCACCGGGGTGACCCTCTCGTTGCCGCGGCGCCTCGCGCTGATCGAGTACGCGCACCGTCACGGCGCGTGGATCGTCGAAGACGACTACGACAGCGAATTCCAGTACGACGCGAGCCCGCTCCCCGCGATGCAGGGGCTGGATGCGCACGACCGGGTCATCTACCTCGGGACCTTCACGAAGGTGCTGTTTCCCGGGCTCCGCCTGGCCTACCTCGTCCTTCCCCCGGCGCTCGTGAGCGGGTTCGTCACGGCGCGCTCGGCGCACGACGGACATTCGGCGCGTCTCGCCCAGCTCGTGACGGCCGACTTCATGGAGGAAGGGTATTTCGCGGCCCACGTGCGCCGCATGCGCAGGCTCTATCAGCAGCGCCGGGACCTGCTGCTCGACGAGATCGGCCGCCACATCGGCGACTGGTGCCGTCCGACCGGCACCGGGGCCGGACTCCAGTTCACGGTGACGCTGCCCCGCGGGCGCGAGGCCGCGCTGACGCGCGCCGCGGCGCAGGTGGGCGTGGAGACGCCCGGTCTCTCGGGGCGGTTTCTGTCGCGGCCACGCCTGGACGGGTGGATGCTGGGCTTCGCGGCGTTACCGGAGGCTGCGATCGTCGAGGGGGTGCGCCGGTTGGCTCAGGTGCGAGTCGCTCACCGGCCCTGACGAAGGTCCGCTACTCCGATCGGAGCGCGATCGCGGGATCGATTCGCGCCGCCCGCCAGGCGGGGATGCCGCTGGCGAGCGCCGCCACGAAGATGAGCACCAGCACGACGCCGGCGTAGGTGACCGGGTCGAGGCGCGACACGCCGAACAGCAGTGTGATCAGGGCGCGGCTCGCGATCACCGCGCCCACGACGCCCAGCGCGATCCCGAGCCCCGTGAGCGTCATCCCGCGGCGCACCACCAGGCCCAGGATCTCGGCCCGGGAGGCGCCCAGCGCCGATCGGACCCCGATCTCCCGCGTCCGCTCGGCGACGCTCCCCGACAGGACGCCGTAGATGCCGGCGGCCGCGAGCACCAGCGCCGCGAGCGCGAATGCCTCGAACAGCACCAGCGCGAAACGCCGCTCGGCCGCCGAAGCGGCGAGCAGGTGGTCCATCGTGGCGACGCGTACGACCGGCTGGTCTTTGTCCACCGACCATACGGCTTCCCGCAGCGCCGGCGCGAGGGCGGCGGCGTCGCCGCGCGTACGAGCCACGATCGACATCACCCGATCGGCGAACATCCATTGGGACGCAGGGATGTAGACCGCGTCCGACTCGTTCAGGGCCAGCGACATCTGTTTCACGTCGCCGACCACGCCGACGATGGTGTACGGTCCGGCCGGACCGATGCGCAAGCGCTGGCCGATGGGGTCCGTTCCCTGGAACCTGCTGCGGGCCAGCGACTCGCTGATCAGCGCGACGGGAGGGGCATCCGGGCGGTCGCCTTCCTGGAGTGGGCGGCCGGACCGGAGCGGGATGTGCATCGCCTCGATGTACCCTGGACTCACGGCATACCGAAACACGCCGTACGTCTCGGCGGGCTGGGTCGGGCTCGCCTCGAACGACGCGCCGTACTCGTCCCGGTCTCCGCTCAGGGGAAGCTGGCTCGTGAGCGCAGCGGCAGTGACCCCCGGCACGCGCCGGACCGCCTCGAGCGTCCGCTCGAAGAAGCGAAACGCGGCGCTATCCTGGTCGAACCGGTGAGCGACGGTCTGCACCTGCATCGTGAGCAGTCCGGGCGAGTCGAAGCCCACGGGAACCGCGAACAGGTGCTGGAGACTGCGCAGCAGCAGTCCCGAGCCGACCAGCAGCACGAGCGCGAGCGCGACTTCCGCGATGACGAGCGCGCTGGGGGTGCGCCGGTGCGCGCCGGCGGTCCTCCTGGTGCCGTGCTGGAGATCCCCGTGGGGATCCTGGTGCGCGGCCTGCAGCGCCGGGATCACCCCGAATGCCAGGCCGATCAACGTGGTGGTCCCCAGTCCGAACGCGAACAAGGTGCCGTTGACCCCGATCGCGCCGAGGCGCGGCAGATCCGGCGGACCGAGCGCCTGGAGCGCGCGCACGCCAAGCAGCGCGACGGCCATGCCGATCGCGCCGCCGGCCGCGGCGAGGACGAGACTCTCGGTCAGGAGCTGCCGGATCAGGCGGCCATGCCGGGCGCCGAGGGCGGCGCGCAGTGCGAACTCGGGGCGCCGGAGCACGCCGCGGGCGAGGAGCAGGTTCGTCACGTTCACGCAGGCGATCACGAGCACCAATGACACGGCGCCGAGCATGGCGAGGAGCGCCGGCTTCACCCCGCGGGTGAGCTCGGTGCGCAGCGACGCCACGGCGAAGCTGGTATTGGGATCATACGTCTCCGGATGGAGCGTCTCCACCACCGAGTGCCCGAGCGCGTTGATCTCCGTCGTCGCCTGATCGATGCTGACCCCCGGCTGCAGCCGCCCCACGGTCCGGAGGTGATGGCCCCACTCCCGTCCCTGGGCGGGGAGCGACGCATCGTACTGCAGCAGCGCCCACACATCGGCCGCCGGCGCCAGGACGTTCTCGAAGCCACGCGGCATGACGCCGACGACCGTGTAGAGATTGTCGTCGAGCCTGATCTGGCGTCCGACGATCGCGCGATCCCCGGCGAAGCGGCGGCGCCACAGAACGTCGCTCAGGACGACGACGTTCGGACCGTTGCGCCGATCGTCGGCCGGATCGAAGCCCCGTCCCACGGCTGGCGCAACGCCCAGCACCTGGAAGTAGCTCGCGCTGACGCGTTGCCCCTCCAATCGCGCCGGCTGATCCGCTCCGGTCATGGTCGGCTGCCATGGCTTGAACACGGCGATCGCCGCGAAGGAGCGCGAACGCTCGACGAACGCGCGGTACAGGCCGAACGTCCCGCCGGTGCGGCCACCGCTGCTCGTGACCTCCAGGATGGCGGCGATCCGGCCGGCGTGCAGGTACGGCAGCGACGCGAAGAGGATCGGGTTCACCGCGCTGAAGATCGCGGTCGTCGCGCCCAGCCCCAGCGCCAGGGTCAAGACGGTGACGCCCGTGAAGCCGGGCGCCTGTCGCAGTCGGCGGGCGGCATAGCGCAGGTCGGTCAGCACGGACTCGATCAGATTCTCCCAGCCGTACTCGCGGACCTGCTCCCGGGCGGCCGTGACATTGCCGAGGTCCAGCCGCGCCGCGCGTACGGCCGCATCACGAGGAAGTCCCCGGGCCAGGTGGGCCGCGGTCGCGTGCGCGAGGTAGTCGCCAACCTCGTCGGTCACGTCCTGGTCGGTGGCCGCGCGGTTCGTGAGCGCGCGCAGGCCGCGGGTCACTTGGCGCCACAGCGACATGCTCCTAGCTCTCGGCGTTCAGGAGCCGCGCGATGGCGCCTGCCCGGCGGGCCCAGTCGGCGGTTTCGATGTCGAGCTGTTTCCTCCCGGCGCGCGTGAGGGAATAGAACTTGGCGCGGCGCGCGTTCTCGGTCTGGCGCCACTCGGCATCGAGCCAGCCGGCGCGCTCCAGCCGTTGCAGCGCGGTGAGGAGAGACCCCGGGTTGACCTTGAACACCCCGCGGGAGATCTGCTCGACCCGGCGGGCGATGCCGAAGCCGTGCATCGGCTCGAGGCTCAGGGTCTTGAGGATCAGCAGGTCGAGCGTGCCCTGGATGACGTCGGTGTTGGGCTGGTCCACGGATGCCTCGGAGAATGAGCGCCGGGGCAAAGGTGGCGACCGCTCATCATGATTGTCAAGATGTGACGGTCAGGACAACGTCAGGAATGCGGCTTCTCATAGCGGTCGTGGTGGCGCACCCAGCTCTGCGTGGCTTCCGGATCCTCGTCCCGTCCCTTGGCCACCAGATCGAGGATCTGATAGGTGCCGTTGAACATGTCGATGCCGCGCGCGTAACAGGAGTAGGTGCGGAATATCCTGCCGTCCGCATCCTTGAAGAACACGCTCAACCCCTCACGATCCTGCACCCCGGGCGGCAGGGTGCCGACGTTGTAGAGCGGCGTCCCGCTCTCGACCTCGGCGGGCGTGAACGACGCGCCGAAGTCGTAGTTGAACTCGTTGCGGCCCGAGGAGAGCCACTTGAACTTCCAGGCCATCCGCCGCTGGAACGCGGCCAGCTTCTCGCGCGGCGCGCGGGAGATGACGACGAACGACACGTCGCGCTGGCGCAGATGCGGCAGCATGCCGTCGTAGTGGTCGGCCCAGAAGGAGCAGTGGGGGCACCCGGCGTCGTCGGCCGGATTGAACATGAAGTGATACACGACCAGCTGCCGCGTGCCGGCGAACAGGTCCGACAGCGATTCCGGGCCGTCCGGTCCGTCGAAGACGTAGGACTTCTCGACGGGCTCCCAGGGGAGCTCGCGCCGCCGGCGGCTCAGCGCATCCCGCAGGCGAGTGAATTCCTTCTCTTCCTGGAGCAGAGCCCGGCGGGCGACGAGCCATTGCTCGCGGGGCACCGTGGAGTGCGGCGTGGGAGAGCGGGGATCCGGGGCCATATGTCCCTCTGGGGTGAGCGGCGGGTCGCCCTAGGCCCGCATCCGGTAGATGGAAAGCGCCCGGTTCAGCAGGCACAGCGGGCACAGCGACTCGCACCCCGCCGCCGACCAGTCGAGCAGCTCGACCTGGCCCTCCCGGCATTCCGGGGCCGTATGCAGTGGGCTCCGGCGCCGCAGGAACTCCTCGACGGCCCGCGCCAGCTGCTCGGCCGCATTCTGCAGCCGCGTCGCTTCCTTGGCGGAGAGCTCCTCCGCCGCCTTCTGCTGGGCCGTCTTTCCGCTGCGTCGCATGGGCAGGGAGGATGCGTTTGCCGCAGTCCGAACGCAAGCGCGAGCCGGAAACCATGCGGCTCGCGCATCCGTAGTCTCGCCATCCCGTCCGCGGAGACCGCGTGTTGCTCCCCCTCGTCGTGCTCGCGTTGCTGCAGGGCGTACCCGGCCATCGCTACACCTTCCGCATGACCTCTCATCATGACGACCCCATCGTGGGCACGGTGCGCGAGGATGGGCGCAACGCACGGATCGACTTCGACAACCGTCAGTCGGGTGACCACGAGTACATGCTGGTGCGCGACGGGCAACTGATCGTGGTCCATCCGGAGGATCGTGAGTACTCGGTCATGGAGGATTCGACCTTCGAGCGCATCGCCGGGGTCGGGCTGGAGGCTGCTTCCGACGTGGGCGTGGTCCGGTTCCGAGTGCAGGATGCGCGTATCACTCCAGAACGGCTCGGCCCCGGCGATTCCATCGCCGGGCTGCCCACCCGGCGCGTCCGCCTCACCGAGGAGTTCTCGGTGGAGGTGCGGGCCTTCGGCATGCGTGGCGACGCGGTGCGCATGCGCGTGGTGACCGACTACTGGGTGACTGCGGAGCCGCTGCTGGTCCACAACCCGCTGATCGAGATGCTGTCCCGCCTCGGGTCGGTGCTGGGCCAGTCCGATCCCGCCTTCGTCCGGCAGCAGGTCGCGGCGCGTCGGGCGCTGCTCCCGGGCACACCGCTCAGGATCGTCGTGACGACGTGGACCTCCGACCGCGATGAGCACGACCGCGGTCCCGAGGTGCAGACGATCGAGATCTCCGATCTCACGCGTACGCGCGTCGATCCGGCGATCTTCCGGATTCCCGAGGGCCTCACCCGGCGCGAGGGCGACTTCTCCTGGCGCTTCTGATCAGCCGTGGTGGGTGATTAGCATTGGGCCGTGGAGATCGCCCTCGTCACCTACCGCCAGCTGCCCGACCTGCATCCCGACGACCACCCGCTGCGCGACGCGCTGCGGGCGCTCGATGCGAAGGTGCACGCGGTGTGCTGGGACGAGGCCGGGGTGGACTGGGCGGGATTCGATGCGGTCGTGCTCCGCTCCTGCTGGGACTACTACCTCCGGTTCGGGGAATTCCGCCGCTGGCTCGACGGGCTGGAGCGCGCCGGCACGCGACTCTGGAATCCGGCGGCCGTCGTGCGCTGGAACTACGACAAGATCTACCTCGCTGATCTCGCCGGGGACGGCATCCTGCTGCCCGGCACCGAGTGGCTCGCCCCGGGGGACCGGCGGACTCTCGGCGCCGTCCTCGAAGCGCGTGGCTGGGATCGGGCGGTGGTGAAGCCCCGGGTTTCGGCCTCGGGCCACGAGACCTGGCTGACCGATCGCCGCCGGGCTGCGGGTGACCAACCACGGGCGGCGCGCCTCGTGGCGGGCGAAGGCGCGTTGGTTCAGGAATTCGTGCCCGAGGTGATGACCGCGGGCGAGTTGTCGCTGGTGTACCTGGCGGGGGAGTTCAGCCACACCGTGCGCAAGCGAGCCGGCCCGGGAGAATTCCGGGTGCAGGAGCGCTTCGGCGGGTGGACCGAGCCGGCCACGGTCGGCGCCGCGGCGCTCGAGGCGGGAAAGCGCGCGTTGGCCCGGGTTCCCGGTCCCTGGCTCTATGCGCGCGTGGACGGTGTCGAACTCGACGCGGGCCGGCAGTTTCTCGTGATGGAGCTGGAGGTGTTCGAGCCGACCCTCTTCTTTCAGATTGTGCCGGAGGCGGCCCGGCGCCTCGCCCGGGCGATCGTGTCCCGCCCTTGACGGGACGGTCCCCGAGTCGCATATGGGGGCGCACGTTGGCTCAACCCACTGCGAGGGAGGTGGCGGCATGGAGCAGCGGATCGGCTTTGGGAAGCGTCTCGGGGCGCTGATACTGGACTGTATCCTTGTCTTCATCCTGTCCTGGCTCGGCGCGGGGACCATCGGCGCCATGTTCGGTGGGACCGCGGCGTCCATAGCGGCCAGCAGCATGGCTCAAGCAGACACCACGGCGGTCAACATGGCCGTCGTCGGCGGGATTCTGGGCGCGGTGGTCGGGATGGTCATCGCCTTCGCCGTCATCGGCACCGTCTACTTCCTGATCGAAGGGTTCACCGGATTCACACTTGGGAAGCTGATCCTGGGCATCCGTATCGCCAACGCGGACGGCACCGCCGCCGGCGTCCCGACGCTCCTGGGGCGATACCTGCTCAAGAACTGCAACTTCGTGCTCTCCCTGGTGGGCTTCGCGACCGGCGTGCATGCGCTGATCACCTTGGGGCGGCTCGGTGGGCTGATCATCTTCGTGGGGTGCTTCTTCACCCTCGGCGCCGCGAAACAGGCGTTCCACGACATGATCATGAAAACGGCGGTCTACCCGAAGGGGGCGATCAAGGCCTGACGGAAAGTCGGATAGTCGGATGGGCGGATCGTCGCCTGCGACGCGATCGATCCGCCCATCCGCCCATCCGCCTATCGTCGCGCCCGCCCAAGTCCGATCGGAACAGCACCAGGCCGGCTGGGACAATCCAACAGCGACGGAGTACTGCCCAAGGGCGCGTGACGGTAGTCACGGACCGCAGCCTCGCCTCGGGCGTATCTGGAGTGCGCTCACGTCCGTCATGTTACATCCGGGCAGGAAGTCCACGCCCCGAACTGATCGATCGCAGTGGTGATGCGTGGTAGCGGGCGGTGCGGGCCGTCCCTCCGTCTCGCCCGTCCCTATCACGCATCACGCAGTCGGCTTGACCCTCGGCGCGGCGGTTTCTAGCTTCCTCTCGCCGCCCTGGTGGTGAAACTGGTAGACACGCTGTCTTGAGGGGGCAGTGCCGCAAGGCGTCCCGGTTCGAATCCGGGCCAGGGCATGCGGCCGGCGCCGAGTGGCGCCGGCCGTTCGTGTTTCTAGTGCTGCGCCTGGTAGACGATCTTCCCGCCGACGATCGTGTACAGCACCTGCGTGCCCGGGATGCGATCATCCGGCACGGTGATGATGTCGCGGTCGAGGACCGTGATGTCGGCCAGCTTCCCCGGTGCGAGCGAGCCCAGCCGGTCTTCCTGGAACATCGCGTAGGCCGCGTCGCGCGTGTAGGACGCGATCGCTTCGGCGCGCGTCATCTTCTGGTCCGGATAGAACAGCGTGCCGTCCTTCATCCGGCGCGTGACGGAGCAATGGAAATTCGCGATCGGATCCTCGTCCTCGACGGGCACGTCGGTCCCGTTGGCGATGATCACACCCGATGCGAGGAGCGCGCGCCACATGTAGGCGCCCTCGGCCGCCCGCCGCGCGCCGAGACGCTTCACGACGTAAGGCCCGTCCGAGCAGGCGTGGATTCCCTGCATCGAGGCGATCACCCCCAGCCGCGCGAAGCGGGGGATGTCGGCGGGCGACAGATGCTGGGCGTGCTCGATGCGCCAGCGCGCGGTCTTGAGGTCGGGGTGCGCCGCGGCGAGCGCGGCGAACACATCGAGCGTCTCGCGGTTCGCCCGGTCGCCGATTGCGTGGGCCGCCACCTGGTAGCCGTTCTCGATCGCCAGCTCGGCGATGCGCCGCAGCTGGTCGGGGGTGGTGACGGGGAAGCCGCTCGACGACGGCAGGTCGTCGTAGGGATCGAGGAACCAGGCGCTGTGCGTGCCCAGGGCGCCGTCCATGGTGATCTCGCCGATCGCCCGCACGGTGAAGTGATCGTGGGCGAACCCCACGACGCGGTGTGCGGCGAGCTGGGCGGCGAGCGTGTCGAGCGGCGCCCCGCCGACCATGGCGTAGAGCCGGATGGGCAGCCGGCCCTGGGCGGCGAGCTCCTTCAGGACGTCGATGGTGGCGAACGACTCGCCCTGGTCCTGGAACGCGGTGATCCCCTTGGCGAGGGCGTCCTGCGCGGCCAGCTCGACCGCCCGCTCGAGGTGCGCGCGGACCTCGGCCGGCGTCCGGCCGGCCTGGGACGCGGCGTACGCCTGGCGCACCAGTCCCGCGGCACGGTCGCGCAGCATGCCGATGGCGCGGCCGGTGCTGTCGCGCACGATCTCACCCCCCGGCGGATTCTTGGTGTCGGCGTCGATCCCGGCCAGCTCGAGCGCCTTGCGGTTGACGAACACGGCGTGGCCGCTCGCGTGCGTCAGCAGCACGGGGTTGTCGGGCGAGACGGCGGCGAGGTCCTCGCCCACCGGCAGCCCTTCGACGTTGGGCTGGGGCGGGCTGGTCCACTTCTCCTGGTGCCAGCCGCGTCCCAGGATCCATGCGCCGGGTTTCGCGGTCTGCACGGCGGCCGCCACCATGCGCACGATCTCGTCCCAGCTCGCCGCTTTCGTCAGGTCGAGCTGCATCTTGGATTCGCCCAGGCCCAGAAAATGGCCGTGCGATTCGATGAACCCCGGCAGCGCGGCGGCGCCGTGGAGATCGAGGACGCGCGTCGCGCGGCCGACGTAGCGCTGCATCTCGGCGTCCGTCCCCACCGCCAGGACCGTGTCGCCGGAGATGGCGAGGGCCGTCGCGCTGGGATGCTTCGCGTCCACGGTGACGATGGTGCCGTGCAGCAGCACCAGGTCGGCGGATCGGCCCTGTGCGGCTACCGTGGGACACCACACCACCAGCGCCGCGGGGAGCAGCCTCATCCTGATGCCATGCATACAGCCTCCGAATGAACGAGCGATCCGCACGTCAGCCCAGCAGGGTGCCGTGCGGCTCGTACCCCGCCTGCCGCACGACCGCCCACCCGATCGCCGCCGCTGCGCACTGAATCACCAGGTCGGTGCCGTCGAAGAAGCGCCCGCTGATGAACCCCTGGAGCGGCTCCGTGATGGCGGCGAGGTAGAGCGCCGGCAGACAGAAGCCCAGGATCCCGCTCCGTCGCAGCGGCCAGACCGCCAGCAGCGCGCCCAGCGGAAAGAACAGGAAGAACGGCTTGACGATCTCGGCCACGCTCGCGAGGTCGCTCCGTCGTGCCAGGCCGTAGAGCGGGATCAGCCGCTCGAGGGCGAATTGCTGATGGATGACCGCCGGGTCGGTCTCGATCACGAACGGCCGCCAGGCCCAGAGGGCGATGAGCAGGGCGTAGGCGACCAGCACCACGGCGGGGCGTCCGCGACCCCGCACCAGGCGCGAGAAGCCGGGGAGCCAGAGACCGCAGGCCACCGCGCCCAGCGCGACGCCGGCGAGGTGCGCGAGCGCGGTGCCGAGCTGAATCGGCTGGCCGAGCGGACCGTGGGTCAGCTCGAGGAGCACGGCGCCCAGGGCGCCCCACGCGCTGGTCTGCCGGACGGCGGACCAGCGCTCCGTGCCGGACTCGACCAGCGCCATCACGCCGAAGACCCCGAGTGGAAAGAACAGCAGGATATCCACCGGCGGCACGTGCCACAGCGTGCTCCAGTCGAGGCGGGGCGTGACCGTGCGCATGCGGCGCAGCTGGGTGCCCGCGCGCGTGGCGATGACGGCCGTCTCCTGGAGCGGCAGCACCGCCTCGGTCACCGCGGCGCTGAGGTACGCGATGGCGAAGCCGACGGCGGGCAGCCCGATGTAGGACTTCTGCTGGCGCATCGCGGTGGCGATCTGGACGGCGATCGCGATCGCGAGGGCGCCCAGCGCCGCGCCCGCCGTGTTGGTCATCACGTCGAGGACGCTGGCACGCCGGTCCGGCAGGAAGAGCTGGAGCGCCTCGGCCAGCACGCTCATGGCGGCGCCCGTGAGCGCGGACACGCGGATCCCCCGCGCGAGCGCTCCCGGCCGGCTCGTCGTCACCCAGAGCGCACCCCAACCGGCGAACAGCAGCACGTTCTGCACGGCATCCACCGCGGTGGCGAGCGAATACCGGAACGTGAAGGCGTTGCTGAGGCCGGGGCCCAGCCCATCCGGCGGGACGCCGAAATGGAATGGGGCGAGGGTGGCGACGGCCAGCACCCCCACGTACGCCAGCCGCGCCGTGAAGACGCCCAGTCGCGCGCCGGCCATGTTCACGCGGCGGTGATCTTCCAGTACACGGCGTAGCGCTCGTCGAACAGCGTGTGGAACGGGACGAGCGTCACGTCCTGTTGCTGGCCCGTCGTTCGAAACTCAAGCGACCGGGCAGTCGTGCGGGTGATCCAGTCAGCCGGCCCGGTCCCCCGCGCCGTAAAGGCCGGAGCCGGGACGGGTTCGCTCTTGTACTCGGGAACCGTCCGTGGCTTGGTCGGCTCGGCGCGCAGCACCCCGGGGGTCAACCCCTCGGTACCCAGCCGTCCGACGAGCACCAGCGGTCCGTACATCACCGCCTGCATCGAAGGGTCGTCCGGCAGCGCCTGCAGGTGGAGGCCCATCGGGAGCGTCACGGCGACCGTATCGCCGTCCTTCCAGGTGCGGTCGAGCACGTAGTAGCCGCCGGGCGCCGCGAAGCCCTCGCGCGCGCGTCCGTTGAGCCGTGCGGTTCCCCCCGCGCCCGTCCAGTACGGCACGCGGATCCGGAGGGCGAAGCGCACGGGGCGCGGCGCGTGCACCACGAGCGTCGTCCCCGCTTCATCGGGGAAGCGCGTCTGCTGCACCAGGCGCACGCCGCGCGCCGCCCAGTCCAGCTCCGAGGCGATGAACAGGTTCACGTATACCCCGGCGTCGTCCTGGAAGTAGATGCTGTCGCCCAGCTTCGCGAACGCCTCGCTCATGGTGCCCGTACAGCACCAATAGTCCTGGGTCGGCGTGCCGAACAGCTTCCACAGCCCGGAGGCGAGACTCACGTAGTAGAGCTTCTCGCCGTCGCGCGGATGCTGGCTGCCCAGGATGCCGTTGAACAGGGCGCGCTCGTAGTAGTCGGCGGCGGCGGGATCGGCGGTCCAGCCGAACACGTGGCGCGTGAGCTTGAGCATGTTGTAGGTGGTGCAGTCTTCCTGCGTGTATCCCGAGAGCTGGGTCGAGAGCACACCGGGCTCCGTCTCCCAGCCTTCGCCGTTCGAGGTGCCGCCGGTGCAGTAGGCGCGCTGGGTCGTGACCTCGCGCCAGAAGTACTCGGCGATGCGGCGGGAGCGGAGCTCGCCCGTCAGCTCGTACCGCCGCGCCGCGCCGATCACCTTGGGGATGTTGGTGTTGGCGTGGAGACCTTTCAGCTCGTCCCGGCCCATGGAGAGCGGCGCGAAGAAGCGCTCGTGGTCGAAGCGGTGCGCGAGGTCGCGCCACCGGTCTTGCCCCGTCACCTCGGAGAGGTTGTACAGCACCTCGTTCATGCCGCCGTACTCGCGCTCCAGCACCCGCGCCATTTCGTAGTCGCCCAGGGGCTGGCTCCAGGAGGCCACCCAGCTCGCCATCCCCCGGAGGACGTCGAGCGCCTGGGCGTTGCCCGCCAGCGTGTGCATGTCGAGCAGGCCGGCCATGATCTTGTGCAGCGTGTAAAACGGCGCCCACACCGGTTTGCCCGCGCGTAGCCGGTCGAAGAACTCTACCGGAAACGCACTCAGATAGCCGTAGCCGTGCGCGTCCTGGCACTGCGCCAGGTCGGCGACCATGTGGTCGCCCCGCGCCTTGAGCTCGCTGTCGCCCTGGCTCGCCGACATCAGCGCCAGGGCCGAGAGGTAGTGGCCGGTGTAGTGGCCGCGTAGCTCGTTGTCGGGCGCTTCCCACCCGCCCAGCGGCTCGGCGGTGGAGGGGAGACCCGCCGTGAGACGGAACATGTGCAACAGCCGGTCGGGATCCTGCGCCAGCAGGAAGCGGCGGTTCACCGCCATGGCGTCGCGGAAGGGACCGGGGAGCAGCCGAACGGCCGAGAGATCGAACGGGCGGACCGGGGGCACCATGCCATCGGCCGGCAGCTCCCCGATGCGGCCGAGGTGGTGCAGGGGAAGTGCGGCGGCCGCCGTGGCGGCGAGGAATTCCCGGCGTCTCATCCCGACCCCCATTCCTTGGCCCGTGCGATCACCGCGGCCATCTCGTCCCGATAGCTGGTGAAGGTGTCGTCCACGACCATCAGGGTCGGGATCAGGCCCTCCCGGCGAGACAATGATAGCGTGGCGGCGTTCCAGGGGCTGAACCCCGATTCGTGCACGCCGCTCGATCCCCGCCCGGGCGCGGGATGGGAAAGATGCGAGAAGAACCGTGCGAACGGCACAGCCCTTGGGTTATGGACATGATAGAGGGGAATGAACTCGAGCAGGGCGTCGTAGAGGAACTCGCCGCACGCCAGCACCTGCGGATACCGCGCCCGCAGGTCGGCCACGAGCTTGCGGGTCCCTTCGTGCATGTCGCCTTTGGTGTTGTTCATCCACCCGCCCACGATGTCGAGGAAGTAGGCGTCCACCCCGTAGCGCTCGACGGCGTCGGCGATGCGTGCGGTCAGCCAGGCGCGCCACGAGTCCACGCCCAGGTTCATGTAGGAGAGCCAGCCCTCCTGGTGGCGGTCGTTGTCCCAGTCGACCCAGTTGATATCGACTCGGTCACCGTCCACTTTGTCCACGCTCGCGTCCGCGAACCCTGTGAACTCGGGGCCACGGCGGTTGGCCGCGTTTGCGCCGAACATCGGCATGAACCGGAAGCCGAGCCGCTGACCTTCCTGGACCAAGCGCCGGAAGCCCGCCTCGCCGCCGAGCCGGTCCGCGGCGCGGTAGGAGGGGTAGTCCCAGTAGTAGCGCCCGTCCCAGGCGGAGATGAAGGCGAGCACGCGCTCTGCCGGGATCCGGGTGGCGATCCAGCGGAGGATCTCGAGCATCCGGGCGAAGTCGTTGAACACATAGCCCGTGTAGTGCATCCCGTGCAGCGTGACGACCAGGGCCGTGCGCCGCAGCCAGTCGGGGACGTCGGCCCGCGACTCCCAGCGCGGCAGCCGGTACGCCCGCTCCAGGTGCGCGTCGTGCGGCGCCACTGCGCTCTCGAGCGTCGTGGCGTACCCCGCGCGCCAGGTGGGGACCTGCACTCGCGGCTGGTCGAGCCATCCCTCGACCTCGTGGACCAGCTCGACGCGGTATCCCGCCTCCCCCGGCTGGAAGAAGAACCGCTTGGTGCGCACACGATCATCGAGCGAGGAGAGCGCCAGGAACCGCTGCGCGCCGGACTGGACGACGACGAGCGGCGTTCCCATGCCCCAGGCGACGTTACCGCCGAACAGGTCGCCGCCGCCGAACGGATAGCCGAACAGGACCTCGTCGTCCGTGGGATCGAACGGCTCGCCGCCGCCGCTCGAGATCCTGCCGCGCGGCACCCCTCGCAGCACGGTGGTGACCGCCTTGATCGGCTGGTCCATCTCGGCGGTGATGTCCCAGAGGACGGCGTCGCCGTCCTGCCGGAGCCGTGCGACCAGTTTTCCCGGCGCACGCTCCTGACCGCCCGCCCAGACGAGCCCCGTGGCCGTCAGCTCGAGACTGCCGCTCGTCGCGGCGATCGTCATGCGGCTCGCGTCGAGGCCGTACGCATTCTCCCGCGAGAAGACGAGAAACCCGAAGCGCAGCCCGGCGAACTCGACCGACGGCTCGGGGAAATCGAAGCTGAACTTCTGGAACGCGCGGCCGCGCGGCGGGACGAAGACGTCGCTCGTCGAGGATAACGGGAGGATCTGACCTGAAGAGGGACGGGGGACGGGGGACGGGGGACGAGTGGGGATCACCGCGCCGGCGCCGGCGGCGCCCATCAGCTTCATCCAGTCACGCCGGGACAGGGGATCACGCATGCGGGTCGCGGCGGCGTCCGGACGAGCGAGCGGCCGTCGTCTCCGACAGCTGGTGGCTCGCCGCGGCACCGAGGTCCAGACGATAGAAGCGCTTCAGCTCCCGGATCCGCTGCAACGACGGCTCGTCGAAGGGGCTCTTTCCCTCGAAGGCGTGCAGCACGATGCCCTCGAGCAGATCGCCCAAGGTCACGTCGTGGTACTCGGCCAGCGCCTTGAGCACCTTGACCAGCCGCTTCTCCATGCGCACGCCCGTCTGGATGCGCTCGACCGGGATTCGCTGCCCTGGCATGCCACTCCTCCTTGCCGGACTCTTGGTACCAATGTACCTTGGTACCATACGATCTCCATGGAGTCCCGCCGTGAAGCTTACGCTGCTGATCGCCGCCGCAGGAGCCGTGGTCGCCGCCACGGCCTACCGTCCCGCACCGTCTGAACCCCTCGCCCACGTGCGCAACCACTTCTCCTTCACGGTGCGCGCCGCGGCCGCCTCGGTGTTTCCCCTGTTTGGGGCGGACATGGAACGGCGTTGGGCGTCCGGGTGGGCGCCCGCGTTCGTGTATCCCACACCGGCACGCGACACCGCCGGGATGGTGTTCACCATCGCACACGGCGCGACAAACAGCGTGTGGGTCAATACCGTCTTCGACCCCGGCACAGGGCGGGTGCAGTACGTGTCCGTCATTCCCGGCGCCGTGACGACGCTGGTCGACATTCATGTCACGCCGCTCGACTCCGTGGAGACTACGGTGACGGTCACTTACGAGCGCACGGCGCTGTCCCCGGACGCGAACGATCACGTGCTGGCTCTCGGGGACCATGACGGCGGGCAGGGGCCGCAGTGGCAGGCCGCGATCGCCGACTATTTGAAGCAGCCTTAGTTCGTCGCGAGCGCTCGCCGGCTGAACAGCGCGATGGGCAGTCCGATCAGGACCATGTGCACCAGGATGGTGAGGGTGACCCACAGCGGATCCCGCGATCCCCGGGTCGCGGCCGACAAGGGGACGACCACGTAGTTCATGATCCCGTACAGGATGAGACCATAGCCGAGGCCGCACCAGGCCGGTCGCTGGACGAGCAGCGGCCATCGTTGGGCGACTACGAAATACGTGATCGCCATCGTGATGGCGATGAAGAACTGCAGCGCCAGGCCGAGCGCCGCGGTGGGAGTGCCACCCTGAAAGCTCGCCGGGCCGATCAGCCCCGCGGCGACCGACTGCAGAATGCGCTGCGCCGGCACCCCGCGCTTCACCGCCCAGAAGACGATCGCGTACAGGATGTCCAACCCGCCGGCGATGATGCCGCCGGTCACGACGAGCGTCAGTGAGCGGGAGCGCGGCATGGCGAGCAGGTAGCTTATGAAGGAACGCGGGCCGGCGGCAGAGCCACTCGCGCCGCCCGCGTGCACGCCACTTGTCGCCCGTCCGTTTCAGTAATCGTAGATATGGTCCAGCTGCAGCTGCCCGCCGGCCTGCACGTCGGCCAGCACCGCGAGCAGGTCGCGGGATTCCACCGCCAGGAGCATGCGGACGCGTGACGCCTCGGTGGGCGCGGCGTACGCCAGCACGCCCCGGCTCCGGGGAGGCGGTCGCCACCCGCGTGGCGCGGTCCCCGTGAGGGTCACGATCGTATTGCCGGAGATCTCCGCCAGCCGGAGTTGCGCGGCATGGCGCGCGAGCTCGAGCAAGGCGTCGCGAAACGGCGCGTAGCGGGGCACCGAGAGCAGCGCGTAGTGGCGATCGAGCCATGCCACGCGGTGCAGTCCTCCCATTGCCGCGCTGTCACGCGCCAGTGAATCCTCCCATCCCGCCACCACCAGGTAGCGCGTGGCCTCGTCCGGGGCATAGGCCGCGCCGGTACCGAGGCCGATGGCGGTCGCGTACAACGCTTTGACGCAGTACTCCGTCGAGAGGACGAAGCGCCGCTCCCACTTGCGCAGGATGCCGGGGCCGAACCACGGCACATCCGTCCACAGGTGCACCAGCGCGTGCCCGAACGAGAACTCGTACCACCCCTTCTGATTAATGAGCTGCGCGTAGTCCCCTGCGACCTGCGCGGCATAACGGTCCTCCGCCGTGCCTCCAGGAGGCGCGGCCTGCTCGGACAACCGTCCCACAGTTTCTTCGTACATGCCCTTGAGGCCGTACTCCACGGCGGTGCTGATCCCGATGACGCCGAGCATGAGGTGCGTGCCGAACCCGGCGGGGGAACGCGCCCGGCTGGCGCGCCACGTGCCGAGGTAGCTGCGCCAGAAGGTGCCCACCGATCCCACATAGGGGAATCCACTCGGCGCCCTCCCGTCTCGCAGCCAGCGCGCGTAGGCTTCGCTCGAGTACACCAGGTCCCACTCGGGATGCGTCAGGTACTCCGCTCCCTCCGACCGTACGTAACCGCGAATCGTGTCGAGCACGACGCTCACCTCGGCCGGCAGCTGGGCCGGCATGCGCGCCGCCGACACGTCGGGCACGCCGCCGTCCGGACCGGGCTCGTACAGGTCCCACAGCGTGTTGGTGAACTTGCTGGTCGGATCGATGCGGCGCTTCAGGGCGAACAGCTCCGAGGCCCTCGGGTAGGCGCGCGCGAACTGCTCGCGCGTGGCCAATGGCTGGTAGGGCAGGTAGTAGCGTCCGCCACTTTGGATCGCGGCTTCGATCAGCTCGCGCGTCCAGCGTCCCACCTCCTGCCGCGCCTCCGGGCCGGTCCCCTGCTTGTAGTAGAGGACGTAGGCGAACACATCCGCCGGGCCGGGAGCCCAGGCGAGGTAGGTGCCGGGATCGGGAAGTGCGTGACGGATGGAGACGTTCACGGCGTTGACCCGGTGCGACTGGAGAATGTGCCGCAGGCGCGGGACGAAGACCGGGAGACTGTCCGCCGGCACGAAGTATTCCTGCAGCACGTACGTGCTGTGCGCCCGGGAGGCGGGCTCCAGCTCGCTCACGTCGTAGCTGGCTTCGTAGTTGCGCCAGGTGACGGGGTTCCCGCGAAACATGGCCGGGTCGAGGATGTGCTGGCGCAGCCATTTTCCCAGGCGGCCGCTGGTGATGACCCTGTACCCGAGCCGGTGCGTCCACGATGCCTGGTCGGCCGGCTGGATGCGCCCGGGCACGGTGACCGGCAGCGCGGTCTGCACGTACGACACCGCGTGCGCGACCTCGTAGGCCGGCGGATAGAGATCCGCGTTGTGGAAGACGACGCCGGTGTCGGGCTGGATCCGCCTCCGGAAGTAGCTCAGATAGTCGGCGACCTGGAGCGTCGAATCGATGCGCTGCACGCGGCTGTTCGTGGCGAGATCCAGCGTGACGTCGGCGATGACGCCGAGCGCTCCGTAGCCGCCGATCGCGCCGTAGAACAGCTCGGGGTGCTCGTCCGGACTGGCCCGCACGATCCGTCCGTCGGCGAGCACCAGGGTGATGGCGCGGACCGAGCGGACGAGCGGGCCCTGTCCGATGTAGCGGCCGTGCGCGTTCACCGACAGCGCTCCGCCCACGGTGAACGTGTTGTACGTCTGCATGATCTTCACGGCCAGCCCGGCGGGATCGATGGCCTCCTGCACCTCGCGCCAGCGTGTCCCGGAATGCACGGTGACCGTCCGCGCCGCGGTATCCAGCGTGACGACGCCACGGAACTCGCGCAGATCGAGCTGCAGCCCGTCGGGCGTGGCCGTCTGGCCACCCATGCTGTAGCGGCCCCCGCCGATCGTCACGGGACCGGGCGTGGCCGCCACCGCGTGCGCGATCTCCTCGACCGTATGGGGCGTGACGACGCGGCCCATGGTCACCGGGTACAACCCGGTCACCTCCATGACGCGCACGCCGCTGTCCGGGCGGGCGGTGACGGGCACCGTCGGCGCCCGGCAGAAACCGATCAGACTCACCACCGCGCCGTACAGCACCAGGATGGCGAAGGTCAGCCCGGCGTTGCGCAACGAGCGCCGCACCCGCTTCCAGATCGTGCGCGGCGACGTACCTTCAGGAACTTCGACGCGCCTGCGGGAGCGCAACCATGTCATCGGATCGTACCTTGCGGTGGAGTGCCTTCGGGTTCGCGGTCTTCTTCGGACTCGTCGTGGCGCTCGGCTACATCCCGGCGCTCAACGGCGACACCGGCCACGTTGCCATGACCGCGACCGGCGAGCACAAGATGCTCGGGCTCTACATGATCGGCACGGCCGACGACGTCACGCACGGCCTGACGGCGCTCGTGCTGCTCGTCGCGGCGCTCGCGTCGGCGCGTGCCAGCCGGCTTGGCCTGCTGGCGTTCGGCTGGTACTACGCCGTCGACGCCGCCATCTATCTGATCACCGGCGTCATCCAGCACCGCCCGCTGCTGTCGAACGTGTTGCTGAACCTGCCGCACGTCGTCATCAGCGGCATCATGCTCGCGCTCGCCTATCGCGGCTGGAAGACCCTACAGGCCGCCTGAAGTCCTCACCGGCCTCAGGCGAAGAACCGGTTCATGTCCGCCCCGGGGATGGCGCGGGCGAGGCCCGCGAACGTCCCCTGTTCGGCGATCTCCCGTGCCGCCGCGAGAAACCCGGTCCAGGCCGTCCGTGCCAATGAGCCGCCGACGCTGATGCGGCGTACCCCGAGCTGCGCCAGCTCGGCGACGGTGGTGTAGTCACCGCCCACCAGCACGTTGACCGGCTTGGGCGCGACCGCCCGCACGATCGTGGCGATGTCGGCCGTGGCGCGCACCCCGGGGGCGAACAGACAGTCGGCGCCCGCTTCGGCGTAGGCGGTGAGCCGCCGGATGGTCTCGGTGAGGTCCGGTCGGCCCGCCACGAACCCCTCGGACCGGCCGGTGAGCAGGAGGCCCGTGCCGCTCTCGTCGAGGGCGTGGCGGGCGGCGCGCATCCGTTCGAGGGCGAGGGAAAACTCGAACAGCGGATTCACCGGGTCGCCGGTCGAGTCCTCGATCGAGAGACCCGCGATCCCCGTAGCGGCCGCGGCGGCCACATTGGCGGCGACTTCCCCGGGGGCGACCGCGAAACCACCCTCGAAATCCGCATTGACCGGAACGGTGACGGCCTCGGCGATCGCCCGGTAGTGCGCCAGGGCCTGCTCCAGCGACACGTGGTTGTCCTGCCTGCCGAGCGACCAGGCGAACCCGGAGCTGGTGGTGGCAAGCGCCGGGAAGCCCAGCTGAGCGAGCAGGATCGCGCTGCCGCGGTCCCACGGGTTGGGGATCACGAAGCAGCCGGACTCGTGCAGCCGGCGGAAGACGCGGATGTGCTCGAGGGTACGGGGGTCGGGAGTGGTGGCCATGTCGGGGACGCCCCAAGTGGGTATTGTGATCGTCGCCCCAATCTATAGCCTTCCGCGAGTGACGATCACCCTCGGCAGTCCTCTCGGGGCATTTCCGGTCGTCGAGCTGCGGCGCTACACCACCAGGGCTGGGGAGCGGGAGCGCTTCGCCAGTTACTTCGAGACCTTTTTCCCCGAGGCGTTCGAGCAGTTGGGCGCCATCGTCGCCGGCTCCTTCTTCGAGCGGGGCGACGCTCGCGGGTTCACCTGGGTCCGGGGATTCCACGACCTGGATGCCCGTGCGGTCGTGTGCGGCGCCTTCTATTATGGTCCGCTATGGAAGGAACACCGTCAGAAGGTCAACGATCTCCTCATCGACTCCGACAACGTCTTGCTGTTGCGCGCGCTGGCGCCCGAACGGGGCGTGGCGGTCCTGCCCGCGGTGGATCCCGTGAGCGAGTCGGACGGCGCACACGGTACCGTGGTCGCCCAGATCTTCACGGTGCAGCCCGGCGCGCTGGAAGCGTTCGTCCCGGCCGCCGAGGCGGTGTTCTCCCGCTACCGCGATGCGGGCGCTCGTGAGGCGGGAGTCTTCGTGACGCTGGACGTACCCAACAACTTTCCGCAGCATGCGATCCGCTCCGATGGGCCGCATCTGGTGTGGCTCGGCATCCTCGAAGATGAGGCGGCGCTCGAGCAGTCCTTCCTGCCGCTGGTCGAGCGCGCGCAGCCGGCGCTCACCGCCACGAACCTGGTGCGGCATCCGCCTGAGCTGCTGATCCTCGATCCCACTCGCCGCTCGCGCATGCGGTGGCTTTCCCAGGAGAAACGGTGATGATTCGCTTGTCAGCGCTCGTGCTCGTGGCGGCATCGGCGGCCGCGGTATCCCAGGACGACGCCGGCGTCGTGGGCGCGCTCGATATCCAGTACCAGGCCGCGGTGAAGGCCCACGACGTGGCGACGATGGACCGGATTCTGGCCGAGGATTTCGTTCTGGTGACGGGGAGAGGTCGCGTATTCACCAAGGCCGACCTGCTGCAGTCGGCGCGCGACACGGGCGTCGTCTACGAGCACAACGAGGACACCAGCCGGACGGTTCGCCTGTGGGGGAATACGGCTGTGGTCACGGCGCTGCTGTGGGAGAAGGGAAGCGACCACGGTACATCGTTCGACCATCGGCTCTGGTTCAGCGATACGTACGTGCGCACCGCGGCCGGCTGGAAGTACGTCTTCGGGCAGGCATCCTTGCCGCTCCCTGACGTCCGCTAGCGTCATCCCTCGTCTTCCGCCGGGCGTGCGCGGAGGGTAGCGTGTTCATTCGACCTCAACGCGCTACGGAGCGACCCATGTTCGCACGCCGTCTCCTCTTCACCACCGGTCTGGCCACGCTTGCGGCGGCCGCCTGTGCGTGGCATCGCCCCGCACCCGCCGTGGCCACGACGGCCATGGACGATCACCTGATGGGGATGACGGCGGCCTCCATGGCCGCGCCGCAGATCGTCCCGCGCGCCGAGACGCAGGGAACGGCGGGACTGCCGCCCAGCGCCAACACGGCGGCGGCGCGGCTCGCGGCCAGCCCGCGGCACGCGGAGTGGGTGAAGATCTCCTGGGGGCCCGGCGCGACCGACTCGCTGATGGCGTGGATCGTGTACCCGGTCACCTCGCGTCCCCATACACCGGTGGTGGTCGTCGTACACGAGATCTTCGGGCTGTCGACGTGGGTGCGCGGCGTGGCCGATCAGGTGGCGGCCGACGGGTTCATCGCGATCGCGCCCGATCTCGTCTCGCGCGCGCGTGGTGGCCCGAGCACCGACGAGCTCCCGTCCGACTCGGCCGTCAAACTGATTCGGGGCGTCACCGCGGCGGAGCGGAACCTCGGCGTTGCCGCCGCCGCCCGCTATGCGATGTCCCAGCCCTCAGCGGCCCAGCGTTACGGGGTGATCGGCTTCTGCTGGGGTGGGTCCACCACCTGGATGCACGCCATCAACCAGGGCGTGACCGGTTTCTCCGGCGCGGTCCCGTTCTACGGCCTGCCCTACCTGAACGGGGCGGTGCCCGATGCCGACTCGCTGGCCAAGATCCGGGTGCCGGTCATGCTGTTGAACGGCGCGAAGGACGCCCGCATCGGCGCCGCCATGCCCGCCCTCGACTCGATGATGCGGGCGCTCCACAAGGACTACGTCGGCACCAACTACGAGAACGCCATCCACGGCTTCGCCCGTGCGCAGGACGACCCCCGGACCCCGCGCGATTCGGTGGTCGAGGCGGGGAACCTCGCAGCGCTCAAGGATGCCTGGCCGCGGACCACGGCGTTTCTCAAGAAGCACCTCGGTCTCGACTGAGGGCACGGTCCTCGGTCGCCCGGTCGAGCACGGCGCGTATCGCGGCGATGAGCGGCGGGTGCGCCGTGTGCTCCCGGCCGTAGCCCAGGTTGAACCGGTAGTCGAAACCGGGCGGGTTGTCGCCCTGCGTGTGCTGGAGAATCGTTTCCAGCTTGTCCAGCGCCTTGGCCAGCCTCGCCTCGGGCGTGCGGGCGGCGTCGTACTCGTCCCACAGCGCCAGGATCTCCGCGCGCTGCCGCTCGGCGAGCGGCCGGAGCAGCGCCTCGAGGTCGCGCCGCTCCTGTTGGGCCTTGCCCGCGCCACCGGCCGCCGCCCGCCGCGCCTGCTCGGGTGCCGGGATGTCCCCGCCGATCGCCTCACCCAGGTCGTGCACCAGACAGATCTTGAGCAGGCGCGCCGCGTCGAGCTCGGGGAATTCCGGCGCCAGGAGCAGGGCCATGAGTGAAAGCCGCCAGGTGTGCTCGGCCACGCTCTCGGAGTGCCCGGTGGACGTGTAGCCGCTCCGGGTCACCGTCTTGAGGCGCTCGGCCGCGCGCAGAAAATCGAGCAACCCGGCGAGCTCTGGCTCGTTCACGACCCGGTCAGTGGAGCGTCCGCAGGGCTGCGGCGAGCGCCCGCATCCCGGTCTCGATCTCCGCCGGTTTCAGCGCCCCGTATCCCAGCACGAGCGCTCCGCGCTCGCCCGGTTGGGTGCAGCTGTAGTTCGACAGCGGGGGCGCCTCCACACCGAGACGTGCCGCCGCGGCGCTGGCCTCCCGATCGTCCATCCCCGGCGGCAGCCACCCCAGGGTGTGAAGACCGGTATCGGGCTGCACGACTTCGAGCAGATCGGATGCTTCGCGCGCGGCCGCCTCGAGCAGGGCGTCTCGCCGGGTCCGGCAGACGACGCGCATCGCCCGCACGTGGCGGGCGTAGTGCCCCTCGACGAGGAAGTCGGTGAGGATGCCCTGGTTGATCGTCGGCGCATGCTGGCCGCCGAGTTTGCGAACGGCGAGCGCGGCATCGATCAGGCTTGGCGGGAGCACCAGGTAGGCGATCCGCAGCGCGGGGAAGACGGTCTTGTTGAAGGTGCCGATGTACAGCACACGCCCGGCCACGTCCAACCCCTGAAGGGCCGTGAGCGGACATCCCGCATAGCGGAACTCGCTGTCGTAGTCGTCTTCCAGAATCCACGCCTTCGAGCGGGCGGCCCAATCGAGCAGGGCGAGGCGCCGTTCTACGCTCATGGTGGTCCCGGCCGGGCATTGATGGGACGGCGTGACATAGGCGAGGCGCGCGGTAGGGGCCATCGCGACGCCCCGCTCCACGACGAGGCCGTTCGCATCCACCGGAACGGGTACAATGCGCGCCCCGGCGGAGAGAAGGGCGCCGCGCGCGCCGGGGTAGCCGGGATCCTCGAACCAGGCGACGTCACCCGGATTCACGGTCACCCGGTAAGCGAGATCCATCGCCTCCTGGGCGGACGCGACGACGATCACCTGATCGGGCGAGCAGCGCACCCCGCGCGCGGCCGCGTGATGCGTCACGATGGCCTCGCGCAAGGACGGCGTGCCGCGCGGGGAGCCGTGATAGAGTTGCGCGGGGTCGAGACTGCGGTATCGCGCCGCCGCCAGGCGCGCCCAGAGCGACACGGGAAACTGGTCCACGGGAGGCACGCCCAGGCGAAAGGCGGGGGTCGGCCCCGCAAGGTGCTGGGCCCCGCGCGGCGCCTCGCGCAGCCGCGTGATGCGGTCGGCGATCGGCTCGGCGAGCCCCGCGGGAGCGGGGGACCGGACGAATTCCCGGCGCACGTGCAGCAGGTGGTCGGGGAGTTGCCGCGCCACATAGCTGCCGGAACCGACGACGCCGACGATGTACCCCTCGGCGACGAGCTGATCGAATGCGCCGAGGATGGTGGTGCGCGATACCCCGAGGGAATCGGCGAGCCACCGCGTCGAGGGGATCTGCGAACCCGCCGGCAGGCGTCCCGACAGAATGGCCTCACGCACGCCGTGGTAGACCTGACGGTGCAACGGCTCCGGGGCGTGGGGGTCGAGTGGAATCAACAGCGCCGGAACTCGGCGCGTGGCCGCGCGGCGTGACCGAATGCGAACCTCGTTCACTGTCATCCTCGCTCCTCCGTCCTGGGGTTTGTGTAAGCTACCCCGACCGCCGAGACTTGAGCCGGACTCCCGAACGTCCGTCGGAAAGTGGCCTGCACGAGGACGACGCAAGTGGTCTTGTCATCCTCCGCCGCGCCGCCCCAGCGGTCGGAGGACGACGCAGCACATTCCGGGCCGAGGATCCGCCTCGGCCGCGAGCCCCCGGAGTCCGAGCCCCCGCACTACGCCCGCCAGCAACGCCTGGTTCATCCCGCACATCAGCGGGCGGTAGTCCCGCGCCAGGGCGTCGAATGGACAGTTGCGGAGCCGGATCGCCTCGCTCGCCGTCTCATCATCGCAGGGCTCGTACCCGTGCTCGCGCAGCACCGCGCGGAGCTGCGCCAGTAGCCGGGCACGGCCGGCTCGCGGGCCGGCGCGACGCCGGGCCTCCCGGCCCAGGCGGGTGCCGAACTCGCGCGCCGCCCGGCGAGTCCGGGTGCGCGCGGCGGCGGGAGCGTCGGCCGCCAACGCGCCGGCGAACAGCTTCGCGGCCAGCTCGTACTCACGCGCCGGCAGGGAGAGCTCGACCTGGAGGGCGGAGCGGCGGTACAACTTGGCGGGGCGCCCGGCGCCCGGCCCACGGCGGCTGGACAGGCGCCGGAAGCTCGTCGCGAGCAGTCCCTGTTCGACCAGCTTATCCAGGTGGAAGGCGGCGAGCGGCCGCGCGATGCGCACGCCCCGGGCCGCCTGATCGCGGCTCACCTCGCCGGGGTGGTTGGCGACATAGAAGTAGAGGGCGCGGCGCACCGGGTCGGTGAGCGCCGCGAGTCGCGCAATGGTGTCTTCCGCATTCCGTGCCGGCATGCCTGCAATCTATCGCATACGGTGGCTGGCGAAACCCCCCACGGACAGATCCAGGCGTGCCAGAACAAGCGTACACTTGTTTTAGAAGCGTCTGGTCTCCGACCCCGTCATGAAGGAGGTAGCCGCCATGCATCCGATCCTGCTCGTCCCGGCGCTGCTCGCCGCTCCGTCCCCCGTGGTTCGCCCGCCGGTCCTGCCGGCTCCCATCACCGCCGCCGTCCCCATCAGCCGCGCCGCGTTCCACGACGCGATGCGCCAGCTGTGGGAGGATCACATCACCTGGACGCGTCTCTACATCGTCAGCGCCGCCGCCGGCCTCCCCGATGCCGACCAGACCGCGCAACGGCTGCTGCGCAACCAGGCCGATATCGGCGATGCGATCAAGTCGTTCTACGGCGAAGCGGCCGGCGCGGGACTGACCGCGCTGCTGCGCGGTCACATCCTCACGGCGGCCAAGCTGATCGGTGCCGCCAAGGGTGGCGACACCGCGGCCGTGACTGCGGCCTCGGCCCAGTGGTATGCCAATGCCGACAGCATCGCGACATTCCTCAGCTCGGCCAACCCGCGCAACTGGCCGGCCGAAACCATGCGGTCGGCCATGCGCATGCACCTCGACCTGACCCTCAAGGAGGCGGTCGCCCGGCTGCACGGCGACTGGGCCGCCGACATCGCGGCGTACGACGAGGTGCACCGGCATATTCTCCAAATGGCCGACGTCTTGAGCGACGGCATCGTCAAGCAGTTCCCCAGCCGGTTCAACTGAGGCCCGCCCCATGGCCAGTCTCCCTCTCACCGACCTCGGCGGCGATACGGCCGCCGACGCCCGGCTGCGGCTCGCGGCGCGGAGATTCCGCGCCTTCATGGACGCCCTGGACCTCGACCCGGCCGACCCGCACCTTGCCGGCACGGAGCTGCGGGTCGCCCGGGCGTACCGCGAGATGTTCGCCGGACTCGAGCCCGGAGCCGAGCCGGAGCTGCGGACCTTCCCCAACACCGAGCGCTACGCCGAGATGGTGCGCGTGACGGAGATCCCGTTCCATTCCCTGTGCGCCCACCATTTCCTGCCGTTCTTCGGCACCGCGCATGTGGCGTATCTGCCCCGGGAGCGGATCGTGGGACTGTCCAAGCTGGCGCGAGTCGTCGAGTATTACGCAAGGCGGCCGCAGGTACAGGAGCGTATGACCGAGCAGATCGTCGATCTGCTGGACCGCCGCCTGCGGCCCGCGGGTGTGATGGTGGTCGTGCAGGCGCGGCACTTCTGCATCGAAATGCGGGGGATCGGCCGCGCCGGACTCGCGACCACGACGAGTGCCGTGCGGGGCGCGTTCGACGAACCCCGCAGACGCCGGGAGTTCCTGGCGCTCCTGCCGCGATCAGGGGGCTCGACCCAGCTGCACGGGAGCGATCGATGATGCACTACCCGTATCTGATCGTGGGTGGCGGCATGACGGGCGACGCCGCCGCCCGCACCATTCGCGAGGTCGACCCAACCGCCGTGGTCGGCCTCATCTCGGCCGAAGAGCACGCTCCGTACGCCCGCCCACCCCTCTCCAAGGGGCTGTGGAAGGGCGACCCCGAGTCCGGCATCTGGCGCGGCACCGAGGCCGCCGGCGTGCAGCTGCGGCTCGGGCGTCGCGTCACGGCGATCGACGCCGCCGCCCGGACCGTCACCGACGATCACGGCGAGGCCGTTTCCTACGGGCGCGTGCTGCTGGCGACCGGGGGCGCACCGCGCCGGTTGCCGCGCGACACGGAGCAGATCATCTACTTCCGCACCTACGATGACTACCGTCGCCTGCACGCCCTCGCGGGCGAAAGCCTGCGGTTCGTCGTGCTGGGCGGCGGCTTCATCGGCAGCGAGATCGCGGC
>DATGDT010000023.1:0-8968 GCA_035310725.1 Gemmatimonadales bacterium
TCGTTCACGAACCACTGATCGGCCGAGCCACGGAACCCCTCGGGCGCCTTCGCCGAGAGGTTCGTGGGAACGGCGTACTCCGCCGCCACGAGCTGCAGCGTGCCGCTGGAGTCGGGCGCATAGACGAGAATCTCCGGCTGCTCCACGTCGAACGTGGAATCCATCAGCGCCTGCTTGAGGTAATGACGCCCCATGTTGGGGATCACCACGTTGATGTCCGCGTAACCATCCGCGACGGCGTTGGCGACATCGCGATAGCGCGCGGTGGCCTGCTTCAGGCGCGCCAGCTGCTCGACGGGCAGGGAATCGCGATGACCGGCCGCCCCTGCGGCGGACGAATGCCCCATGGCATGGGTCGTCTGGGCGGCGCCGGGGGTCGAGAACCCGAGCAGCGCGCCGGCCAGGGCGGCGGAGATCCAACGATGCGACATCGGTACACTCCTGGAATATGGAAAAGGGCGTCCAGCACGCCGATCGCCCGGATGCGACCGGCATCGGAAGAAGAACCGAGCCGCGCGCGAGACGGTTCCCGCGCGCGGCCGGTGGCTGCCTACTGGAGCTTGTGGATCCCGATCGCCGAGAGGTGCACGTCGAGGTTGTGGTTCACGCGGTAGCCGACGATGCCCGACGCGTCCACGTTGCTGGCGGCGGTCGAGTACACCTCGGTCCCGTTGACCGTGAAGCTCGCCTTCCCGTCCTTGATCTGGACCGCGAGCTCGTTCGTCGCCGCCCCGGCGCTGTCGGCCTTGTGCACGGCCGCGTTCGCCGTCCAGGGCACGACGGCGGTCGGCTTGTTGGCGTAGCCCGCGCGCCGCCAGATGCTGAACTCGCCTTGCCCGCGAACGATGAGGTAGGTGTAGGACTGCGCCGAGTCGGCGAGGTGCTGGCCGCCGATGATCAGTCCGTAGGCCTCGGGATGCATCGGGGCCTTGGTCTGCGTGAACGTCGCGACGGTGTGGTAGTTGCCCGTGGCTACGTCGGCGTCACGCCACATGATCGCCGCGGGTCCCATCGTGGCATGAAAGCCGCCCCCCATGGCCACGAACTTCACCATGGCCGCGGGCGCATTGCGCTCGGTCCGGACGTTCCAGCCCTGCGGGAACACGCCCCCGCCCGGCACCGAGCGGTCGGGATCGTTCTGCTGTGCCGCCAGGCCGCCGCCGACGAGCAGCAGGGCCGCGGACGCGAAGGAAATCCGGTTCATGCGTGCGATACCTCATTGAGAAAGGGGTCGGACGGCGCGCCCCGCCTTGCGTGGGGGGAGCCGGGCGGACGATTATACCCGAGCCGTCACTCCAAGATAACTCCGGGAGGGGTTCGTGACCGAGCGATTCGACGTCCGATTCCGCACCATCGCCCATACCGCGCTTCGCATCGCCGCCGCCCTGACATATTTCTCACACGGCGCGCAGAAGCTGCTGGGGTGGTTCGGAGGCGTCGGCCCCAACGGCGGGACGGCGGAGCTGATGAGCCGGTTCGGGGCGGCAGGCGTCATCGAAGTGGTGTGCGGCTCGTGCCTGGTCCTCGGCCTGTTCACCCGGCCACTGGCGCTCATCGCGTCGGGAGAAATGGCGGTGGCCTATTTCTGGGTGCACACGGCCCGGAGCGGCGACGTCTGGTGGTGGCACAATCGCGGCGAGCTCGTGATGCTCTACTCGTTCATCTGGCTGCTGTTCGCCGCCTGGGGACCGGGGCCGTTCAGCCTCGATGCCTGGATCCGCAAGGGGCGGAGCGCCACAGGCGCGTGATGTGCGGCTGAGCGCATCTCTCTCACTCCCGGCCCCCATGACCAGGTACCTGCTGCCCGCTCTGCTGCTCACCACGTCCAGCGCCGCTGCTCAGTCCGCGTGGCGGCTGGTGCAGACCACCGACGAGTTCACCGCCGCGACCGACACCCGCCTCATCCTGCGGGAGGACGCCTGGCCTGCCGGGCCCTCGAAGGCGGCGGATTCCTTCCGCGGCGCCACGCTCGTCATCGTGTGCGGGCATCGGTTGCCCAGCGCCGGGGGTCGAACCCTGCTGCTCTCCGCGGACCAGCCGATGCAGCCGTTCGGTGACAATCTGGCCTATGCCGAGCTCCGGTTCGACTCGGACTCGCAGGTCACCAAGGCCTACTTCACCACGCTGCCGGCCAGCAGCGGCATCGCGGTCGAATCGGGACGGAGCTACCCGCGCTACGTCTCATTCCTCGGCTCGGAGCAGAGTCCCTACTTCTCTCCCCGGATCTTCGGCAGGCTGATCGCGGCCACCCGGCTCACGATCCGGTATCGCGCTTACGGTACAGACCGCAGCGCCACGTTCCGCCTCACGGGGCTGGCCGAGGCCCTGGGCAAGCTGTCCGAATGCCGGTGGACGGAGCCCTGACGCCAGGCGCTTGAAACCCGCTTGAGAGGGCCCTGCCAGCGTTCCTCCGTACGCAACCGGAGACGCCCATGGCCGACCCTCGACGTGAACTGACATTCCTACTCGCCGGTCCCGAGCGACGCCTGCTGCGCTGGATCGCCGCCCGGCTGCCGGGCTGGGTCACCTCGGACCAACTCACGGTGCTCGGCGTGCTGGCCGCGACCGCCGCGGCCGTGGGCTACGCTCTGTCGGGGCTCCATCCGGGTTGGCTCTGGGGCGCGAGCGCCGCGCTGGTCGTGAACTGGCTGGGCGACAGCCTCGACGGGACGCTGGCACGGGTACGACATACCGAGCGGCCCCGCTACGGCTACTACCTGGACCATGCGGTGGACGCCTATGCGACCGCCGCGATCGGAATCGGGTTGGGGCTCTCGCCCTACGTCAGCCTGGGCGTCGCGTTGGGGCTGGTCGTCGTCTATCTCTGGTTGTCGATCAACGTCTATCTCGAGTCCACCGTGTTCGGCGCGTTCCGGCTCGCCTACGGGCGGCTCGGCCCCACCGAAGTGCGTCTCATCCTGATCGCGGTGAATACGGGTCTCGCGCTGCATCGCCATGTTCCCTGGCTCGGGGGGGTGCCGATCCGTCTGGTGGCGGACGGTCTGTGCATCGCCCTAGCGCTCGCGATGTTCGCGCTGCTGGTCAACCGGTTCGCGCGCAACCTGCGGGACCTGGCGCGGCTCGAGCCCGTGTCGCACTGACGCCGGGCTTGGCCCGCGGCGCGCGGCCCACAGAGACGGCCCGCGATCCGCCTCTTGCGACCGGACGGGAAGGCTGGAGTTTACCTGTCGGGCCGGAGGGGAGGAGTTGGTGAAGGCTACGCTGGCCGCGATCGCCGACGGCGCGAGCGTGGGCGCGGGCGACAAGCTGAACGTGCAGGGAGTCTTCGATACCATCTTCGCCGATACGTTCCCGGCGGTCCACGCGCGCATGGTCGTCGTCGTGCGCCTGCAGCTCGAGCCGGCCGATGCGTCCCGCGAGTACACCGTGCGCGTGCGGCTCGTGGACGACGCCGGCCGGCGCATCATCGAGCAGACCACCCGGACGCACATCGGGCACATTCCACACGGCGCCGCGCCGGCCACCAATCTGATCTACCAGCTCACCAACACCACCTTTCGCGGGCCCGGGCGCTACCGGTTCCTCATCGATGCCGGGAGCAGTCACACGGAGCTACCGTTACGTGTGCTGGGGAGGGAGACGTGAGCGGGCCGGTGAACGTCGAGCAGGCGACCGCCCTGCTCACCGACATCACCCGGCCCGGCCGCACGACCGGCGGCATCGAGGTGGGCGCGCTGCTCGAGGCCTGGGGCTTCGTGCACGGCGGCCCCGTCGATACCCAGGAGCCGGAACAGGCGCTCTTCTGGATCCATCCCGAGCACCCGCACCTGCACATGACCGTCCCGATCGGCGGTCCGCTGTCACGCTTCGTCGTGGACTACGCAGCGCACCTGATCCGGTCCCTCCAGGACAGCGAAGCCGCCTGATGCGCACCCTCCTCGGCTGGCTTCGCCCCCTGCCCTCCTACCACCTTCGCCTCCACTGGCCGTCGCCTCGACCGGACGGCGTGGAGTGGTGGATGGCCAACTTCGAGGAGCTGCCTGGCTGCATGGTGCAGGGCAACTCGATGGGCGAGGTGGAGGCGAAGCTCTGGCGCATCCTGCCGGGCTATCTGCGCCAGCTACGGCGCCGCGGCGTGGCGGTCCCCGCGCCGCTCCAGGCCGCCCCGGCATCCACCGAGGGGATCAGCGTCGTGCTGGCGCCGGGCGGGGTCCAGCCACCAGGCGCGGATCCGGGCGCGACCCTCCCCCTGGGTATGGCGGGCGAGCTGCGATCGGCCGCGGCGCGGGCCGACGTGGTGCTGCTCGGATCCTGAGAGACGTCAGCGGCCCGCCGGCTGCTGCAATAGCCGCTTCGCGTTCCGAAACACCGCGTGCCACATCGCGCGGGTGAGCTTCCCCGTGTTCGTATTCTGCCGGCTCGGGTGATAGGACGCGATCAGCATCGTGCCGTCGGGGAGACGCGTGACCGCCAGGTGCGCGAACCGGGGCCGCTCCCGCGCGGGGAGTCGCTCCCACCACCCGGCCGCCCGCAGGAAGGCGTCGTGCGCGATCCGGCCCAGCACGACGACGACCCGCCGCCGTCGCAGCAGCGCCAGCTCTTCCGTCAGGTAGGGACGGCAGCGCGTCAGCTCGGCCGGGAGCGGCTTGTTCCCGGGCGGCGCGCAACGGGCCGAGGCGGTGACCCAGCAGTCGCGCAACCGCAGCCCGTCGTCGCGGGCGAGCGCCGTGGGCCGGCTCGCGAACCCGAAGCGGTGCAGCGCCGCATACAGCCAGTCACCGCTCGAGTCCCCCGTGAACATGCGGCCGGTGCGGTTGGCGCCGTGCGCCGCCGGCGCCAGTCCCACAATCACGAGACGGGCGGCCGGGTCGCCCCAGGCTGGCACCGGCCGTCCCCAGTAGGTCTGATCCGCGAACGCCCGGCGCTTGCGGCGGGCCACGCGACGCCGGTACACGACCAGGCGCGGGCAGCGCACGCAGGCCACGACGCGCCGCTCGACGGCGGCGAGGGCCCGCGCCGGATCTATCGGAGCTGGAAGGTGATCGTGGCCCACTCCGACTGATAATTGCGGTCGGGCGCGCTGACGGTCCCGATGTGGATGAAGGTGAGGTACCAGAGACCGGGACCCGAAGGAACGAGCGTGACGATCCCGCCGGCATCGGTCCGCAGCGCGCGGCGTGGGATTGCGGAGTCGGACGCCGAGCGCCCGCCGCTGATCACGGCAAGGTCCGGGACCGGCGCGCCGTCCACCACGGCTCGAAACCGCAGCGCGGCGCCGCGCTTCCAGGCGTAGGGATTGTCGAGCGGCACCAGCTCCGCGGCGTACCCCAACGGGGTCGCGAACGACCCAGTGCGCGTCTCGCCGACCTGCACGATAGCCTTCACGTGTTTGGCGTAGCGCTCGCGGACGGAGTCCTGTGCGGTGCCGGCCCGGCGGCGCGCCGCGATGACGTGGTCCAGGCCCTCTTCCTGCAGGTACTCGTGGAACTGCTCGCCCGTCATCGCGATGATGTTGGGCCGGGTCGAAACGCCGATCACATACGTGCCGGCGGCGCCGGTCCGGAGCGCGAGAAGGGTGCTGTCGTTCCTGCCGGTCACCACCGTGGTGTCGAACGTGACGCGGCCCGCCGGCCCGATCATGGCGATGTCGGCGAAGCGGGGACGGGCGATGGCGTTCTCGCTCGTGTCGAACGTCCCGTTGAGCAGCGGGACGGTCACGGCGGACTCGGGAGCGAGGAAGTAGCTCTCGAGCTTGAGGAACATGTCGTGCGCGAACCCCGTCGCCGCGAAGGCCGCGACGAGCAGGAGGGCCAACAGCACGCGGCGCACCGTCATGGCCGGTTCACGCTCAGCGCACCGCCGACCAGGATCCCGAGAAGTTGTACGTGATGGTGGCATCGCCGATCGTGCAGATCACGTGGCCGTCGAGCCGGTCGGTGCGGTCCAGCGGCGTCTGCCCGTCGTAGGAGCAGTTGGGGGCCTTGAACTTGATCGTGCGCCCCAGGACGCGACCCTCGCTCACGGTGCCGGAATCGGCGTTGTCCGCGTTGATGCCCGGGCCATGGCACGCGCCGCGCTGCGCGTACGCCCCGGTGAATCCATTCGCGGACTGGAAGATCTCGTAGGTGCCCGTGTCGGCGCAGGTCACCTGGTGGATGATGTCGCTGAATTGCTCCACGAAGGTCCAGTGGCCGCTGATGTCCACGAGATTGGGCTCGGTGCCGCTCTTGGCGCAGGCGACGCCCGTGGCGGCGAGCAGCGGCATCAGCAGACGATGCGCGGGCGAGAACAGTGTACGCGTCATGGGGGCGGGCCCGGTCCGGTCTACGATAAGGCATATTCCGGACCAGTCAATCACACGTCAATCGAGCCCGCCCCCGTTCCTGCCGATCGCGCCCCTAGAACGCCAGCCACACCATCAGGTACAGCGTGTTGTTGTCCGAGGCGTTCCGCCCGCTGCCGTCGTAGTTGGTGCTGGCGCCGTCGAACTTGCTGTAGGCGACGTACTGCGCCTCGAACCGCGTGTTGAGCCACGGCATGTACTGGGCTTCGACGATGAAGCCGCTGCTGTTCGGGCTCCCGGTCGCACTCCCGCCGTACAGCGTGGCATCGGCGTCGCCGCTGGTGTTGAAGAACCCCAGCGAGCCGCCGAGACGCGTGGCCGTGAGCGCCGTCGCATCGGCGCGGAACGTGTGCAACTTGTTGGTCGGGTTACTGGAGCCCCCGCCGGCGAACGTCGCATCCAGGTGCTGGCTCTCGTTGATCCACGCGGCATGGGCGAACAGGTTCCCGCTGCCCAAGCGCCGCTCGAACTGCGCGTCCAGCGCGACGTCCGTGAACCGGTCGGTCGGACCGGTGACGCCGGCCGGGTAGAGCCGGGACGACATTCCGAACGTTCCCAGTTCGAGATAGTTCCCGCTGAAATCGTGTGAGAGCGCCACGCGCCAGTACGGCGTGAAGCCCTTCACGATGCCCTCGGAGCTGGCGTCCGGTGGGTGGGAGCCGCCCTGCTGGGCGGAGCGGTAGACGCTGAACTCCCCGTAGAGCAGGTTGTTCCAGAACGTATAGGCCCCGAGTCCAGCGACCGACTGGCCGAGCCCGCCGTCGATCAGCGTCGCCGCGGCCGGCGTGGGAGCGACCGACGAGGAGGAGAACGGGAAGCCCCAGGCCGGCGTGCTGTTCCACACGTCCTGGACTGTCGGGTTGTTGTTGAGCGTGAAGCCGAAGATCATGTCGTGCTTCCCTACCGCCGCATGGTTCGCGTAGCGCACGTCCACGTTGTCGAGCGCGAGCGCGCCTTCCGCTGCTTCGTAGGTGACCTGGATGAACGTGCCCATGCGGGGCGTGATTTCCTCACCGAGGAAGACACTCAGCTCCTGCGGGAACTCCACGTTGCCGTTCTGTGTGCCCGGTTGCGTCTTGGAGGTTTGCGTGAACGAGGTCACGGCCATCGCCGAGACCGGGGGAATGAGGCTGATCTTGAGCGAGGGACTCGTCTCCCCGGTATTGACCGTTTGCAGACCGGTCAACGTGTAACCGTTGAGCTTGAACAAGCGGCCGAACGCGGTGAGCTGGGGAAACGCGATGTGGCAGACGTTGCATGCCAGCCCGGTCTGACGCGAGAAACTCGGGATCGCTCCATTGGCCGTGCCCGCTGCGCGTGCGGAATACTCGGCCATGTAGCGCCCGGCCCACTCCGGCGTTCCACCGGCGCGAGCGACCACCGGAATCGCCAGAGCGGCGAGTGCCAACCTCAAAGCAGTGCGCATGACCCCTCCATGAAAGGTGAGAAGACGTTGCGTTTGGCTTCATGAAGGACCCTGAAAGGCAGCATGAAGCAACACGCGGGCCTTGCGGACCAGGTAACCCCTTGTGATGAGCGCGGTTGGAGGGTGGGTGCCGGAGCATACGACATATTCGGACAGGTCAATCATCGGCCCTCAGGGACCGAGCCACCAGTCGATCAGCTCGCGCAGTTCAGTCTCGCTCAGGTCATGGCCCCCGGGGTAGGATCGAAACGTCACGGCGGAATACCCCAGGGCGGAAAGGTCGTCCGCAGACTGTTGAACGAGTGCGACCGGCCGGTAGCGGTCCTCCTGACCCGTGGATACCCACGCGGGCATGCGTCTCGGGCCGATGCCTCCCGGGAAGATGCCGCCATGCAGCACCGCAATGTGGGTGAAGATCGGCTGGTTGCTCCCGATGTACGGGGCGCTGCTTCCCCCGGCGGAAAACCCTGCGATCAGCACGTGGGAAGCGTCGAGGACGAGGTGGCCGTGCATGCGAACCCAGTCGATGCAGTCGATGGTATGCGTGAGGTCGGGCGTCACCTCGCCCTGACGATCGCCGGGCTGCCATGTGAAGTCGCCCTGCGGACTGCGGCGCGAATCGGGGGCCACGATGGCGAAATGACGCTCCTTGGCAAGGGGACGGAAGATGTCGAGGACATCGCGTCCGGACCCGCCCGAACCGTGCAGCACCACGAGCAGCGGTATGTCCTCGGCACGAGATCCAGCGGGGATGTAGAACCAACCCGAGCGACCCACCTCGTTCTGCACACCGATAGGACCTTCCTCGTCACGGCCGCCGGCGAAGTGTCGGTATCCGAACACCACGAGACCGAGGAGCAGGGCCACCCAGAGAATCGTGCGGTATTTCATCGATCTGCTCCATCGGTCGACGATGCAGGCGATCCGCGATCGGGAAACGGTCAAGCTCCAGTCTAGCCTGCAAAGCAAGGGTGCCTTGCTGGGCGCGGCGAAGGGGGTTTAGACTACCCCGCCGTGTGGGAGAGGTGGCCGAGTGGCTGAAGGCGGCGGTTTGCTAAACCGTTATAGGGTCAAAAGCCCTATCGGGGGTTCGAATCCCCCCCCTCTCCGTAGTTGATGCAGGTGCCAGGTGCCAGGTGTCGGGTATCAGGCCCGCCACCCCCTGACACCGGACCCCTGACACCCGACACCGTGCCCATCCGCGTCCGCTTCGCCCCCTCGCCGACCGGCTACCTGCA
>DATGDT010000024.1:0-3838 GCA_035310725.1 Gemmatimonadales bacterium
CCGTGCTCCGATCAGCAGACGGTTGAAGACGTCCCGGCTCTGGAAGCAGCAGAACAGGCTCGTGTCGCCGGGGCTGTCGGCCGCGTCGTCGAACCGGCTGACCTCCCGGTGCCAGTCGAGGTTCGCCCGGGCGCTGAGACGCTCCGAAAACGTGTGCGCCGCCTCCGCCGACACCGACGGTCCCCGGTCGGCCGTGAATTGATTCGAGTCGGCGATTTGTCCCGTGCCGTCGGTGGGGAAATGGTACCGGGCATCGCCGTAGTGGATCGAGAGATCGGCCCGGTTGCGGTCGTCCGGAGCAAAGCGGACGCCGGCCCCCAGCAGGAGCCGCCGGTCGTCACTGTTGACGGGGTACGTCCCGGACGTCGAGCGGCGCGATGCCGTACTCCGCCAGGCGAACGGACCGTTCGAGCCACGCACCTCTGCCGTGGTCCACTCGGTGCCATACGTGCCGCCGCCGACGGCGAGTCGGCCGCTCGGCCGGCCGATTCCCGACCGCGTGAACACCTGGACCACACCGGTCACCGCATCGGAGCCATACAGGACGCTGACGGGCCCGCGCACGATCTCGATCCGCTCCACGTCCTCGGTCCCCAGGTTGGCGAAGTCGTAGAACCCACCGGGCTGATTCTGCGGCACGCCGTCGATCAACACCTTCACGTAATCGCTCTCCCCGCCGCGCAGGAACACCGAGGTCTGTCCGCCGAAGGAGCCGGTGGCGATCACGGCCGCACCCGGGGTGAGCCGGAGCGCGTCGGCCACCGTGGCGATGCCGCGAGCCCGCAACGACTCCCCGGAGATCACGGTGACCGCGGACGACAGGGCGTTCAGGGTCGCCGGTATTCGGGTCGCGGTAACGACGACCGGAGGAAGCGTGACGGTGTCGGGCGTTTGGGCCGCCACCGCAACGGCGAACTGCGTCCAGCAGCAGACCGTCAGGCAAAGGCGTCGAGCGAAGCCGTAGCGCATGAGGAGGTTCTCGCGTTCAGGGTTGACGGCGCAACGGAGTCAGTTGTGGACGATCATCGAACGACGAAACAGCCAGCGGCCAGCCGAACACCGCTTCCACGACGTCGCGACGCAGCACGTCCGCCGGAGTGCCCGCGGCCCGCACGCGGCCCTCGGCCAGCAGCACCAGCCGGTCGGCGAACCGGGCGGCGAGGTTGACGTCGTGCGTGACGAACACCGCGGCCAGCCCCGATCCGTCCACCAGGCCGCGGATCAGCTCGAACAGCTCCATCTCGTGACGCAGGTCGAGCGACGCGGTCGGCTCGTCGAGCACGAGCAGCTGCGGCTCCTGCGCCAGAGCCCGCGCGATTCGGACCCGCTGGTACTCGCCGCCGGAGAGGGTCCAGAGCCAGCGGTCGGCCAGACCGGCCACATCGCAGCGCTCCAGCGCCCGCTCCACCGCCTCCCGGTCCTCGTCGCGCTCCCGCGCCCAGGGGCCGAGGTGGGGGTATCGGCCCAGCCGCACCGTCTCGCGCACGCGCTGGGGAAACAGGTTGTCCTCGCGCTGGGAGACGACGCCCACCGCCCGGGCGAGCGCCCCACGCGGCCACTCCCCCGCCGCGCGTCCCAGGATGGCCGCGGAGCCCGCGTGCGGCGTATGCAGACCCAGCGCGAGCCGCACGAGCGTCGTCTTGCCGCTGCCGTTGGGCCCCAGCAGGGCGACGAACTCCCCCGCGGAGACCGCGAGCGACGCGCCCGCGAGGGCGTCGCGCGCCGCTCCGGAGTAGCGGAACGACGCGTCCCGCACGTCCAGGATCAGGCCGCGGTCCATCGCCGGAGCAGCAGGACGAAGAGCGGGACGCCCACCAGCGCCGTGACGACGCCCACGGGCAGCTCCCGCGGAGCGACCGCCGTGCGGGCCAGGGTATCGGCGAGCAGGAGCAGGATGCCGCCTGCCAGGAACGACGCGGGCAGCAGCGCACGGTGGCGCCCACCGAACAGCGCGCGCCCCAGATGCGGCACGATGAGCCCCACGAATCCGATGACTCCGGCGACCGCCACCGCCGCCGCCGTGAGCAGCGACGCGGCGAGATAGACGCGGCGCCGGGTCACCGCCACGTCGGTCCCGAGATAGCGCGCCGGCTCCTCGCCGAGCGTGAGGAGATCGAGCGGCCGCGCCGCGGCCAGGAGCACCACGAGCGGCAGGGGCACGTACACGGCCACGAGGGTCACCGTGTCCCAGGACGCGCCGGACAGCCCGCCCCACAGCCACAGGTAGGCGTTGCGCAGCGCGCTCGCCTCGGCCAGAGACACGACCGCGGTAGTGACGGCGCCGCAGAACGCGCCGACCGCCACACCGCCGAGCAGCAGCACGCGGGGGTCGAGCGCCGACCCGCCGACGAGTCCGAGGCGAAACACGAGTCCGAGGGCCAGCAGCGCGCCCGCGAACGCGGCCAGCGGCAGCGTCCACGCTCCGCCGAGGTGCAACGCGATAGCCAGGACGGCCCCGAGTCCCGCGCCGCCCGAGAGCCCGAGCAGGAACGGATCGGCGAGTGGATTGCGCACGAGGGACTGCAGGCTCGCCCCGGCCGCTCCCAGGGATCCGCCCACGAGGAGCGCGAGCAGCGCCCGCGGCAGCCGCAGGTCCCAGAAGATCGCCGAGTGGAACAACTGTCCCGCCGGCACCGCGGCCGGTCCGAGGGTCACGGCCGCGAGCAGCGCGACCACGAGGGCGAGGGAGAGCACGAGCCACTTCACCGGGGAGCGGGGGGTGGAGAGTGATTCAGGAGGCGCGCCAGGAAGGCGACGGCTTCCGGTGCCCGAGGTGATGGTTGCCCGAACAGCTCGGCAGGCAGGATCAGGAAACGGCCCTCACGAACCGCGCGGACCGTGCGCCACTCGCGGCGACCCGCCCACGCGGGCGGCTCGGCGCTCGAGCTGTCGCGCAGAATCGCGATCCAGTCGGGGTCGCGACTCGCGATGGTCTCGAGCGACACGGTCGCCGACGGCGCGTGCAGGTCGTGAAACACGTTCTCCGCGCCCGCCATGATCACCAGCTCGTCCAGGTAGCTCCCGCTCCCGATCACGATCGGGGGCGCATCCCACACCACGAAGGTGATGCGCGCGCTCGGCGGCGGAATCGGCGCGGTCACGAGCGAGTCGATCAACCGGGCGATGCTGTCCCCCGCTACCGGATGACCGGTCGCGCGCCCCAGCAGGCGCGCGGTGCGGGCCACGTCTTCCATCCGGTCGTCACGCAGCAGCATCGTGGGGATCCCCAGCGCGGCGAGCTGGCGCGCGGCCGTCTCGGTCTGGGGCGAGCGATACAACAGGACCAGGTCCGGCTGCCGCGCGGCGATGGCCTCGACGCTCGGATTCAACCCGTCCCCCACACTGGGCACGGCGCGCGCCGCAGGCGGATAGAGGCAGTACACGGTACGCCCCACGACCTGGGAGCCCGCGCCCAGGGCGAACAGCAGCTCGGTGAGGGATGGGGCGAGTGAAACGACGCGTTGGGCGGGCGCCCCGCCCGCGCTCACCCCTCGTTCAGCGGGGTGGCAGGCCAGGGCCAGGAGGACGAGCAGCTGTGCGCAGCGCCGCATGCAAAACACCCACCCCCGGCGGAGCGGCGATGGGCGAGCGACAGCGCCGAAATGCGCTGTGACGCCACCATCCCTCCCGCGAGGGACTGCAGGTGGCGCGAACGGCGAGGTCTCCTGGCTTCGGGCTACTGCACCGCACGTCTTCCCGGTTTCCCAGTGACGCGAGGCTTTCCATGCCCGTTACAGTGGCGGGGCCGCGCCGGACTCTCACCGGCTTCCATGATCCCCGTTCGCGATGTGGACTACGGACTCACTCTACAGCAGCGGCGGAACTCGTGCAAGGGAGC
>DATGDT010000025.1:0-2636 GCA_035310725.1 Gemmatimonadales bacterium
TATATGAATGTGACGATTCGCGCGTGCTGGGCGAACCGATTGCACCACCATGAGGATACCCCAGGCTGCGATCGCGGGGGTATGGTTCGAAGGGACGGAAAGAGGCCTACATCCGTTGACGTACTTCGCGTATGGCCCGAACGAAGATCCGGGACGCACGAAGTGGGAGCCGAGAGTCAGGCTCCCGCAGCCGTCTGTCTCTGATGTTGGTGAGCCGGTGGGCCGGTCCCTTTCCCAAACGACTCTCCCCCACATCCCCTTGGCAGTTCTTCCAAGAGAAGGTGGGGGAGCGATCAGCGTTCCACGTCCAGCGTCACTTCCGCATGTTACTGCTCAGGTGGCAGGAGTGAACGCGGAGAACGTAAACCGGTACGTCTGCTGTGTGGCATCGTACTCGGCGTGGAACTTGGTCGGGTGCGGGCCGGCCAGCCCCGGGACGTCCGGGATCGGCAAGTCGAACGACTGCTTCCGCATCAGCATCGCCTTGGAGAGCATCGGCTCGATGAAGATCGGCTTTCCCTTGTAGTAGCCGATCACCATGGTGCCGCTGAACGCGTCCTTGCGCTCGATCTCCGACTGGAGGAGTGCGTGCATCCCCATCTGCGGAACGCAAACGCCGATCAGCGCGGGCACGCCTGTCATCTGGGCCATCTCCGGCGGCAGTGGGACGTCGGGGAGGCCGTACGCGGCCGGGAGGGAGGCCGGCTTGCTCACGTCCTTGCAGTCCATTGCCGCCCGCTCGGAAGCGGCGACTGTATAGAAGTGAAAGTCGAAATGCGGCGTCAGGAACGGGGCCGGCGGGTGTCCACCGGCTTCCCAGTACATGGTGAGTTGGGTGAGGCCGCCCTGGTGGGGCACGGGTTCCGGCATGTCGATCACCGCGGCAGCGGCGGGCGGCCACACCATCGCCTGGTCGGCGGGCGCATTCTCGATACTTGCCAGCGGCACCACCGCTCCGGCCTCGACCAGATTGTTTCCCTTGGTCTTGGCCCAGGTGCACACCTGTGCTTTGAAGACAGTGGCGCATGGTCCCGCCACCTGCACGAGAGGCTTTTCGCCCGTGCGGGCGCCCACGGTGAGCGCCAGCAGGACGGCGGAAATGCTCGGGACACCTGGGGACATGGTGCTCCTTTGGTTGTGAGTGGAAAGAGCGGGCTCGTGGCTGGGCCCTAGAGCAAAGAGATTGTAACCGGACGAGGTGGAGACCCGCCGGTGGTCTCAATCGTCACTGAGCGACCCCGCGCCTGACCGGGAAGCCGCAGCCGGTACATCGCTATCCGAATGGGCCCTCCAGGATTTGAACCTGGGACCGACGGATTATGAGTCCGCTGCTCTAACCACTGAGCTAAGGGCCCGATTGCGAGGGGGAAGATATAACGCTCGGGGGGAGCATTGCGGATTGCGGATTGGGGATTGCGGATTGTCCCGTGGGGCCCACGGGTCCGAAAATGCACATGTCCAATCCCCAATCCGCAATCGTCAATCCGCAATCACAGGAGCCCGCTCCTCCGCAGCCGCCCCACCTGATCCTGCGCGGCATCGTAGGCCGCAACGACCTCCGCCGGGCTGACGGTGGATACGCCGGCCTTGCCGACCTCGATGCCGGCGGCATAGGTGGCCACCTCAGCCGCCTCGCGCACGGTCGCGCCCGCGGCCAGCGCGGTGCCCACCCAGGCCGTGACGGTGTCGCCCGCGCCGGAGACGTCGTACACCTCGCGCGCCAGCGCCGGAATGCGAGTCAGCTGCCGGTCCTTGGTCAGCAATCCCATCCCCTCGGCGCCGAGGGTGAGGAGCAGGTTGTCCACGCCGAGCCGGTCGAGCACGGCGGGCAGTGCGTCGGGATGCGCCAGGTCGAGCGCCGCGCCCATCGCCTGCTCGAGCTCCCGGCGGTTGGGCTTGAACACGGTGGCTCCGCGATACGCGAAGAAATGGCGGAATTTGGGGTCGACGACCACCGGCACGCCGCGTCGTCGCGCCACGGCCATCGCCCGCTCGATCACCGCGGGGGTGAGTGCGCCCTTGTTGTAGTCCTCGATCAGCAGTGCGTCGGCATCGGCCATGGCCCGCTCCAAGGCCGCGATCAGCGCCTGGGCCGAACGGTCCGGCACGGGATCGTCCACTTCCTCGTCGATGCGGACTACCTGCTGGCCACGGGCCACCACGCGGGTCTTGGACGTGGTGGGCCGCTCGGGCACCACCACGAGCCAGGCGTCGCTGAGCCGGTGCTGGGCGAGCTCACTGCGCAACGAGTCGCCGCGCGCGTCGTCCCCGATCGGCGCTACCAGCCGGCATTCGGCGCCGATCGCCGCCACGTTGGCCGCGACGTTGCCCGCACCGCCGAGCGCCACCCGGCGCTGGCGCACGGTGACGACCGGGACCGGTGCCTCGGGCGAAATGCGGTCCACCTCGCCGGCCAGGTACACGTCCAACATCGCGTCGCCCAGCACGACGATGCGGCGCGCGCCCATTCCGGCGAGTAGCGCCTCCAGTCGATCGCGGGTCAGGTCCACGACAAGGGGACGCGGGACAAGGGACGGGGGACGAGTACGGACATGAGCGGGCAATCTACCTGTTATCATTGGCGCTGTCTTCATCCTGGGACGAGCATGCGGGTCGAGGAGCGTCGCGGCGATCTG
>DATGDT010000026.1:0-3527 GCA_035310725.1 Gemmatimonadales bacterium
GAAACTCCTCGCGGGAGACTCCCCGCGCGTCGCGCAGGCCGGCCACGAGCCCCATCGCCGCCGCGATCCCGATCAGGGGCGCCCCGCGCACCTGCAACGACCGGATCGCCTCGGCCATCGCCGCGATGTCTTCGAGATCGCAGTGCACGAGAGCGTCGGGGAGCGCGCGCTGATCGACGATGCGGACGGCGCCGGAGGGGGCCCAGCTGATCGCTTGAACGGGCATGGGACAAATACTAATTGCGGATTGGGGATTGCGGATTGCGGAATGGCGGAGCCGAGCTCGAGGCACGATCCGGGGGTCCCGAGTCGCCCGCGCAAATCCACATTCCGCAATCCGCAATCCGCAATTAGCATTGCCCCATGAACTACCAGACCCTGCTGTTCGAAACCCGCGACGGCATCGCCTTCGTCACCGTCAACCGCCCCGACAAGCTCAACGCACTGAACGACCAGGTGATGGCCGAGCTGGCCGACGTGGCCGAGCGGATCGCCACTACGCCCGACGTCCGCGGGGCGCTCATCACCGGCGCCGGTCCGAAGGCGTTCATCGCCGGCGCCGACATCGGAGACCTGTCGCGTCAGGGACCGTTCGACGGCAAGGCCCGCGCAATGCGCGGCCAGGCCGTGCTGCGCCGGCTGGAGACCTGCGGCAAGCCGGTGATCGCTGCGGTCAACGGCTACGCACTGGGCGGCGGGTGTGAGCTGGCCATGGCGTGCCACCTGAGGATCGCCAGCGACACGGCGAAATTCGGACAACCCGAGGTCAAGCTCGGGATCGCCCCGGGGTACGGCGGCACCCAGCGCTTGCCGCGGCTCGTGGGCAAAGGCGTCGCGTTGCAGCTGATCCTCACGGGAGAGATGATCGACGCCCAGGAGGCGTACCGGATCGGCCTGGTCAACAAGGTGGTGCCGGCGGCGGAGCTGCTCGCCGAATCCGAGAAGCTGCTCCGGGGTATCCTCGCCATGGCCCCGCTCGCCGTCCGGCTGTGCCTGGAAGCGGTGGACCAGGGCTTCGAAATGACGCTGGATGAGGGACTGCTGCTCGAGGCGAACCACTTTGGACTGCTCGCGGCCACGAACGACATGAAGGAAGGGACGCAGGCGTTTCTGGAGAAGCGGCCGCCCCGGTTCGAGGGGCGATGACACGCTGGGCTCCCCGGGTCTCCGTGCTCGCGGCCGGTGCCGTGCTGTCTGCACTCGCCTGTCAGACCGACCGCGACCGCCCCGGCCCACCCCGCCTGGCGATCACGCTGGTCCAGGACTCCGTTCAGTCGCCGGACACGCTCACCGGCACGTTGCGGGCCGAGGATGTGGACGGGATCGACTCGGTCTGGCTCTCGATCGACTCGGCGCCGCCGCTCGGCGCGGACGGGCTGCTGGACCAGACATTCCTCGCCACGTTCCGCGCCGACGTGCCCAGCGGTCACGTCCTGGGCGACCGGGTTTCGGTGCGGTTCACGGCGCGGGACATCTCGGGCTTCGTGGGAGGGCTCGACACATTCGTCGTCGTAAAGGGCCCCTGAGGGGGGGCAGCCAAGCCCTTGTCAGCGCATCAAATCCGGCCTCGCTCCAACGCAACTAAGTATTGACCCGACAACAATTTCCGGGTATTTTGGAAGGGCTTTCCGAGGACACTCGAAGCCCCTCCAGAATGACGGACTCCAAGAAAGGCCGACGCGCGCCGGTCGCCGTGGGTGAGGCCCTCCAGGGCTTTCTCACCCGCTCCGGGCTCGGGTCCCGCATCGCCCAGGCCCAGGTGATCGCCGAGTGGGCGACGCTCGTGGGGCCGCAAATCGCGGCCGTGACGACGCCGGAAAGTGTCGCGCCCGATGGCACGCTGTTCGTGCGGGTCGCGACCAGCGCGTGGAGAAACGAACTGCAGCTCATGATGCCCGACCTGATGGCGCGCGTGAACGCGGGCCGCGGCGCGGGCCGGATCAAGACGATCCGCTGGCTCTAGCACGGTACCCCATGGCGAAACCGAAGAAGACGACTCCTGCCGAGAAGCACAACGGCAACGGCGGCTACCAGGCCGATTCGATCCAGGTCCTGAAGGGCCTGGAGGCGGTGCGGCGGCGCCCCGCGATGTACATCGGGTCGGTGTCGGGCCGGGGGTTGCACCATCTCGTGTACGAGGTGGTGGACAACTCCGTGGACGAAGCGCTCGCCGGCTACTGCACCAAGATCGACGCCACGATCCACGAGGACAATTCGATCACCGTCGTGGACAACGGGCGCGGCATTCCGGTCGACATCCACAAGACCGAGAAGAAGCCGGGCGTCGAAGTCGCGCTCACCGTGCTGCACGCCGGCGGCAAATTCGACAAGAGCACCTACAAGGTCTCGGGCGGACTGCACGGCGTGGGCGTGTCGGTCGTCAATGCTCTGTCGAAGAAGCTCGAGGTGTGGGTGGACCGCGACGGCAAGCGCCACCACATGGCGTTCGAGCGCGGCGACACGAAGAAGAAGCTCGAAGTGACCGGCAAGGTGAAGGGCACCGGGACGACGGTGTGGTTCCTCCCCGACGACGGCATCTTCACCGAGACCCGGTTCGACTTCGCGACGCTGGCCACGCGGCTGCGCGAGCTGGCGTTCCTGAACAAGGGCCTGCAGATCACGCTCACCGACGAGCGGAAGGGCTCGAAGAAGCAGGAGACCTACCTCTACAAGGGCGGCCTGGTCGAGTTCGTGAAGTGGCTGCTCGGCAGCCGCAAGCCGCTGCACCAGAAGGTGATCAGCTTCGAGGCCACGCGGGAAGGCGTCGAGGTCGAGGGGGCCATCCAGTACGACGACGGCTACAACGAGAACACCTTCTCGTTCGTCAACAACATCAATACCCACGAGGGCGGCACGCACCTCACGGGGTTCAAGGCGGCGCTCACCCGCACCATCAACGAGTGGGCGAAGAAGGACGGACTCCTCAAGAAGGAGGACTTCACCCTCACGGGCGACGACATCCGCGAGGGCCTCACCGCCGTGCTGCACGTGAAGGTGAAGGACCCGCAGTTCGAGGGGCAGACCAAGACGAAGCTCGGCAATTCGGAAGTCGAGGGCATCGTCAAGAGCGTCGTGAACGAGGCGCTGGGCGATTTTCTCGACAAGAACCCGAGCGTCGCCCGGGCGGTGATCGCCAAGGCGGTGAGCGCGGCGCGCGCCCGCGAGGCGGCCCGCAAGGCGCGCGAGCTGGTGCGGCGCAAGAACGCGCTGGACAGCGGCATGCTGCCCGGCAAGCTCGCCGATTGCTCGCTCACCGACCCGAGCCTGTGCGAGGTCTACCTCGTCGAGGGCGACTCGGCGGGCGGCTCGGCCAAGCAGGGGCGCGACCGCAGCTTCCAGGCGATCCTGCCGCTGCGCGGCAAGATCCTCAACGTGCAGAAGGCCCGCATCGACAAGATCCTCTCGAACGAGGAGATCCGGACCATTATCACGGCGATCGGCACCGGCGTCGGCGAGGACTTCAAGATCGGGGAGGCGCGCTACCACAAGATCATCATCATGACCGACGCGGACGTGGACGGCGCGCA
>DATGDT010000027.1:0-15849 GCA_035310725.1 Gemmatimonadales bacterium
GGTGGCGCCCGGCTCCGCCTCGAGCAGCGGCACCTGAATCGTTCTGCCGGGCTCGGCGCGGAACTGCTGCCCGCCCGACACGAAAATGGCGTAACTCATAGGGCGCGAACTCTAACGGGGACAATCGGTTCCGTCAAGGGACGATTAGGCCACCGCATACTGCTCCGTGACGTCGCGCCCCGCCGGCTTCGCCATCATCCGGAACTCGTCCAGCCGCATCATCGGGTCGTCCCGCACCTCGAGCTCCAGCCCGGTCTGCTTCTCCAGCTGCCGCAGGAAGTTGGGCTCCTGCTCCACGAGGTACAGCGCCACCTCCGGATGCAGCCGGACGGCGAGCTGGCGCTCCTTGTGGTCGGCGCCGGCCCGCTTGAGGGAGCGCTCCATGCGGCGCACCACGACCTCCGGACGGAAGACGCGCCCCGTGCCCGAGCAGGTCGGACAGGCGGCCGTCATCGACTGCAGCAGCGACGGCCGCACCCGCTGGCGCGTCATCTCCACCAGACCGAGCTCGCTCACCGCAAAGGCCTTGGTGCGGGCCCGGTCGCGCCCCAGGTGGGTGCGCAGCTCCTGGAGCACCTTGTCGCGGTTGCCCCGGGTCTCCATGTCGATGAAGTCCACCACCACGATGCCGCCGATGTCCCGCAGCCGCAGCTGCCGCGCCACCTCGCGGGCCGCTTCCACGTTGGTCCGCAGGATCGTGCTCTCCGGGTCCTTCTTCCCGGTGTAACGCCCGGTGTTCACGTCGATCGAGGTGAGCGCCTCGGTGGGCTGGATGATGAGGTACCCGCCGGTGGGCAGATCCACCCGCTGCTGAAACAGCCCGCGGATCTCGGCTTCGATGTCGTACTTGTCGAACAGCGGAGTCTCTTCGCGGTACAGCCGGACGCGTTCCAGCAGCTCCGGATCGATCTGCTTCAGGTACTGCTCGATCTCGCCGTACAGGGCCCGCGAGTCCACGAGCAGCGAATCCACCTTGTCGCTGAAGAGATCACGGACGATCCCGCGGGTGAGGGTCGTCTCGCGCTGCAGCAACGCGGGGGCCCGGACCGACGTGGACTTGCGCTGGATCTTCTTCCAGATGCCCAGCAGGTGGTCGATCTCGCGCCGGCACTTGTCCTCGGTGAGATCGTCGGCGACGGTGCGGATGATCCATCCGCCCTCGTCCTTCGGGACGAGCTTCGACACCATCTCACGCAACTTGGTGCGTTGCTCGCGGCCCTCGATCTTGCGGGAAACACCGACGCGGGAGGCAAACGGCATGTAGACGAGGAACCGGCCGGCCAGCGAGACCTGCGCGGTGACGCGGGGGCCCTTGGTGCTGATGGGCTCCTTGATGACCTGCACCAGCTTCGCCTCGCCGCGCTTCAGCTCCTCGGAGACGTTGGGCACGCGCCGCCGCGGGCGGCCGCGGCCTCCCCCGGAACCGTTGCCCTCGGTGACGTCGTCGTCTTCGTCGGACGGTTCTGCGGGGTCCTCCTCGTCCTCGGCTTCGACGAGGTCGGAGGCGTGCAGAAAGGCGCTCTTTTCCGCCCCTATGTCGACGAACGCCGCCTGAATACCAGGCAGCACCGCCTCGACACGACCCAGATGGATGTCGCCGACTGTGCGGCGCGTATCGGGACGATCGACGAGCAGTTCAACAAGGCGGTCGTCCTCCAGGATCGCCACGCGGGTCTCCCGCGGGGTCCCGCTGATCAGTATCTCGCGCTTCAAAGCACGCACCCTCGATCCCGCGGGGCCAACAGCCACGCGGGATCCTCATGATGTTCCAGCAATCGCTTGGGACAGTGAGCGTCATGCGACGGGCCGGCGGACCGGACTCCGCTCGCGGCGTGCGCCCCAGGGGCACGCGCAAACGGGAGGAGGAAAGCCATGTCCGGTACATGTGGTAAACTTAAGTCGCCTTGTAACTTACGTCAATGTGGCCTAATTTTACGGCCGCACGATGCCGCGCCGAGCCGACACGCTTCCCGATCCCGCAGCCCCCCCAGGCGTCCTCCCGCAGCTCCGCTACCCCGAGGCGAAGCGGGGAGATCAGGTGGACGACTACCACGGCACCCGGGTGGCGGATCCCTACCGCTGGCTCGAGGACGTGGATGCACCCGACACCCGGGCCTGGATCGAAGCGGAAAACGCCCTCACGTTCGAGTTCCTCGCAGGGGTCCCCGAGCGCGAAGCCATCCGCCGCCGGCTCACCGCACTCTGGGATTATCCGCGCTACGGCACACCGTTCAAGAAGCGCGGGCAGTACTTCTACTTCAAGAACGACGGCCTCCAGAATCAGGCCGTGCTGTACCGTCAACCATCTCGCGACGCCGAGCCGACGGTGCTGCTCGACCCCAACGCGCTGTCGCCCGACGGCACGGTGGCGCTCTCGACCCTGGCCCTCTCGGAGGACGCCCGCTTCCTGGCCTATGCGACGGCCGCCAGCGGCTCCGATTGGAACGACATCCACATCCGGGAGGTCGCGACCGGCGCGGACCGTTCCGACCTGCTACGGTGGGCGAAGTTCTCCGAGATCGCCTGGACGCACGATCACGCGGGGTTCTTCTACAGCCGCTACCCCGCCCCCGCCGACGCGAATCCATTGCTGGCGGTGAACCGGTTTCACCGCCTCTACTATCATCGCCTCGGCACCGCGCAGGAAGCGGACCGCCTCGTCTACGAGCGCCCGGATCAACCCGACTGGGGCATCGGCGCGCGAGTCACCGAGGATGGCCGCTATCTCATCCTGACGCTCTGGCTCGGCACCGACCGCCGCAATCGCGTCTATTACCTGGATCTCGTCGATCCCCAGCACCCCGATCTCGGCGGGACCCCGAACCACCTCCTGGATGCCTTCGACGCCAGTTACGGATTCGTGGCCAACGAAGGGGAGCGGTTCTATTTCCGCACCGATCTCGACGCGCCGCGCGGCCGCCTGGTGGCGATCGATCTGGGCCGGCCCGAGCGCGCGGCGTGGAGTGAGGTCATCCCCCAGGCGCCGGACGTGCTGGAGAGCGCCGCACTGGTGCACGGGACCTTCGTGACGACCTACCTCGAGGATGCGCACTCGCGGCTGCGGCTGTTCACGCGGGACGGCGCGCCCGCCGGCGAGATTGCGCTCCCCACGCTCGGCAGCGCCGCCGGCCTCTCGGCGGAATCAGCGCAGGACACGGAGCTGTTCTTCGCATTCACCAGCTACCTCGCCCCGACCACGATCTACCGGCACGACTTCATCACGGGGGCCACCGAGGTGTTCAAGGCGCCACAGCTGCAGTTTGACGCCACGCCGTACGTCACCGAGCAGGTGTTCTACACGAGCAAGGACGGGACGCGGATTCCGATGTTCCTGACGCACCGTCGCGATATCGCCCTGGACGGCAGCAATCCCACCTACCTCACCGGGTATGGGGGATTCGATATCAGCCTGACCCCGGCCTTCTCCCCCAGCGTCCTGGTATGGCTCGAACTGGGGGGCGTATTCGCCGTGGCCAACCTGCGCGGCGGCGGAGAATACGGTGAGGACTGGCACGCAGCCGGGATGCACGAGAAGAAGCAGACCGTATTCGACGATTTTCTGGCCGCGGCCGAGTGGCTGATCGCCCGGAAGTACACGACGCCACCGCGGCTTGCCATCGGCGGCGGCTCCAACGGCGGGCTGCTGGTGGGCGCAGCGATGACCCAGCGGCCCGAACTGTTCGGCGCGGTGCTCCCCGCCGTGGGCGTGCTCGACATGTTGCGGTTTCATCGCTTCACGATCGGGTGGGCGTGGGTCACCGAGTACGGCTCGGCCGACGAGGCGGAGCAGTTCCCCTACATCCACGCCTACTCTCCCCTGCACCGGCTGCGGCCGGGGACCGCCTACCCGGCCACCCTGGCGACCACCGCGGACCACGACGACCGCGTCGTGCCGGGCCATTCGTTCAAGTTCATCGCGGCGCTCCAGGCGGCGCAGGCAGGCCCGCAGCCGGTGCTGATCCGCATCGAGACGAAGGCGGGGCACGGCGCCGGCAAGCCGACGACGAAGCTCATCGAGGAGGCCGCCGACCGCTGGGCGTTCCTCGTGAAGGTCCTCGACCTGCATCCTGAACTCCCCCCGTCCACCTGACGGAGAAGCCATGGCCAAGGTGCCCTGCTCACTGTGCCAGCAGACGGTGGAGGCGCGGACGCTGTTTTCCGCGCAGAAGCTCGACCTGCCGCTGTTCGACCTGATCAAGCGCGACCGGCCGGAGTGGACCGGAACCCGCGGCATCTGTACGTCGTGCCACGACCAGTATCGCGCCAAGAAGCTGCTGTCCTACCTGGAAGCCGAATACGACAAGATCTCGGAGATGGAGAAGGCGGTCGTCACGAAGATCGCGCGGCGTGGACGCGTGACCCATCTGGTGGACAAGGAATACGAGGCGAACATGACCCTGGGCGACCGGGTCGCCGATCACGTCGCGCGCTTCGGCGGCAGCTGGACGTTCATCGGCCTCTTCGGGGCGGTGCTCTTCGGGTGGATGGGGATCAACACCTGGCTCCTGGTGCGACACCCGTTCGACCCCTACCCGTTCATCCTGCTCAACCTCGTGCTGTCCACGGTCGCGGCGCTGCAGGCACCGGTGATCATGATGAGCCAGAACCGCCAGGCGGCGAAGGACCGCATGCAGGCGACGCAGGACTACCAGATCAACCTGATGGCGGAGATGGGCATCCGGGACCTGCACGACAAACTCGACGGGCTGCGCAACCGCCAGTGGCACGAGCTGTGGCACCTGCAGCAGCGCCAGCTCGAGCTGCTCGAGCACCTGCACCGGGAGATCTCGCACCCCGAAGACGCGGGTGCCGAGCCCGGGCCCTACAAACCGCCGGAGATCTGAGGGGCCGCGCTCAGTCGATGAGGCCGCCCAGGAGCTGTCGCGCGATCACGATGCGCTGAATCTCGCTCGTGCCCTCGCCGATCTCGCAGATCTTGGCGTCACGCATCATGCGCTCCACCGGGTAGTCGGTGGTATAGCCGTAGCCGCCGTGCAGCTGCACCGCCTTCGTGGTCGCCCGCATGGCCAGCTCGGACGCGTACAGCTTGGCCATGGCCGCCTCCTGCTTGTGCGGCTTGCCCTGCTGTTTCAGCCAGGCGGCGTGGAAGACCAGGTGCTTGGCCGCCTCCACCTCGGTCGCCATGTCGGCCAACGCGAAGTGGACGCCCTGGAACGCGGCGATGGGGCGGCCGAACTGCTGGCGCTGGCTCGTGTAGGCGAGACATTCCTCCAACGCCCCTTCGGCGATGCCCAGGGCCAGCGCACCGATGCCGATGCGCCCGCCGTCCAGCGTGTGCAGCATCTGCCGGAACCCGTTGCCCCGTGGCCCCAGCATGTTCTCCTTCGGCACGACGGCATCCTCGAACACCAGCTCCCGGGTGTCCGACGCGCGCCAGCCGAGCTTGTCCTCCTTCTTCGCGGCGCGCACACCCGGCATCTTGGGCAGGTCCGGGGCGTGGCCGATTCCCACGCGGGCGGCCTCGTCCAGATCGGTCGTGTCCTTGGTGACGACGAACGAGGTGATGCCGTGCGTCTTCTTGGCCTGGGGGTCGGTACGCGCCGTCACGACGAAGATCTCTCCCACACCGGCGTGCGTGATGAAGATCTTCGAGCCGTTCAGAACGAAGTGGTCGCTGCGCTCCACCGCGACCGTCTTCGTCCCACCGGCGTCCGATCCGGCGCCCGGCTCCGTGAGGCCGAACCCGCCCAAGACCTTCCCCGATGCCAGCAACGGCACGAAGCGGCGCTTCTGCTCGTGGCTGCCGAAGTCCATGATCGGCGAGGTGCCCAGCGTGGTGTGCGCGCTGACGGTGATCGCGTGGCTCGCGTCCACCTTGGCGAGCTCGTGGATCACGATCATGTAGGACAGGTAGTCCATCCCCGCCCCGCCCAGCTCCTCCGGCCAGGGAATGCCGAACAGGCCGAGGTCGGCCATCTGCCGGACGTTGTCCCAGGGGAAGCGGGATTCGGTGTCGTACTGACGGGCGCTGGGCTTCACCACGCTGCGGGCGAAGTCGCGCACCATGTCGCGGACCTGGAGGTGGTGGTCGGAGAAGTAGAGGGCGTCGTCCATGAACAAAATATAGTTGAGGTCACTCCAGGCTCCCCTGCTTGAACCCATTCCTGACATCGCCCGGGAGGCGAGCATGCTCGGGCGCCCCGGGGCACGGCCCCGGGGCGAACCCACCCGGGACTCAGCCTTCCGGGAGCTCCGGGGACCCCGGGGCATGGCCCCGGGGTCAACTCACTCGGAACTCGGGCACCCGCCCGGGAAGTCAAATACTCGAACTGGGATCCTGTCCGGATGTCGGATCCTCTGGCGCGCCACGTAGCACCGCGCCGCTCGCAGGTGGCTCCAGCTGAGCGAGCCGGCATAGTAGCCGCGACCCCAGCGCAGCCGAGATTCGGGGCGTGCGAGTCTGACTCGTCGTGCAGACTCCGACTTCGCTTCCCGGATGAAGTTGCTCACGGTCGACGTGGGCAGGTAACTGACGACCACATGGACGTGCTCCGCAAGCACTGCCACGGCAGCGATGCGGAACCCCGTCCGCTCCGCGGCGGCACGGATAGCGGCGATGATGACCGGGACGTCAGGCTCGTAGACGGCGAACTGCCGCCGCCAGGTATGCCAGGTGATGTGCGCATACAACCCGGTGGCCGCATGTCGCCTCCCCTGCTTCACGACGGTTCCTCTCACGGCTGGGTTCACGCCGGGGCCACGCCCCGGCGTCACGGGTGGGTTCAGGCCGGGGCCACGCCCCGGCGTTCCTGGAGCGCACGGCCCCGGGGTTCAGGGAAGTACGCGCCCCACAACATGAGTGGGTGAACCCCGAGGCCACGGGTGGGTTCACGCCGGGGCCATGCCCCGCTGTTCTTCCGGTTACGGTCGGCACCTGAAGGGCGCTACTTCATCGACGAACGTCGCAATCCGATGGTTGAGTGGAAGCTGGATGACGTCGACTGGGTAGATGACCATCGCCCCTTCAATGCAGTCGACCGACCATTGCAATCTGACGCGAATCTCCAGCGTCGATTCCAGACTCCGCACTGACCGGATCTCAATCGAGGCCCCGGTGGAGGGGAAGAGCCCATCGCCGCCACTATCACCATGTTGCGCCCGAAATCGACCGCCGGAGGTGGCGGGGGATTGATGGGGCGGTTGCTCATGATGTCGCGCCAGATGTTGCTGAAAGCGACGGAATCGTAGACCACTGCGCGAAGTGGGTGCTCCAAGCCGGACAGTTCCGACTTGTAGAGGTGCACGAGAGTATCGGACGGACCATAGCCTGGATCGCCCGCTCTCCGGCTCACCGTCGGGCCTGCCTGAGCCTGCAGTCGCAAGGGGCTGACATCGGCACGCAGCAGCACCAACAGGGCCACCGCCCCCAACCGGGCAACCCCCCTTCGAAGATCTCCCATTGCGGTGAGCATTTTCCGCCTCCTTCGCCTCGTATTGGGCAGGTGATGGACGTTAGCTCCGGCCCCAATCCGCGGCCTCCTCACCCGCACACGTCACACCCGCTGCACCCCGAGAGCCGCTCCCCGAAGTGTTCCAGCAACATGCGCCGCCGGCAGCGGCGACGCTCCACGTAGGTGCGCATCTGCGGCGTGATCTCTCCGTAGCGGAAGTCGTCGGGCCGCCAGAGAATCCGGCAGCGCGACGGCCGCCCATCGCGGCCCGCCCGTCCCGCCTCCTGGTAGTAGGCTTCCAGCGTGCGGGGTGGGCCCCAATGCAGCACCAGCCGAACGTCCGGCTTGTCGATCCCCATGCCGAACGCGCTGGTGGCCACGATCACGGGCGCCTTGTCGTGCAGGAACGCGCCGAGAACCGGCTTGCGGATATCCCGGTCCAGTCCGGCGTGATACGGGGCCGCGATGAATCCGCGAAACCGCAGCGCGCGGGTGATCAGCTCGGTCAATCTCCGTGTCGGGGCGTAGACGATGACCTGCCCCGCTCCCTGCCCCACCGCCTGCGCCAGACGGGCGAAGCGGTCGCGGTCGTCCTTCACCCGCACCACTTCGAAGCGCAGGTTGGGCCGGTCGAACGACGCCGTCACCACCTCCGCCTGGGTGATGCGCAGCGTGGACAGGATCTCGCGCTGGGCGGCCGGCGTCGCACTCCCCGTGAGGGCCAGCGTCCGCGGTTCCCGCAAGTGAAAGCGGAATTCACCCAGGCGGCGATACATGGGCCGGAACGCGTTGCCCCACTCGACGATGCAGTGCGCCTCATCCACCGCGAGCAGGGGAACCCGGAGCCCTGCGTCGCGGACCAGGCGCGACAGGGAGGCAAGGCGTTCGGGCGCGCAGTACAGCAGCGTGACCCGGCCGCCCAGCGTCAGGTCAAGGACCGCGCGTTGATCCGTCGCCGAGAGCGTGCTGTTCAGGTAGGCGGCGGCGATGCCGCGGCGACGCAGGGCCGCGACCTGATCCTGCATCAACGACACGAGCGGCGACACGACGAGCGTCAGCCCGTCGGCGAGCAGCGCGGGCACCTGGTAACAGAGCGACTTCCCGGCTCCCGTCGGCAGCACAGCCAGGACATGGCGTCCCGCGAGCAGCGGCGCGAGCACCCGCAGCTGCGCCGAGCGGAAGCTCGCGTAACCGAAGCGCTGCGCGAGGACGGCGCGCGCCTGCCACAGGCCGTGTTCCATGGACGCCACAGCCGACAAAGAAAGGCCCCGGGGCCCCCCGAGCGGTACCGGAATAGCGCATCGCATCCCAAAACGTCGCGGCTCACCTCCGTAGTCCCGAGGCCGACATCGAACTGGACCGCACCTTGCTAGATTGCCGCGTATATGAGTGGACGCGTCGGCACGAGGCGCATTCTGGCGGCCACGTTGCTGGTGGCCGGGTGCCTCGACAATCCGGCCGCTCCTCCGGCGCCCTACCCGGCGGTGCCCCTGACCGCCATCGCCGCCGGAAGCGACGTCACCTGCGGATCGAGCGCCGACACGACCTTCTACTGCTGGGGCGCCCCACAGCTGCTGGGCCATCTTGTCGATTCCGCCTGTGCCGCCGATCCGATGTGCACGGGAGTTCCCGCTCCGCTCGATGCCCAATTCCGGTTCGTGAGCTTCACCGTGCCGCGTGGAAGTGGAGGGCAAACGTGCGGGATCGTGGCCGGCGGGCAGTCGTATTGCTGGGGGGAGGTCGGCGGCTTCGACTACACCTTCTGGCACTACACCACACCCGTGGCATTCCCGCCCGGCGGCCCGTTCCGGATGATGAGCTCCGGCGTGCGCCACACCTGCGCGCTCGATCAGCAGGCGCAGGCCTGGTGCTGGGGCGCCAACTACCAGATGGAGCTGGGAACGGGGTTCGCGGTGGACAGCATCGAGGCGACCGACGTTCCCCAACAGGTCGCCGGGGACGCTACCTTCACCCAGCTGACCGCCGGGAACCTGCACACCTGCGGACTGAACGGAACCGGGCAGGCGCTCTGCTGGGGGGCCAACAACGCCGGGCAGCTGGGGACCGGCCCCGCCTCTCCCGATCCCGGCTCATGCATCTTCCTCGACATCTGCACCGGGACGCCGGCGCCGGTGCTCGGCGCGTTCTCGTTCACCGCGGTGAGCGCGGGCGGTGCGCACACCTGCGGCATCGTCACCGGCGTGCTGTATTGCTGGGGAGCCGACGATGCCGGACAGCTGGGCACCACCGCCGTCCACGACACCTGCACCGGCTATCTGGTCGCCGCGGGCAGTTATCCGTGTTCGCGCGAACCGGTTCCGGTCGCCTTTCCGTTCGCCAGCGCCAGTCAGTCGATCGTCGCGGTCACGACCGGGTGGTCCCACACGTGCGCGCTCACCGCCGACGGGAAAGCCTATTGCTGGGGGTCGAACGAGCATGGCCAGCTGGGCAGCGGCCGGCACGGGGGCAGCGTGGCACAGCCGGCGGCGGTGGCCGGCGGACCGGCGGCGTTTCGCGCCATAACGGCCGGGCGGGACTTCACCTGCGGCCTCGCAACCAACGGCGAGGCGTGGTGCTGGGGTGGCAACGAGGCGGGGCAGCTCGGCGACGGCACGCTCCAGGACCGCGATGCCCCGGTTCCGGTGCGCCGGCCGCGACCCTGAGGAGCCCCTCTCTACTCGGGCTCCGGTATCTCCCGCCTCACGAGCACGAGGATCGCCGCCTGCGGCACCACCAGGTACGTCTTCCCCTCGAACGTGATTTCGACCGCGGCCTTGCGGAAGAACAGGGCGTAGTCCCCCACCTCCGCCTGCATCGGCAGGTACTTCACATCGGGCCCGCGGATCTTCCACGGCTCGTCGTCCATGCTGGTGGGCTCGGTCATCGGCGTGCCCGGCCCCGTCGCGACGATTCGTCCGCCCTGCACCTGCCGGGAGTCGAGCGCGGTCTGCGGCAGATAGAGTCCGACGTTGGTGCGCTCTTCGCCCTCCTCCGGCATGATCAGGACACGGTCGCCGACGACGATCAGCCGCTTCGGCGACTCGTCGGGTGCAGCGGGCTGCTCAGCAGAATCGGTCAAACGCCGCCACCAGATCCGCGGCGATGTCGGCCGCGGGCCGACCCTCGATGTTCCGCCGCTCCAGCATGTACACCAGTTTCCCGTCCTTGAGCAATCCCATCTGGGGGGAGGACGGCGCCACTCCGGTGAAGTAGCCGCGGGCGCGGGCGGTGGCATCGGCGTCCTGGCCGGCGAACACGGTGAGGAGCCGCGCCGGACGCTTCGGGTGCTGGAGCGCGATGGCCGCCGCCGGACGCGCATTGCGCGCCGCGCAGCCGCAGACCGAGTTGACGACGACCAGCGTGGTCGCTTTCTCGGTGCCCAGCACGCGGTCCACCTCCTCGGGTGTCCGCAACTCCTCGAACCCGATGCGGGTCAGCTCCTCACGCATCGGCTGCACCATCCTGGGGTCATACATGAAGGTATTGAGACCAGCCATACCCATCCTCGAGTGAATCGGCAGAACAACTATAACCGGCGCGGGGTCAGGCGTCAGGCTCGGGCACCGCCCCGCCCTCGGCCCGGTCCCGGAACGGAGGACGACTCCGCTTGCGCGTCGGTCCGTTGCCTCCGGCCGTCACTACCGCCTTGCTGGACGGCGACGCCGGCAGCGACTCTCCCGATGGGCTCGCCTTGGAGAGCGCTTCGGCGATGGCAGGTGTGAGCTGCGGCAGCATCTCGATCAGCTTGTAGCGGAAGTAGCTGTCTCCCCCCTCCCGAATGGTGTCGTTGACCTTGCGGAATCCCTCGGCCTGCGCCGCCGCGATCTTCGTGATCCGCAGCGCTTCGTCCAGCGCCAGCCCGAATTGGGCACCGCGCAACGCCTCCTTCGCGGCCTCGGCCTCGATCCGCACGCGCTCCGCATCCGCCTTCGCCTTGATCTCCTGTTGCCGGGCCGCCGCCTGGGCGATCAACGCCGAGTTCTGGGCCCGCGCCTGCTCGAGCTCGCGCTCCTTGTCCGAAATCACGCGATCGGCATCCAGCTGCGCCTCTCTCGCCCGGCGGTCGTGCTGCACCGCCGCGATGGCGGACTCCGCCTTGGCTGCCGCCGCCGCTTCTCTGCGCCGGGCCTCCGCGACCTCGGAGTGCACCGCTTTGATGCTGAACGCCCGCAGGGCCAGGCCCAGGTCAGCCAGCCGCGACGCGCAGATCTCACGCGTCAAGGCCGCGAGCGGATGCTCGGTGATCGCCGCGCCGCCTTCTCCGGCGGTCGTCCCAATGGAGAACAGGGCATCGTGCCGCAGGTGGGTCAGGCTCTCGCGCATGGCACTCGTGAGAAGGTCGGCCAGGGTGCGGGTCTGATCGGTCTCGGACATCGGACAGAAGCGGTTGGCCGCCATCCGGATCATGGCGTCACTGTCGCCGACTCCCACGATGGCGGTCGCCCGCACGTGCACCTCGATCGGCCGTGGTCTGCCCGCACCGTCGGTATCGGCCGTTTGCTCGGTGACGTCCAGCTCCAGGCTGACCGGTTTGTTCGCGACCGTCGTGGCGGTCGCGAGCAGCGGCAGCTCCTTGGACTTCGCGGGTCCCCGATAGATGCGGCTGGATCCCTGCAGCCAGGTCACGAGGCGGATCTGCCCGGCCGGTACGTCGCGGAAGAGGAAATAGGCGGCCAACGCTGCCAGCCCCAGCACGCCGAGCAGTGCTCCGAACAGCCACGCTGCCGTCAGCATACGCCCTCCAGCTCAAACGGGACCCTGCCGTCAGCGGATTGAATAGACGAAAAGCGCTGCAAATCCTGCGCCGGGCAGGCGGAGGGAGGACCGGTCAGGGGTCCGGGCGCTTGCGATCCACGAACCGGAGGAGGAACGCCAGGCCAAGCAGGACCACGCCGACCAGGACGAGCCAGCGGCGCTCCAGCGCCATGCCTGCGAGTCCCGTCGTAAAGCCGGTGGCCGCCGCCCAGACCTTGAGCTCGAAGACCCCGAGGTGTGGCGTCACTTCTTCAGAAACGCCGCAATCGCCGTCCGGAAATCGGGAGTCGTGCGGCTCAGCGCGTTGACGTTCGCGGACAGCCGTACCCCCTCCTCGAACCCGGCGCCGTCGAGCCGATACAGCTGCTGCTTGGTGAGCGCCAGCGCGGTGGCGCTGAATCCAGCCAGGTCGCGCAGCAACCGGGCCGCCTGCTCCTCGAACGTTTCGTCCGTCCACACCCGCGAGACGAGCCCGGACCGCTCCGCCTCCCTCGCGTCCAGCAGCCGTCCGGTCGCGGCCAGGTCGAAGGCGATTTTCTCCCCGACCGCCCGGCGCAGCATGTTCATGACGAGCGCGGGGACGAAGCCGCGTTGCACCTCGGGGTAGCCGAAGCGGGCCGACTCGGCCGCCAGCACCAGGTCGCACGCCGTGGCGAGACCGCACCCGCCCGCCAGCGCCCGGCCGGTCACGACCGCGACCACGGGCTTGGGAATGGCACGCATACGCAGGAACAGTCCCCCAAAGCGGAGCGCCGCCTCGCGATTCTCCTCCACCGATCGGTCGGCGGAGGCGAGCAGCTCCGCCAGGTCCATCCCGGCGCAGAAATCCTTCCCCGCCCCGCGCAGCGCCACCACCCGCACCGCGGCGTCGAGGTCGGCCCGCTCCAGCAGCGCGTAGAGGCCGTCGATCATCGGCGCGTCGATCGCATTCTTCTTTTCCGCACGGTTCAGCGTGCCGATCAGCACGCCGTCCGCGAACGCTGTCAGCACGCGCTCGCTCACGGCCGGACCTCGATCTCCATGCGAAGCAGCGCGGTAGAGAACACCTTGCCCTGGGCGTCGGTCTTGAGCGAGATCGTCCCGCCGCCATCCAGCGCACCGTGGAGCAGGAAGTTGAGCGCGTGCAGATTGGGCAGCTCGAAGCGCTCGACCGGTCCGCGGATCATTCCCTTGAAGTGGCGTGCCACGCGGGCCGCGGTCACGTAGCGCTCCAGCAGCGGGTAATCGGCAGCGCGCAGCGCGATCAGGCCCACATTGGCCGTGTCGCCCTTGTCGCCCGAACGGGCGTGCGCGATGTCCACCAGCCGGATGCGCCGCCCGCGCGGGCGCCGCTTCACACCGCGACGAGCTCGACGCATGGCTGCACCTGTGTCTTGTCGATCAACGCCGGCCAGTAGGCCACGATCTCTTCCGGCTTGGGCCGGCCGCCCGCGAATCCCGTGACGCTGGGCGGGCCGTTGAGAATCAGCGGCGCGATCTCACGCGTGAACCGCTCGACGGGCGCCCGGTCCGGCGCCCGCACCCCGATGCGCAGCTGCACCTCCGGGACGTCCGCCGTTTCGATGGCGTCCGCGCCCAGCGGCCCATGCGTCGCATCCACCCCCACGAATTCGGTGAGTACCGTCTCGAATCCGAGTCCGAGGTCGTTGAGGCGCTGTCGCAGGATGCGGTCCGCCGCCTTCGCCTTCTTCAATGCATCGGGCCAGGCGTACACCAGCGTGCCCACCGCCTTGTACCCGTAGAAGTACGCGGCCGACACCTTGAGCGAGTCGGTGGCCGGGCGACCGCGGATCCCCGACATCCGCACCCGGTCCTTGCCCATCTGCTTCAGGCGGATACTGGTGAAATCAGCGATGCCGTCGGGCGTGATGTAGGTCCGCGGGTCGCCCATCTCGTACACGAGCTGCTCGGTGACGCCCGCGACGGTAATGCGCCCGCCCGTGCCGGGATGCTTGATGATGTCCACCGTCCCGTCGGGGTAGGCTTCGGCGATCGGATATCCCACGTTCGCCAGGTCGGGAATGCGCTGCCAGTCCACGAGACAGTTGCCGCCCGAACACTGGGCGCCGCATTCGATCGTATGGCCGGCGACGGTTCCCGCCGCGATGAGGTCCCACGCGTCCGGCGCCCAGCCGAATTCGTGCATCATTGGGCCCAGCGTGAGTCCCGTGTCGGTGACCCGGCCGGTGATCACGATGTCCGCGCCGCGGTGCAGCGCTTCGACGACCGGAGCGGCGCCCAGGTACGCGTTGACCGACTGCACACGGTCACGCACATCGCGGAGCGGGCGGCCGGTATCGAGGTTGCGCAGCTCGTGCCCCGCCGCGAGGAGCGTGTCCACCCGCCCCAGCAGATCGTCCCCCGTCACCACGCCGATCGTCAGCTTGCCGGCGAGGCCGAGCCGCCGCGCCACCTCGGCTACCGCCGCGGCGCAGGCCCCCGGATTCACGCCGCCGGCGTTTGTCGTCACGCGCACCTTCCGCTCCGCGAGGACCGGCAGGAGACGCTCCATGAGCGGGATGAAATCCTTGGCGTAGCCGAGCGACCCGTCGCGCGACTTCTGCTTCTGCATGATGGACATCGTCACCTCGGCGAGGTAGTCCATCATCAAGTAGTCTACGGGGCCCCCGGTCACCTGCCGCCAGGGAGCCTCGAGCCAGTCGCCCCAGAACCCCTGGCCGCCCGCGATCCGCACCGACCGCTTCGCCGTCATGGCTGCACCGTCTCGAACGCGACTGCCGCCCCTCCCCCGCCTCCAGCCGGCGGAGTGAGGCGCCACACGATCAGCGGCGCGAACCCTTCGGGCAGTTCGATGGGCGGCGGCGCCGATCCCAACGCGGGGAGCACGGCCCGGCCGCCGGCGACGACGTTCAGGAGATGCGGCGGGCCGAGCGCCTGTCGTGCATCGGTGAAGAACCGCACCCGAACGCTCGCCTTCCAGGGCGGTGCCGAATCCGGCCGCGCGAAACCGGGAAACAGCTCGATCCGGGTCGTGTGGCCGGCGATCGCCTCCGGCACTTCGAACGCCTGGCGGCCCCGCGCGTAGTTCAGCGCGGCGGCATGCACCTGCTGCCCCATCGAATCGAACACCGTCACGCCGAAGTCGGTGAGCTGCTCCCATTGGGCCACCGGCATCGACACCTGCACCTCGGCCCGCGCCGCCCAGGCCGGAACGGTCACCAGCACCGTCTCCGCCGGCGCACCGCGACCGGCGACCTCCCACTGGCGCTCCGCACCGACGAGCGCGGCGGCGGCCGTGATGTTCGCGGATGTGGCGCCCGGATTGAACGCCTCCAGACCGTCGCCACGCGCCGCGGGGGCGAGCGCGACCGGCGCAAGCTGCGCCCGCAGGGAGACGGTCGCCCTCGTCGACCCCGGATTGAGCAGGTCCAGCTCGTACACGCCGGCCGGCATGTCCTCGGCCGGGATCTCGATCATGACGGTGGATGACTTTCCATTGCCCAGGACCACGAGGCTGTCGGGGTCCGCGCTGGCCGGGTGACTGGCCGGATCGTAGAGCTGGAGGAACACCGCATCCTCGGAGTCCGCCACCGTCGCCGTGACTCGCAGCGTTCTGCCCGGAACGGCCGCGCGCAGGAAATAGCGCTGCGTGCGGCCAGGGGCGAGCACCCGTCCCGAGTCCACCAGTGTCTGCGAGGCGAGATCGACCGGAACGACGACG
>DATGDT010000028.1:0-18065 GCA_035310725.1 Gemmatimonadales bacterium
TATGGCTCGCATAGACGTCCTCATGCCCCAAATGGGAGAGTCCATCGCCGAAGGGACTCTCAGCAAATGGCTCAAGAAGCTCGGCGACACCGTGAAGCGCGACGAGCCGCTGTTCGAGATCTCGACCGACAAGGTGGACGCCGAGATTCCCGCGCCCTCTGCTGGCACGCTGGTCGAGATCAAGGTGCAGGAGGGCCAGACGGTTCCGGTGCAGACGCTCGTGGCGGTGCTGGACACGGAGCAGGGGGCGGCCGTCACCAGCTCGGCGCCCGCCGCAGCACCCGCAGCCCCGGCCGCTCCGAAAGCGGCGCCAGTCCCCGCGGCGAAGCCCGCGGCTCCCACGCCGGCCCCGGTCGCCGCTGCTGCTGCCGCGGCCGCACCACCCGTCCCTCGTCCCCCGTCTCCCGTCCCTCCCAAGGGTGACGGTCTCGAGACCGCCGAGGAGCGCCTGCGGCGCCGCTCGACCCCGCTGGTCCGCAAGATCGCGACCGAGCATCAGCTCGACATCTCGCAGATTCCCGGGACGGGCTTCTCGGGCCGCGTCACGAAGCAGGACATCCTGGGCTTCATCGAGCGCGCACCCGCGGCGCCGGCTCCGATCGTCCCCCGCCCGAGTCCTTCAGGGTCCCCGCTTCCCGCGGGCGGGGAGGTGGTGCACCCGGCGGCGGAGCCCTGGCCGGGCGACCGGGTCGAGCCGTGGTCGAAGATCCGCAAGATCACCGCGGATCACATGATCATGTCGCGCCGCGTATCGGCGCACGTCGCCAGCTTCTTCGAGATCGACTATACGCGGGTGGCGCAGCTGCGCGCGAAGTTCAAGGCCGCCTATGCCGAGCGCGGGGTGAACCTCACCTACCTCGCGTTCATCGCGAAGGCGTGCGCGGCCAATCTGCGCAAGCATCCGATCGTCAATGCCGCCGTCTCGAGCGACAGCACGATCTACCGCCAGGACGTGAACATCGGGATCGCCGTGGCGCTCGACTGGGGACTCATCGTTCCCGTCGTCAAGCATGCCGACGAGCTGTCGCTGCTCGGCCTGGCGCGTGCCATCAACGATCTGGGCGAGCGGGCGCGCACCAAGAAGCTCTCCCCCGACGAAATCCAGCGCGGTACGTTCACGATCACGAATCCCGGCGGGTTCGGGCCGTATGCCGGCATCCCCATCATCAATCAGCCGCAGGTGGCGATCCTCGGCGTCGGCACCATCGAGAAGCGTCCCAAGGTCGTGACCCAGGACGGCGCGGACGCGATCGCCATCCGCACCATGGGCATGTTGACCATGTCCTACGATCACCGGGTGGTGGACGGCGCGGACGCCGACAAGTTCCTGGCCGACGTGAAGGCCACGCTGCAGAACTTCCCCGAGCAGGAGATGTAGCCATGCCAAAGGTCCTCACCGCGGCGCGGGTGCGGGTGCCCGCCGCCAACGAGATCGACTATCTGGCGACGCTGCGCGAGCTGGCCCAGTTCGCCGACGCCCGGGGGCAGCGGATCTGGGTGTTCCGCAACGCCAAGGACCCACGCCTGTTCATCGAGTTCTCCGAGAGCATGACGGAGATGTCACATCGTGCGCAGGCGTCCCGCCTGCCCGAGGAAACGAAGCTCGAGAAGAAGCTGCAGAGCCTCGTGACGTACGCCCCCGACGCGTGGGAGCTGTGGAGCGAAGTCTCATTCGCGGCTCCGGCGGAGACCTGAGCGTGGCGCGCCGCGAGCTCACCGTGGACGGCCAGCGCTGGGAGGTGTTCCCGTCCGGCCACCCCACCGTGTACGGCCAGGACCAGTACGGCCTGGTATTCCAGCTCGGCACCGGCGCCGAGCGCAAGCGCCGCTTCACCCGGTACGCCCCCACAGGGACGCGGCGCGCCGACGCGTCGCTGAGCGAGCTGAGCGAGCGGACGCTGCTCGAGTTGTTCCACCAATCCCAACCCGCCTGGACCTCGCCGGAGAGCGCCTACGGCGCACGTTGACCTGCATTGCCATTCCACGGCCTCGGACGGTCAGACGAGTCCCGAGGCCGTGGTACAACGGGCGGCCGCGGTCGGGTTGTCCGCGCTGGCGCTCACCGATCACGACACGCTCGACGGCGTGCCGAGCGCCGCAGCAGCGGGCCGTGCGCTCGGCGTGCGCATCGTGTCCGGGTGCGAATTCAGCGTCCAGGCTCCGTGGGGCGAGCTGCACCTGCTCGGGTACTTCCTCCCTGAGGGCGACGGGGCGCTCGACCAGTTCCTCGCCCGGATGCGGGAGGCGCGGGAGCGGCGCGGCACCCGCATGATCGAGAAGCTCCAGCACCTCGGCGTCGAGATCGACCTCGAGGACCTGGCGTTTCAAGCCGGCGGCGGCGCGGTCGGACGGCCCCACGTGGCCCGCGCGCTGATCGACGCGGGCGTGGTGGAGGGTCTGGAAGAAGCCTTCGATCGCTTTCTCGGCCGCGGCCGCCCGGCCTTCGTGGAAAAGGAGCTCCCGCCCCTGCGCGAGGTGGCCGACCTGGTGCACGCGGGAAGCGGGCTGGTGCTCGCCGCGCACATGGGGGAACGCGGCCACGAGGAGCAGCTGCGCGCGTTCCGGCAGGACGGGCTGGACGGCATCGAGGTGCGTCACCCGAGCCACTCGCCGCGCGTGGAACGGCGGCTCACCAAGCTGGCGCGCCAGCTCGATCTGGCGATCTCCGGCGGATCGGACTGGCACGGGGAGCCGGGCGCCGGAATCTCCCACGCGCCGTTGGGAGGGATGCAGGTGCCGGTGGAGTGGCTGGAGGAGCTGGAGTGTCGCAGGGCGAAGGCGTACGGATGAACAGGAGACACACTTCATGAGCGACGTGCTACCGGTGGGCAGCAAGGCTCCGGACTTCGAGGCGCAGGCGTCGGACGGGAAGACGTACCGGCTGGCCGAACTCCTGCGGCGCACGCACGTGGTGCTGGTGTTCTATCCGGGCAACAACACCCCCGGGTGAAACCGCCAACTCTCCGCCGTGCGCGATGAGATGAGCAGGTTCGAAGCAGCCGGAATTCAGCCGTTGGGGGTGAATCCCGCGAGCCTCGACAGTCACCGGAAATACGTGGAAAAGATGAAATTCAACTTCCCGCTGCTCTCCGATCCCGACCGGGCCATCGCGCGGGCGTATCACGCGCTCAAGGACGATGGGACGGGGATCGCCCGCACGGTGTACGTCGTGGGACGGGACGGCACGGTCCGGTACGCCCAGCGCGGCGCACCGCCTCCGGAAGAGGTGGCCGCCGCGGTGGAGTCGGGCGGCCGTGGCGGGTGAGCTGGCCGGGCGCGTCGCGCTCATCACCGGCGTGGGGCGCGTGGGGCAGATCGGCCACGCCGTGGCGACGGGGTTCGGGTCCGCGGGCGCCCGCCTCGTCCTCGCCGACCGCTCTGCCGAGACCCTGGATGAACGGGTGCGGGAGTTCGCGGCCGCCCGCATCGAAGCCGCCGCCGCTCCGGGGGATCTGACCGAGCCGCACGCGGCGCGCGCCGCGGTAGGGCTCGCCGAAGCCCGCTTTGGCGGCCTCGACATCGTGGTCAACGTCGCCGGCGGACTCACCACCTACGGACCGTTCGAGGGGATCGACATCGCGGCCTTCGAGCGCGAAATCGCGATCAACCTCCGCACCGTCTTCTGCGTGTGTCAGGCCGCCGTCCCGTCGCTGCGCCGCCGCGGCGGCGGGGCGATCATCAACTTCGCCTCCATCGCGGTGCTGGCCCCCCAGCCCAATCTGGCGGCGTACCTGGCCGCCAAAGGCGGCGTCGCCGCGCTGACGCGCGCGCTCGCCCGCGAGCTGCGCGACGACGGCGGCGGCATCCGCGTGAACGCGCTGGCCCCGGAGGCGGTCCGCACCTCGACCAACGTGCAGGACATGGGGCCGGACGCGAAGCTGGTGGAGATGGCCGACGTGGTGCGCACCGTGCTCTGGCTCGCGTCCGAAGAAGCCCGCGCGGTGACCGGGCAGATCCTCCCGCTCCTCCCCGGTCGCACGGATTAGTGGAGCCGACCGGGCGAGTCGCGCTCGTGACCGGCGCCGGCCGCCGCCTCGGCGCCGCGATCGCCACGGGGCTGGCCCGGGCGGGATACGACATCGCCGCACACCATCACGCGTCCGCGGACGGAGCGGAAGCGACGCTCGGCGCCGTGCGGGCGGCCGGGCGCCGCGGCGAGCGGTTCGCCGCGGACCTGCGTGATCCCGCGGCCGCGCGCGCGCTGCCCGGACGCGTCGCCGAGACATTCGGTCGTCTCGACGTCCTCGTCAATTGCGCGGCCGTCATGGTGCGGCGCGAGTTCGCGGCGATCACGCCGGACGACTGGAACGACGCGCTGGCCCTCAACCTCTCGGCCGCCCTGTTCACCGCGCAGGGAGCCGCGCCGCACTTGCGGCGCGTGCGCGGCAAGATCGTGAACCTCGCCGACGTCGCCGCCTTCGAGGTGTGGCCGGCGTACCTCCCGCTGAACGTGAGCAAGGCCGGGGTCGTCATGCTGACTCATGGCCTCGCGCGGGTGCTGGCTCCCGAGGTGACGGTGAACGCCGTCGCGCCGGGGGCGGTGCTTCCCCCCGAAGATTGGCCTGCCGAAGCGCGGGATCACCTCGTCGCGACCACGCCGCTGCGCCGCCTCGGCAGCCCCGAGGACGTGGTGCGCGCGGTCCTGTTCCTGCTCGACAACGACTACGTCACGGGGGTAGTGCTCCCGGTGGACGGGGGTCGCCTGGTTCGATGAGCGATGGGATCGCGGCGATGCGGGACGTCGTGGTCGTGGGGGGTGGCTGTTACGGGACCTTCTACGCCACCCAGCTCGCCCGGGCGAAGGAGCGCGGCAAGGCGGCGTTTCGGACGGTCGTCGTCGTGGACCGTGATCCGAACTGCCGCGCGCGCCGCGAGCTTCCGGAGTCGGCCGATCGCCGATTCATCACGAGCGAGTGGGACGCCTTCTTCGACCGGCACCTCGCGGCGGCGCGCCCCACCGCGCCCGGGGATCCGCCCGATTATGTCGTGCCCTCGCCGCACATGTCGCACCTCATGTTCGAGTGGCTGGTCCGCCGCACGCGGGCGCGCTGTGTGGATCGCGCCGTGGACGTCGTCCCGGTCCCGGACTCCCTCGGGACACCGTACGATCGCTCCGGCCCCGACCACACGCGCTACGTCTCCTTCGCCGATTGGATCTGCCCCACGCATTGCATCGAGCCGGCCGTCTGCCCGGCCATCGGCGAGCCCCGGTCGTGGGAGATGTCGGCGGCCGTGCAGGGCCTGGCCGGACGGTTGCGGGCGAGCGGCGCGTCCATTACCGGCCCCGTCCTGTTCGTCTGTCGCCACCACGTGTTCGGCGTGGGGACGTTCGCCGTGGACGCGGTGCTGGAAGGCGAGCGTGTCGTGGCGCAGGCCGCCGCCGCGCGGGAAACCGCCCATGTGCTCGTGGGGACGGTCAGTTCCTGCCACGGAGCGCTGAATCTGCTGCGGATCGGGGCGTCGCCTGCCGGCGGGTGAGGGCTGACGGCTGATGGCCTCGTTGCTGGATCCGCAGGCGCGACGGCGCCAGCTGGAACAGGCCCAGGCGCTGTTCAATGACGGGGAATACTGGCTCGCTCATGAAGCCCTGGAAACCGTCTGGCGTTCTATAATAGACGACGGTGAGCGCCGGGTCTGGCAGGGGTTGATCCAGGCGGCCGCGGCACTGCTGCACCGGCGGCGCGGCAACCGGCATGGCACCGTCGTCGTCGGGGCCGCGGCCCTCGAGAAACTGTCCGGACCGCAGCACCCCGCGGTGGAGTTCGATACGTTGCGGTTTCGCGCCGTCCTGGCGCGTGCCCTGGCGGGGGAGGGCGATCCCCCGCGATTGGACTTTCGAGACGATGCCTGAGAGCGGGCAGCAGACCTACGACGTGATCATCGTGGGCGCCGGTCCGGCGGGGCTATGCGCGGCGATGTATGCCGGCCGGGGGATGCTCAAGGCCCTGACCATCGAGCGGGGCGCTCCCGGGGGTGAGCTCCTGAACACCGACCTGGTGGAAGACTACATCGGGTTCGAGAGCATCAAGGGGTGGGATCTGGCCCAGAAGTTCACGGACCACGCCAAGAAGTTCGGCGCCGAGATCGTGACCGATACCGTGGAGAGCGTACGGCGAGCCCCGGACGGGTGGTTCGACGTGACGACCGCGCGCGAGCGGCACTACCGTGCCCCTGCCGTGATCCTCACGGCCGGCGGTACTCCGGTGAAGCTCGGCGTGCCGGGGGAGCGCGAATACGCCGGCAAAGGGGTTTCCTATTGTGCGGTGTGCGACGGGGCCTTTTTCAAGGGCGAGGTACTGGCGGTGGTGGGCGGCGGTGACGCCGCGGTCGAAGAGGCGGACTACCTCACCCGCTACGCGTCCAAAGTGTACATCGTGCACCGCCGCGACCGGTTCCGGGCGTCGAGGATCCTGCAGGAGCGGGCGTTCGCGAATCCGAAGATCGAGGCGGTCTGGAACAAGCGGGTGGTGGAGGTCGCCGGGACCGAGCGCGGCACCGACCATCTGGAGCTCGAGGACACGGTGACGGGGGCCCGCAGCCAGCTCAAGGTGGGCGGCGTGTTCATTTTCATCGGGTTCAAGCCGAACACGGGAATCGTGGAAGGCCACGTCGACCACGACGCCGGTGGATATCTCATCACCGACGAGCGCATGATGACCTCGATCCCGGGCCTGTTCGCGGCGGGCGACGTGCGCAGTCAGTTGACGCGCCAGGTCACCACGGCGGTCGGGGACGCCACAACGGCGGCGATCGCGGTGGAGAAGTATCTCGCGCAGCTGCGAGAGCAGGGCAGGCTCTCCGCTTCCGCCGGAGCCATCGTCACGTGAAAGTGGTCCAGATCCCTAACGGGGTGTTCGCCGAGAACTGCTACCTGGTGATCGACGAGGCGTCGGCCGAGTGCGCCGTCGTGGACCCCGGCGAAGAAGCGGGATTGATTCTCCATAAGATCGAACAGGAAGGGGTGCGGGCGGTCGGGATCTGGGTCACGCACGCGCATCTGGATCATGTGATGGGAGTCGCACGGGTGCGCGCCGCCACCGGAGCTCCGGTGTGGCTGCACCCGGCCGACCGGCCATTGTATGACCGCGTGTCGCAGCAGGCCGTGGCGTTCGGCCTGCAGGCCGAGCAACCGCCGCCTCCCGACGCCTCCTGGTCACACGGCGACGTCACGCGGGTGGGCCGGCTCAGCTTCAGCGTGCGGCACACGCCCGGCCATTCGCCCGGGAGCGTGGCGCTCGTGGGTGAGGGCGTCGTCTTCAGCGGTGACGTGCTGTTCCAGGGCTCCATCGGGCGCACCGACCTGCCCGGTGGCGACTTCGGGACGCTGATCGGGAGCATCGAGCGGGAGTTGCTCGTTCTGCCCGATGCGACCATCGTGTACAGCGGGCATGGACCACAGACCACCATCGGCGCCGAGCGCCGTTCCAATCCCTTCCTCACCGGCGCCGTCCCCATCGCCTAGGAGTCGCCCGCGGCCCACCTGTCTGCGGTGCGGCGCGGAGGTGCGTCCCAGGCCGTGGGGCTGCAAGAATCCGTGCGCCAACTGCGGTTTCATCTATCCGCTGGGCGATTGCTCTGATTGACGTGACCGTCACCTTCCTGCCCGACCGCCGGAGCGTGGAAATCCGCACCGGGGCAACCGTGCTGCAGCTGTCGGCGGCGACGGGCGATCCACTGCGCACCGTGTGCGGCGGCATCGGCAATTGTACGGCCTGCCGCGTCCGCGTGGTGGAGGGAGAATGGCCCGCCGGCAAGACCGATCGGCTCCGGTTGGGGCCGCTCGTGGAGCAGGGGTGGCGGCTCGCGTGCCAGTTCAGCCCGCGTCACGCGGTGACCCTCGAACGTCCGCCGTACGCTCTGGACGCCCTGTGAATCACGTCCTCGCCCTGCTCGCGCTCGCGCTCGACGTCATCGTCCGGGCCTGGCGCATCCAGCTCGCGGCGTGGACGGCGGGGGGCGCGCTTCCTTTTTGGCCCGCCGTGCGGCTCAATCTCTACGGCGAAGCCGCCTCCACCCTGACGCCCAACCGGTTGGGTGGGGAAGCGGCGCGGTTCGCGGGACTGACCCAGGCCGGCCTGCGCTCGGTGACGGCGCTGGTCGCGGTGGGCGTGGAAGTCGCGGCCGAATGGCCGGTGTTTCTGCTGATGCTCCTGTCGCTGCTGCTCCACTACGTCCCCGACTGGAAGAGCGCGGCACAGACCTGGCTGCGGCGACACGTGGCCGGGGACCTGCTGGCGATCGAGTTCGCCGCGCTCGCCGTCCTCCTCGTCATCTACCTCACGCAGCGCCTCGTCCGGGCGGGGGCCATCCGGCACCGCGTGCGGCGGCAGTGGCGCGTCGCGCTGGCCCACGTCCGTCGGGCGCCGCTCTGGGCCCAGGCCGTGAACGCGGCGCTCACGGCCATCAGCCTGGCCGCGCGTGCCCTGGTCCTGCCGGCGCTCGCCTGGGGCATGCCCGGCGCGCCACCCTTCGGGCAGATGTTCTTCGGCTCGCTCGCCCTCATTGCCGCACCGCTCCTGGTGCCGTTGCCGTCCGGGGGCGGCGGCATCGAGGTCGTATTCCTGTCGGGATTCGCTGGAGACTTCGGCGCCCGCGGCGTGAGCATGCTGGTCTGGTGGCGCTTCTACACGGTCATCCTGCTGACCGCGATCGGCGTCTATCTGATGATCCACTCCCTGGGCAGTCGCGCGGCGCGGGAGCTGATGACGATCGGGTGGCGGAGAAAACGGCCCGCCCCTGCTGAGCCGCAGTGACCGAACCTCGCCTTTCCCGGTACGACGGAATAGAATGGGACCGCGTCGTACCGGATGTCGGAGTACCATGGGCGATTCCTGGCTTGAGACCGACGGCAGTCGGGCGGAGCAGATGGAGACGATGAGCGCAACGCGAGTCGAACGCGATCCCCTGGGCGAGCTGCCCGTTCCGGCCGACGCCCTCTACGGCGTACAGACCGAGCGGGCCCGCCGCAACTTCCCGATCTCGGGGCTCACGCCCCATCCCGTCTTCGTGGACGCGGTCATCTGGATCAAGAAGGCCGCGGCGCTCACGCACCGGGAAACCGGTCGCCTCGAGCCGGCGCTCGCCGACGCCATCGTGCGGGCCGCCGACGAAATCCTGGCCGGCCGCTACCGCGACCAGTTCGTCGTCGACCCCTACCAGGCCGGCGCGGGGACCTCCCACCACATGAACTGCAACGAGGTGCTCGCCAACCGGGCCAATGAGCTGCTCGGCGGCAAACGGGGCGAGTACAAGCCGGTGCACCCGAACGATCACGTCAACATGGCGCAATCCACCAACGACGTGATTCCGACGGCGATCCGGCTCGGCGCGCTGAGCCTCCTGCCGGCATTGCTCGCCGCACTGGAACGGCTCGCCGCCGCGTTCCTGGCCAAGGGCAGGGCGTTCGATGACGTCCTCAAATCGGGGCGCACGCATCTGCAGGATGCGACGCCGATCCGCCTCGGTCAGGAATTCACGGCGTACGGGCACACGGTCCAGCGCAACCGCGACCGCGTCGCCCGTGCCGCCGACGATCTGCGCGACCTGGGGATCGGCGGCACGGCAGTGGGCACCGGCCTGAACGCCGAGCCCGCCTATCCCGGCCTCATGGTGGGCCACCTGCGGGCCATCACGGGCCTCGAGCTGCGGGAGGGAGCCGACCGCGTGCAGCTGATGCAGTCCATGGGAGACGCCTGTGCGCTGTCGGGCGCGCTGCGGACCTACGCGGTGGATCTCGGCAAGATCGCCAGCGACATTCGGCTGCTCGCCTCGGGACCGCGGACCGGGCTCGCCGAGATCCGGCTGCCGGCCGTCCAGCCCGGATCGAGCATCATGCCCGGCAAGGTGAATCCGTCGGTCGCGGAAATGGTGAACATGGTCTGTTTCCAGGCGATCGGGAACGACGTGACTATCGCGACCGCGGCCGAAGCGGGCCAGCTCGAGTTGAACGTGATGATGCCGCTGATCGCCCAGAATCTGTTCCTCACCATCGGGATTCTCTCGTCCGCCAGCCACGTGCTGGCCGAGCGCTGCGTCGAGGGCATCGAGGCGGATCAGGCGATGGCCGCACACTGGCTGGATCGCAGCCCGGCCCTCGTGACGGCGCTGGCGCCGAAGATCGGGTACGCGGAGGCCGCGAAACTCGCCAAGGAAGCCGTAGAGAAGAACCTGTCGGTGCGGGAGCTGCTGCTGCAGAAAGGCATCCTGAAGGGGAAGGAGCTGGACGAGGTTCTCGACCTGCGCGCCATGACCGAGATCGGCGTGCGTGGTCTCGGGGGCGGTTGAGCGGACTCCTTACCTGGAGGTGGCGATGAGCTGGTGGCTCGCAGGGTTGATCGCCGGTGTGGCCGCGTATTTCGCCGATTATTTCATGTGGGGCAAGGTGTTCACCAAGGGGATGGACCTGTTCGTGACGCCCCCGCCGGCCGGCCAGCCCGTGAACATGGGGCCGATGCTGGGGAAATCGGCGGTGCTGTCGCTCATTTTCGGTCTCCTCCTGGCGTGGCTGTACCGGCGCTTCATGCTGGCGCTCTGGGTGAGCGGTGGCGGTCCGCTCGCGGGGATGGAGTTCGCCACGGTGTTGTGGCTGCCGACGATCGCGCTGTCGACGCTCGGCGGCGGCATCTGGTACGACCGGGCCCGTCCGCTGCTCAACGCGACCTTCTGGTCGTGGCTCGTCCGCATGAACCTGGCGGGTATCGTCGTCGGCTTGCTCGTGAAGTAGGCGGTCGGAGCGCGCTCCACCGGCGGTGCGCACGCCACGGTTATATTCGTGTCGTGGTCCGATGACTGCCCGCACCCCCCCGCCTGCGCTCCCGCTCTCGCACGAAGAGCTGATCCGGTACTCCCGCCACCTGGTGTTGCCCGCGATCGGGCTCGAGGGACAGGAGCGGCTCAAGGCCGCCCGCGTGCTCATCGTGGGAGCGGGCGGCCTCGGCTCTCCGGCGGCCCTGTACCTGGCCGCGGCCGGAGTCGGCACCCTGGGGCTGGTGGATTGGGATGTGGTGGACCGCTCGAACCTGCAGCGCCAGATCCTCCACGGCACCGGCATGGTCGGCCGCCCCAAGCTCGATTCGGCGCGCGCCCGCCTCGCCGACCTGAACCCGCACGTCCGTCTCGAGACGATCGCCGCCCGGCTCACCTCGGCGAACGCTCTCGACATCCTCGGCGGCTGGGACGTCGTGCTCGACGGCAGCGACAACTTCCCTACGCGCTATCTCGTCAACGACGCGTGCGTCCTGTCGGGACGGCCCAACGTCTACGGCGCCGTGCTGCGCTTCGAGGGGCAGGTCTCGGTGTTCGATGCGCGCCAGGGTCCCTGCTATCGGTGTCTGTATCGTGAGCCGCCGCCCCCCGAGCTCGTGCCCTCGTGCGCCGAAGGCGGCGTGCTGGGCGTGCTCCCCGGCATCATCGGCAGTCTCCAGGCGCTCGAGGCCATCAAGCTGGTGACGGGAGTCGGCAGGTCGTTGGTGGGGCGATTGCTGTTGTTCGACGGCCTGAAGCTGCAGTTCCGCGAAATCGCCCTGACCAAGGATCCCGACTGCGCGGTCTGCGGTCCGCATCCGACGGTGACCCGCCTGATTGACTACGAAGCGTTCTGTGGAATGAGGGACGAGGGACGAGGGACGAGGGACGGGTGGGAGATCGGACCCAGCCAGCTCCGGGCCGAGCGTGAGCGCAACGGGAATCTCGTGCTGCTCGACGTGCGCGAGCCATTCGAGTGGGACATCGTGCACCTGGCAGGGGCCCGGCTCATCCCGCTTGGCCAACTGCCGTCGCGTTTGCGCGAGCTGGACGGCCATGCCGACATCGTCACCTACTGTCATCACGGAATGCGATCGCTGCAGGCGGTCGAAATCCTCCGGGCCGCCGGGTTTTCGAAGGTGCGCAGTCTGGAGGGGGGGATCGACGCGTGGTCTGCGGAGGTGGAGCCGAACCTTCCACGCTATTAGCCGATAGCCGATAGCTGATAGCCGATGCTCCCAGTGCCGAAGGGGGGACTCGAACCCCCACGGGCTTGCGCCCACTGGCTCCTGAAGCCAGCGCGTCTACCAGTTCCACCACTTCGGCGAATGGTTCGGAACGGCGAATATAGAAGGCGGTATAACTTCAAGTCAATGTTCGGCTTGACCCTCCGATACGGGTCTCCTATCTTGGCTCGGTGACTTGAACAAGACCTCCATCGCGCGCAATCCGCGGGCGCGTCACGACTATCACCTCCTGGAGACATGGGAGGCGGGCTTGGTGCTGACGGGTACCGAGGTCAAGTCGTTGCGTGAGGGGAAGGCGAGCCTGGGCGAGTCCTACGCCCACGTCCAGCGGGGCGAAGTCTGGCTCGACGGCCTGACGATCTCCCCCTACGTCCACGGCAGCTACAACAATCCACCGCCGACCCGATCCCGCAAACTGTTGCTGCACAAGCGCGAGATTCGCAAGCTCATCGGAGCCACCACGCAACAGGGTCTGACCCTCATCCCGCTGGAGTTGTACTTCAAGGATGGCGTCGCGAAGGTCGCGATCGCCCTCGCCAAGGCGAAGAAGCTGCACGACAAGCGCGAGGACCTGAAACGGCGCGCCGCCCAGCGGGAGCTGGCGCGCGAGTTCAGGGCACGCCGCTGATGGTCCCGGCGCTGCTGCTCCTGCTCGGGGCCGGAGGGGGGGAGAGCCTCCGCATCGCGACGCCGCGCGGCGAGATCAGTGTGCCGCTGAGCCGGGAGCACGGCGTAGCGGTCGCCGCGCCGCTGATCGCGGATGCGCTGGGGCTCGCCGTCGTGGTGGAGGGCGCCCGGGCCACGGTCGTCCTCGACGGCGCCGGATTCGTCTTCGCGCTCAACTCGCCCTTCGTCCGCATCGGCACGAAGACGTGCGTGCTCGTGGACGAGCCGTTCCTGGCGCGCGATACGCTCTTCCTGCCGCTCGTGTGGCTCACCGACTGCGTACCGCGGGTGTTCGGCGACCGGTTCCGCTGGGACGCGGCCGCCGGAATCCTGACCGAGTCCCTCCCGGCCGGGGCGGCGGCGACGATCGCGACGGCGTGGCCGCCGCCGGCGCCGGTCCCGATGGTGCCCGCGCCGGCCGACACCGTGCGCCCGTCCCCCGTGGCCGATCCGCCGCCCGTGTTCGCCGATCCTCCGCCGACCCCGGTCGTGGCGGATTCGCCGCGGGCCTCACGGCCCGCCACGACGCCACCTCCGCCCAATCCCATCACGGGCCTACGGGAGCGTCACGAGATCGTCATCGACCCGGGGCACGGTGGCCGGGATCCCGGCAATCCCGGACGCTTCTTCCCGAAGGGCGTGTTCGAGAAGGACGTCAACCTGTCGATCGGACGGCTGCTGCGCGCCGAGTTGAGCCGCCGCGGCATCGTGGCGTCGCTCACCCGGACGACCGACACGTTGATCGACCTGCACGATCGCGCGGGGTACTGCCGCGCCGACTGTGATCTGTTCGTCAGCCTGCACGTGAATTCGCTGCCCAGCGGCCGGCGCAGTCCGATCGCGAACGGCATCGAGACCTATTTCCTCTCCGAGGCCAAGACCGAGGACCAGCGCCGCGTCGCGCGGATGGAGAACGATGCGATTCGCTACGAGTCGCCCGATGCCCAGGTGGTGGAAGGCGCGCTCGCTACGATCGTGAAGGACCTGCAGCAGAACGAGTACCTGCGCGAGTCCGCCCGGCTCGCCGAGCTGGTGCAGCAGCGCGTGGCCTCGGTGCACCCGGGGGAGGACCGCGGCGTGCAGCAGGCTGGATTCTACGTCCTGAACAGCGCCCGCCGCCCGGCGATCCTCGTGGAGACGGGCTTCGCGACCAACAAGAAAGACGGCGCATTCCTCGCGTCCGCGGCCGGGCAGCGCAAGATCGCCAGCGCGATCGCGGACGGGATCGTCGCCTACCTCCTCGACCTCGAGCACAAGCTCGCTATCGGGGGCACGCCGTGAGGTCGTCGCGCGCGCGCGCGGCAGGCGTGCTCGCGCTCTCGCTTACCGGGTGCGCCTACTACAACGGCATGTGGAGTGCCGAGCGTCTGGCGCGCGACGCACGCCGCCTGGAAGCCCGCGGCGCGAGCGCCGAAGCGCGCCTGAGCTGGGGACGCGCGGCGACCAAGGCGGAGTCGGTGCTGGTGCACCATCCCGCCAGCCGCTGGGCCGACGACGCGCTCGTGCTCCAGGGGGAGGGGCTGGCGCGGAGTGGAGCGTGCGCGGCTGCGGCCCGCCCGCTTGCGCGCGCGCTGCGGGAAGTGGACGACGAAGCCCTGCGGGAGCGGGCCGCACTGGCCGCTGCGCGCTGCGCGCTGGATCGGGACGGCCAGGGGGCCCTCGCCGAGCGCCTGCTCGACCCGGTGCTCGCCTCTCATGATGCACGCCGCCGCTCCCAGGCCGCCTACCTCGCGGGCCGGGCTGCGCTCCTGCGTGAAGCCCCGGCGACGGCCGCCGAGCACTTCTCCCACTCCGACGTGCCGGCCGCGGCACCCGCCCGCATCGGCGCCCTCGCCGCCGCCGGCCGCGGACCGGCGGCCGTGGCCGCGATGGATAGCGTCGCACGCCGCGACGACGACGAAACCCGCTGGGGGGACGCGCTCGCGACGGTCGCGGCGAGCGCCGGCGTGGAGACTGCGGCGGACGCCCTCGACCGCCTGCTCCTGAGGGGCCGCCTCCGCGGCGGCCCGCGGGCGCGGCTCCTCATTGCCGATGGGGACCGGCTGCGCCGGGCCCGCCACTTCGACCGGGCGGCGGCGCGGTACGCGGCCGTGCCGAAAGTCGCCCCCGATTCCGCGGAAGCGCTCATCGCCCGGGTGCACGCCCTCCTGGGCCAGGTGGCACAGGCTCGCGACGCCGCCGATCTCGACTCGGCCGCGACCCGGTTGGCGGTGTTGAGCTCCACGGCGCGCGACTTCCGGGTCGACGAGGTGCGCGACGTAGCACGGCAGCTCGCCGCCGTGCGAGAAGACGACAGCTCCGAGGTGACGGCGTTCCGCGCCGCCGAGCTGGCGCGCGATTCGCTCGACGCACCCGCGCTGGCAGCGACCCTGTTCCTCCGGTTCGCAGCCCGTTCTCCCGGATCGCTCTTCGCGCCCAAGGCGCTGATCGCGGCGGCCCAGCTCCAGCCCGAGCGACTCGACTCGGTGCAGGCCCTGCTGGCGTCGCGCTACGCGGAGTCGCCGTACACACTCGCGTTCCGTGGCGTCCCCAGTCCGGCGTACGAGGCGCTGGAAGACTCGCTCGCCGTCACGTTCGGCGTGGCACGGCCACGGACGCTGGCGGCGGTCTCGTCAGTCGAGCTCCGCTTCGCCCCGCCGCGCACCGGGCCGCGCGGGCCGGAGCTCGACCCCGCGCCGGTCGTCGCGGCTCGCTCCGCGCGTCCCCAGCCCCCGGGCGAACGGCGCCCGCAGCCCGCGCGCCGCCCGGGGGAGCGTCCCACCGAACGTCCCCAGGACCGACCGGACGTGCGTCTGTGAGCGCCGTCGAGGTGCTCGGCGCGCGGTTCCAGAATCCAGTCTTGCTCGCTGCCGGCACCGCCGGCTTCGGTCGCGAGGTCGATCGCGTGATCGACCTCGAGTCGCTGGGCGGCATCGTCACCAAGGCGGTCACGCCCGAGCCGCGCGCCGGACACCCCGGGCCGCGGGTGGCCGAGTTCGTGGGCGGGATGCTCAACGCGGTGGGGCTCGCCAATCCCGGCCTCGAGGCCGTCGCCACGCATGAGCTGCCCTGGCTGGCGCAGCGACTGAGCCGGGCCCGGGTCCTCGTCAACGTGGCCGGGGCCACGGTCGAAGACTACGAGCGCGTGCTGGAGCGGCTGAGCGATGTGGCGGTGATCGTCGCCTTCGAGATCAATGCCTCCTGCCCCAACACGTCGTCGGGCGGCCTCGAGTTCGGCGCGACGCCGGCGGGCCTGGCGGAGCTGGTCCGCTGCTGCCGGCGCCGCACCAGCAAGCCGCTCGTGGTCAAACTCTCGCCGGCCCTCCCCGACCCGGCGTCGATGGCGCTGGTGGCGCAGCAGGAAGGCGCCGACGCGGTCAGTCTCGTCAACACCATGCCCGGCGCGTTGGCCGGCAAGCTGGGGCTTGGCTACGGCGGGGTGAGCGGACCCGCGCTCCTCCCGGTGGGTGTGCTGGCCACCATGCGCGTGCGCGAGCGTGTCGGCATCCCGGTGATCGGCGTCGGCGGCATTCGTACCGCCGCCGACGTCCGGGAGTATCTCCGTGCCGGCGCGTCGCTGGTGGCGGTCGGGACGGCGGCCATGACGGACCCCCGGGTGCCGGAGCGGATCGTGCGGGACCTCCGTGGCTGAGCTGGTCGTCGCCTTGGACCTCGCGACCGGACGCGACGCGCTCGCCCTCGCCGACCGGCTGCCCGGGTTGCGCTGGGCGAAGCTGGGTTCGGTGCTGTTCGTCAGGGAAGGGCCCGCGCTGGTGAAGGAATTCGCCGCGCGCGGCGTGCGCGTCTTCCTCGATCTGAAGTGGCACGACATCCCGAGCACGGTGGCGGAGTCGGTGGCGGCGGCGCGTGCTCACGGCGCCGCCATGGCGACGGTGCATTGTCTCGGCGGCCCGGCCATGCTCGCCGCGGCGGCACAGGCCGCGGGACGGGAGCTGGCCCTGGTCGGCGTAACGCTGTTGACGTCGCACTCGCCGGCGGAGGCCGAGCAGATCCTCGGCAGGGGCGTGCCCGATCTGGGTTTCGAGGCGACCCGGCTCGCGCGGCTCGCGCTCACCGCGGGTCTGCGGGGTGTGGTGGCGTCCGGTCAGGAGCTGGCCGTCCTGCGTGCGGCACTCGGGTCCGAGGCCTGGATCGTGGTCCCCGGCATCCGCGCTCCGTCAGATCCGGCTGGTGACCAGGTGCGGACGGTGACCCCGGCGGAAGCGGTGCGCGGCGGCGCCACGCACCTCGTGGTCGGCCGGCCCATCACGCGTGCCTCCGACCCGCGGGCGGTGTACGAGGGGATCCTGGAGGCGTTGTGAGACATCGGTACTGGGGAGTGGCGCTTTTCATAGTCGGGGCCGGGCCGCTGGCGGCTCAGGGGGGGCTCGAGGCCGCCGCGCAGCGGGCCCGCGCCGCGTGGCTGGCGCACGATCCCGCCGCCCTGTTGAGCGGCAGTCCGGGAGTCATCCTGCAGATCCCCGGGGCCGACCCTTCGTCGGCGATCGGCCGTGATCAGGCCGGGGAGCTGCTCGCGCGGTTCTTCCGCACCTCGGTGGAGCGGGCGGTCGAGATTTCCGTTGCGCGTGAGGTCCAGGAAGGGCGGGGCTATGTGGAGATGGTCCGTCGCTTCAGCGTGGCGGGCACCACGGAGGAACGACGTGAGACCGTGTTTCTGGGGCTGCGGTGGTGGGGGGAGCGATGGGTGGTGGTGGAGTTGCGGGCGGCCCCTTGAGAGGGTGTAATCGCGCCCCTTGCGTGCACTTACGACGCCGTCTATAGTTCAAGGCTCAATTGGACCTTGAGCCCCGAGGTAGCCGCTTGAAGGTGAGAACGAGCGTTCGTCCGATCTGCGAGCACTGCAAGGTGGTGCGGCGTCGCGGTGTGCTGCGGGTCATCTGCAAGCGCAGTCCTAAGCACAAACAGCGGCAGGGTTGAGGCATGGCACGCATCGCCGGAATTGACTTGCCGCGCGACAAGAAAGTCGCCTACGCGCTGCCGTACATCTTCGGCATCGGTCGCAGCAACGCGCAGAAGATTCTGGTGGAGACCGGGGTGAGCCCCGACACGCGCGTGCGCGACCTGCGCGACGCTGAAGTCGCGCGGTTGCGGCAGGTCATCGAGCGGGACTACAAGGTCGAGGGCGCGCTGCGCACCGAGACCGCGATGAACATCAAGCGGCTGATGGATATCGGCACGTACCGCGGTGGGCGGCACCGCAAGGGGCTGCCGGTGCGCGGGCAGCGGACGCATACGAACGCGCGGACCAAGAAGGGGCCGCGTCGCGCGATCGCAGGCAAGAAGAAACCGACCCTGAAAAAGTAACCGGACGGGCATGGCACAAGCGAAAGCAACGGGCGCGAAGCGCACGAAGAAGGTCGTGGAAGCGGAGGGCATCGCGCATATCACCGCGACGTTCAACAACACGCT
>DATGDT010000029.1:0-2047 GCA_035310725.1 Gemmatimonadales bacterium
GATGCGCGTCTCCGTGCGGAGCAGCCGGCTGGTGAGTCGTCCCGGCGATTCTCCCCGCGCCGCGAACAGGGCCGCCTCGATGTCGGCCCGCGTCTTCGGATCGGTCGCAGCCAGGCGAAGCGCGACGAGCGTATCGAGCGCGCTTGAGTCCGATTGCGCGCGTTCCACCAGACTCGTATAGGGCGATGGGGCTTCTTCAGCCTCAGCCTCCAAATCCTCTTTGGAGGGTCGCCCGTGCTCCATGAAATAGGTGAGCCGGCGTGCGGCGCGGTCCCGCGGATCCTCCCGCCAGTCGCCGGTCAAGTGCACGACCCAGGTCCCGTAGACGGTGTCGGCGTTGGCCGACGGATTCTGATAAACGAGCGGCCCGCGAAACTCACCGGAAAGGTCGACACTGTCTGCCACTCCCCGATCCGTCAGTCGGACCCGCCCCGACAGGTTTCCGCGGAGTGCGCCGCGTACCACCGTGCCGCCCGGGGTGAGGTGGCGCTCGATCCGCCACGCGCCCCCGATCGACCCTTCCAGGCTGAGGAACGCGCTGCGCCCGGGAGCCGAATTCGGCCGGTAGAGCTGGACGGTCCGCGTGAAGGCGGTTTGCACCGTGTCGTCGCAGGCCGCGTAGGTGAGTGTCGGAAGCGTTCGTTGGTCTTCGCCGACGGAATCGGCCGGGGTGACCAGTGCGAGTGCCAGCGGCGCCAGCCCGCTGCTCGGGCTCTCCGCGTAGCTTTCGCCGCACCTCGCTTCTTCCGCGCTGACCATCACCTCCTGGATACCGCTGGACCGTACGGCCATGGAAAACTGGAGCCGGGCGCCGGGCTCCAGCTCGAGCTCCGCGGGGACCATGCCGGAGGCCGGCCAGCCCCGTGCGGAATCGAAGCGGAGCACGAGCGCGGTATCCCGGGCGACGACTTCAGCCGCCGGAAGACCGTCCGCCGCCCACCACGAGACCTGGTGGAGTGCGAAGACACGTCCGGGACGTGGCCCGAGTGGGTCCTGAGCGCCGGCGGGGACGCCACCAGCAAGCAGGGCGATCGCGCAGACCGTAGCAATGGCGCGGAACACATGCACCTCCTGCGGTTTCACCAGCAGCATCGCGAACGCCGCCGCGTTATACAAGGTCCAGAAGCGAACCCCAACGAGCGCGTAATAGTCCTGTCATCCATGTACTATGCCGCGGCAACGCTGCGGCGGGCCGCGCCATCGCTTGGGCTGGCCGCGACCGGGGCGCCGCATTAAGGTTTCGGCCATGCTGCGGCTGCCGTCGTTCACATACCGTCAACCGAAAACCCTCCGGGACGCGCTCGCGATGAAGGCGGACGCCGGCCCGGAGGGATCGTATGTCGCCGGCGGGACGGATCTCTACCCCAACATGAAGCGGCGGCAGCAGGAGCCGCGCACTGTGATCTCGCTTATGGGGGTTCCGGAGCTTCAGGCGGTCGGGCGGTCAGGCGGTCGGGCGGACGGTGGGCTCGAGATCGGCACGTGCATCACGCTGAGCGAATTGACCGCCTGTCCGCCTGTCCGCCTGGCCGCCCCGGCGGTGGCGGTGGCGGCGGAGCTCGTCTCCACTCCCCTGCTCCGCAACATGGGGACCCTGGGCGGCAATCTCTGTCTCGACACGCGCTGCAACTACTACGACCAGTCCTACGAGTGGCGCAAGGCGATCGACTTCTGCATGAAGAAGGACGGTGCGATCTGCTGGGTGGCGCCGTCCAGCCCGCGCTGCTGGGCGGTGAGCTCGTCGGACGTGGCGCCGGTGATGGTGGCGCTCGGCGCCGAGTACGTGCTGGTGGGTCCGGGGGGCGAGCGCGTCGTCCCGGCCGCGAGGTTCTACAACAACGACGGGATCAACTACCTCACGAAGCAGCCCGACGAGATCCTCAGCGCCGTGCATCTCCCCGCCGCCGATGGCTGGGACGCGGTCTATCACAAGCTGCGCCGGCGGGGGAGTTTCGACTTCCCGGTCCTCGGGGTCGCCGTCTGGGTCAAATGGGAAGGGGGAAGAGGGAAGGGGGAAGGGGCGCGCGTCGGCGATGCGCGGATCGTG
>DATGDT010000030.1:0-8428 GCA_035310725.1 Gemmatimonadales bacterium
GGTTTCCTCGAGCAACGCGCCGATTACTCGTCGTATGCCACGGCGAATCTCGGCAAACACAAGGTGCCCACGCTGCGCAACGTGGACCTGCGGCCCTCTCCCGACTTCGTCAAAGCGTACGGGCACAACGGCTACTTCAAGACCCTGTACGGCATCGTCCACTTCTACAACACGCGGGATGTCCTCGCGACGTGTGCCGGGAACTATACCGAAGCACAAGCGCTGGCCGCGGAGTGTTGGCCCGCACCCGAGATTTCGCAGAACCTCAATACCGCCGAGCTGGGCAACCTCGGTCTCACGGAGTCGCAGGAACAAGCCATCGTCGCGTTCCTCAAGACGCTCAGCGACGGCTACGAGCCGTAGCAACCTGCGAGTGGTCGTGGATTACGGTGGCCCCGGCAGTCGCGGGGCCACCGCGTTGACGGAGGACGGCGCGTCGCGTACGTTCGAGTCGCCGCCGTCATTCGTACCAGCCCGTACCGGAGCCTCGGTCCATGCCCGCTCGCCCCCTGTTTGCCTCTGCCCGCCTCGCGGCGGGTTCACTGTTCATCAGTCTGGCGCTCGGCCTGTTGCCGGCCGCGGCCCCCGGCCAGGGCGCCGGCTCCGAGCTGCCGCCGCTGCGGGTCGTCGAGCCGCGCTGGATCGACACGACCGCCAATGCGTGCACCGACTTCTTTCAATACGCCAACGGCGCGTGGCTGGCGCACGACACGATCCCCGCCGCCTATGCCTCCTCGGGCGTGACGCGGGACATGAGCGACCGCAACGAGCTCGTCGTGCGCTCGGTGCTGGAGGACGCGGCGGCGCACCGCAATGCGTCTCCGCCGGACAGCACTCCCCGGAAGCTCGGCACCTTCTACGCCAGCTGCATGGATTCCACCGCTGCAGAAGCGGCCGGAGTGAAACCGATCCGGCCCTGGCTCGCCGGGGTGGATTCGATCACCACCCGTGCGCGCCTGCTGCCGCAGATCGCCGCGCTGCAGGTCCGCGGCGTCAACGCCGTGTTCCGCTACTACCCGCTGGCCGACCCGCACGACGCCGCGCACTACGAGGTGTGGCTGCTCCAGGGCGGTCTCGGACTCCCGGATCGCGATTACTACACGAACAGCGGCGCGGCGGCCGACTCCCTGCGGGAGGCGTACGTGGCGCACGTGACCCGGCTGTTCACGCTCGCGGGACGGGATTCCACGTCGTCCGCCCGCGATGCCGCGCAGGTGCTGGCGCTCGAAACCGCGCTGGCCCGTGCGGCGCTGACCCGCGTGCAGCGCCGCGATCCCGCGGCGACCGACCACCCGACGACGATCGCCGAGCTGCGCCGGGTCGCCCCTGCGATCGAGTGGCCGGCCTATTTCCAGGCGATCGGACTGCGCGCGCCGGTGGCGCGTCTGAACCTGGCCGAGCCGGCCTTCGTGCAGCGGGTCGACTCCCTGATCGGCGCGGCCCCGCTGGAGCAGTGGCGCGCCTACCTGCGCTACCACGCGCTCGAGACCGCCGCTCCCTGGCTCAGCTCGGCGTTCGTGCAGGAGAACTTCGCCTTTCGCTCGCGGTTCAGCGGGGCCAAGGCGCTGCTGCCGCGCTGGAAACGCTGCCTGCGCGAGACCGACGGCGACCTCGGAGAGGCTCTCGGCCAGGCGTACGTCGCCAAGACGTTCCCGCCGCAGGCGCGGGCCCGCGCCAAGGCGGTGATCGACGATATCCGCGCCGCATTCGGCGAACGGCTGCGGCGTCTCAGTTGGATGTCGGACTCGACCCGCGCCCAGGCGCTCGACAAGCTCGCCCGCATGGGCGAGAAAGTGGGGTACCCCGACCACTGGCGCGATTACTCGCGGCTCGAGGTGGCCGAAGGACCGTTCGTCCTGAACATGGCCCGCGCCAACGCCTTCGAATGGCAGCGCACGGTGAATCGCCCGGGCATGGCGGTGGACACGACGGAATGGGACATCACCGTCCCCACCGTGAACGCCTACTACGATCCGACCAAGAACGAGATGGTGTTTCCCGCGGGCGCCCTCGTGCCGCAAACCTTCGATCCGGAGGCCGACGACGGGGCGAACTACGGCTCCCTGGGCGGCAGCTGGGCGGGGCACGAGCTGACGCACGGCTTCGACGACGAAGGGCGGCACTACGACGCGACCGGCAACCTGCGCGACTGGTGGATTCCAGCGGATTCCGTCCACTTCACCCAGGGAGCGGACATGGTCGCCCGCCAGTTCGACGGCTACATCCAGGTGGACACCTTCCACGTGAACGGCAGGCTCACGCTGGGAGAGAACATCGCCGACTACGGCGGCGTGCTGACGGGGTACGACGCGCTCCAGCGCGCGCTGCAGCGCGACGGCCGGCCGGGCCCGATCGACGGCTACACGCCCGAGCAGCGGTTCTTCCTGGGCTACGCCCAGAGCTGGCGGGGCCACGATCGCGATGCGCAGCTGCGCACGCGCGTCACCGTGGATCCACACGCGCCGGAGCGCTGGCGCGTCAACGGCCCGCTGTCCAACGTGGCCGCGTTCGCGCAGGCGTTCGGGTGCAAGGTGGGCGACCCGATGGTGCGGCCGCCGGAGCAGGTGCCCCAGATCTGGTGACCGAGGGGAGGCGCCGCGTCCATCTGCTCACCCGCGATCTGATGTTCCGCGGTAAGCTCGGGGGCGTGGTGAGCGCCGCGGGTGGGGAGGTGACGCGCGACCCCACCGAGTGCGAGCTGGCCGTGGTCGAGCTCGAGGCACGGGGCTGGGAAGACGCCATCCGCGATGCCGGCAGCCGCGGCGTTCGCGTGCTGGCATTCGGCTCCCACGTGAACGCCGGACTGCTGCGGCGCGCCCGGGAGCTCGGGGCCGAGGCCGTGCCCAACTCGCAGGTGGAAGGCAGGCTGGCGGAGCTGCTCCGCGGCTGAAATAAAGGCGGCCCCGGATGCCGGGGCCGCCCACGTGCTCACATCCAGCGTTACTTCTTCGACGTCTCGACCAGGATCTGGCGCGGCTTCGCCCGCTCGACCTTGGGCAGGGTGATCGAGAGCACGCCGTTCTCGTACGCGGCCTTGATGTGCTCAGCGTCCACCGTGGCCGGCAGGGTGAAGGTGCGCTCGAACGCGCCGTAGGTCCGCTCGTAGCGGTGCACACGCTCGGTCCGCTCCTCGGCCACCTGCTGCTTCGTGCCGTGAACCGTGAGCACGTTGCCCTCGACCGAGATCTTCACGTCTTCCGGCCGGACTCCGGGGAGCTCGGCCATGATGCGGATCGCGTCGGTTTCCTCCAGTACATCCACCGGCGGCACCCAGGCGGCCGTGGCGCTGTCGCGGTACGGCCAGTCCGTCCCGTTGAGCGCATCGTTCAGCATCCGGTTGATCCGATTCCCGAGCGTCGCGAAATCCCCGGCCCGGTCCCCGTTGTAGCTGCGCGTGGTCACGTACATACACTTGCCTCCTCGGGAGTGTGGTTCTGGTTCTCGAGGCCACCGGCCTCGCCGGCCAGGGGCCTTGGCAACCACCATGCCGCTCGTGGAGGCCTCCTAGATGCCGAGTTGGCAACGTGTTATGATCATGTTGGCATTTCCGTCTGTCAGTTTTGCCGGGTCACCCATGCTGGAGCATTCCTTGGATTTCAAGCGCGTCCTGCGGGCTGCGGCGCTCTGCCTCGCCTGGACGGTGCCGGTCGTAGCGCAGGCCCCCGCGCCGCCCGCTGCCCCCACCTTCGGCTACCGCTTGTACGTGGTCAGCGAGTCGGGGGACATCGTCACGCAGCTCGGCTGGGACGGCACGACGCTCAAGACCATCAAGACCGTTCCCGTGGGGGTCATGCCGGCCGACATCGACGGCCCGCACAACGTCACCGTGTCTCCCGACGGCCATTTCTACTATGTGACCGTCGCGCACGGGACGCCGTACGGCTCGCTCTGGAAGATGGCGGTGGACGCCGACACCCTGCTGGGGCGGGCGCCGGTCGAGCTGTTCCCCACCACGATCTCGGTGACGCCCGACGGCGAGCTGGCGTTCGTGGCGAACTCGGATTTCTACGGGGATCATCCGCGCACCAACCTCGTTTCGGTGATCTACACGCCGCGGATGACGCCGCTCACCAACATCGCCGCCTGCGACATGCCGCACGGGGTGAAGGTGAATCATGCCGGCACGTTCGTGTACGTCAGCTGCATGAACTCCGACGAGGTGCTGGAGATCGACCGGCAGTCGCTGGCGATCACCCGGCGCCACCGGACGGGGGGCGCGGCGATGGCCGGGCAGGCCATGGGCGGGATGACGGCGGGCGTCCCCCAGTGTATGCCGACGTTCGTGTCGCTCTCGCCGGACGACACCCGACTCTACGTCGCCTGCAATCACGCCAACACGCTGCAGGTGATCGACGCCGCGACACTCGCGCTCGTGAAGGAGATCCCGACCGGCACCGGGGCCTACAATGTGGAACCATCGCCCGACGGCCGGTGGGTGATCGTCACGAACAAGAAGGCGCAGAGCGTATCCGTGATATCCGCGGATTCGCTCGTCGAGGTGGCGCGCATCGCCACGACGAAGAAAATCCCGCACGGGATCGTCTATGCTCCCGACGGCCGCTACGCGTTCGTCAGTCAGGAGAGCATCGGCGTCGATCCTGGAGCGGTGGACGTGATCGACCTCACCACGCGCACCCGGGTCGCCACCGTCCCGGTGCCGCTCCAGCCCACCGGAATCACGCTCAGGGTGCTGCCATGATCCATACGGCCACTGTCACGCTCGCGCCGTCCGAGGTGCTGGCGCGCGCCAAACGGTACTTCGCCGAACGCGTGCCGAATCAGGCGGCGTTCGTGGAGCGGGAGGGCCCGCAGTTCGTCGTGCTGCGGGGGCAGGGGGGGGAAGAAGTGGTGGTCAGCGCGACACCGGAAGGGACGGGGGACGAGGGACGGGGGACGGGTGCGACGAGTCGCGTGCGGGCGTCGACGCTGTTCTTCGACCAGGCGCTGGACCGGTTCTTCTCGACCCTTCCGGTCACCTCCGGCGTGGAGGTCGCGTGAGCGCGGCAGCCGCGGCAGGGATCGCGGAGCGCTTCGCCGTCCGGGTGATGGTGACCGACGCCTGGGACACGGTATTCCTGGCTGCGGGTCCGGAGACGACGGTGGCGGAGCTCAAGCGGCAGGCGTTGACGCGGGCGCTGAAGCAGGCGGCCCCGCCGCTCGGAGAGTACCTGGTGAAGTTCCGCGGCGCGGCGGTGCTCGACGAAACCACCCTGGGGGCGCTGGGTGCGGGCGCCAACGCCCCGTTCATCGTGCTTCCGGCGCGGCGGCGGGCGGTGCGGTGATCACGCCGGGCCGGCCCCTGGCCACATTCGCCGTCGGATTCCTGCTGCTCGACGCCGTGCTGCTGGCGTGGGCCGGCCTGGAGCAGCACCGCCCCGGTCTGCTGGCCGGTGCCATCGCCTGTGCCCTCGCGGCCGCGGCGGTGGTGATCCTCTGGCGGCGTTACCGCCGCACGCTGGCGGATCTCGATGCCGGACGAGCGGAAATGAAGGCCGAGGCCGAGGAGATCCGGCGTCTGCTGCGCGAAAAGCACCTGCAGAACTAAGCCCTGCCCACCACCGTCACTTTCCACCCAGCGACGCGGCTGCATCCGGGACGAGCGGGACATCCCGAGCGGCCCGAGCGCATCGAGGCGGTGCTGGAGGCGCTGCGCGCCCCGGCGCTCGCCCCGGCTGTCTCCTGGGTCCAGGCCACGCCCGCCGACCTGACCGCGCTCGAGCCGGTGCATCCGCGGCGCTACCTCAACGCCCTCGAGGCGCTGGCGGCGGCGGGCGGCGGGCCGATCGACCCCGACACCTACATGGGGCCCCGCAGCTGGGAGGCCGTGACCGCTTCCGCCGGCGTCGCGCTCCGCGCCGTGACCGAAGCGATGCGGCCGGGCGGCGGTGGCACGGCGTTCGCCGCGACCCGCCCACCCGGACACCACGCGCTGGCCTCGCGCGCCATGGGATTCTGCTTCGTCAACAACGTGGTCGTGGCGGCGCGGCACGCCCAGGCGCTCGGTGCCGCGCGCGTGCTGATCGTGGACTGGGACGTGCACCACGGCAACGGCACCCAGTCGCTGGTGGAGCAGGATGCCTCCATCCGCTTCGTCTCGATGCATCAGTATCCCTGGTATCCGGGGACGGGCGCCGCGGACGAGCGGGGGGTGGGGAACGTGTTCAACGTCCCCCGTCCGCCGGGGCTGCCGCGCGCCACGTACGTGCACGATTTGCTCGAGGCCGTGGATGCGGCCCTGGCCGGCTGGACGCCCGACGCGCTGCTCATCTCGGCGGGGTTCGACTCGCTCGGCGGTGATCCGCTGGGCGGCTTCACGCTGACCCCCGAGGACATCGCGACCTGGACGGCGGCGCTGCGTACCCGGCTCGACGGCCGGCCCGTGGCGGCGGTGCTGGAAGGGGGATACCGGCTGGATCTGCTGGCCGCGGGCGTGACCGCGCTGGTGCGCGCGCTTGCCTGACGTGGGGCCCGCCCCCGATACTTGAGTCGTGACCCTTTCCCCGGCCGCTCCCGCCGCCGCCGCGCCCAGGCACTGGCCGGCCAGCCTGTACCGCCGCCCCGACGGCACCCTGGAGCAGGACCTTCCCCCGCTCCAGCTGCGGGAGATCCTCGAGCGGGACGAGGGTGAGCTGTGGGTGGACATCGACAGCACCGACGTGCACCAGCACGCGCTGCTCGAGAAGATCTTCGGGTTTCACCCGCTGGCGATCGAAGACACCATGTCCCCGGGCTCGCGGGTGAAGCTGGAAGAGTACGACCGCTACATCTTCGTCGTGATGTCGGGGATCCGCTTCGACCGCGCCACGCCGGACCCGTTCGATCTCGAGACCTTCAAGCTCTATTTCTTCCTCGGGAAGAATTTCCTGGTCACCGTGCATTCCGTGGAGAGCCCGAGCTGTGACACCACGCGCGACCGCCTGATGCGCAACCCGGACCTGCTGGGGCGCGGCGCCGAGATGACGATGCACTCGATCATCGACCAGGCGGTGGATGCGTACTTCCCGATCGTGGAAACGCTGAACGACCAGGTGGATCAGCTGGAGGAGCGGCTGTTCGAGTCGTTCGACGAAAAGCTGATCCACGAGATCTTCAAGGCCAAGCGCTCCGCCTTCGGGCTGCGGCGGCACATCGGGCCGTTGCGGGAGGTGTTGAACGTCCTCACCAACCGGCCGTCCATCTACATCCGTGCCGAGACGCAGCTGTACTACCGGGACGTCTACGACCACACCATCCGCATCATGGAGTCGGTGGACACGACGCGCGACCTGCTGGCGGGCGTGCTCGAGACCTATCTCTCCCAGACGTCCAACCGCATGAACCGCGTGATGAAGCAGCTGTCGATCGTCTCGACCATCGCGCTGCCGCTGATCGTGGTGGGGGGCATCTACGGCATGAACTTCAGCCAGATGCCCTTCACCCATCATCCGCTCGGCTTTTACCTGGCGCTCGGCTCGATGGCCGCGATTTCCGCCGTGATGCTCTGGTGGCTGCACCGCAACAGATGGCTCTGACCCTCTCGGCGGAAGTCGTCACCCTCCACACGAAGCATCCGTTCGTCATCGCCCGCGGGGGGCACAGCGCCTACGAGGTGGTGTGGGTGCGGCTCACCGATGGCGACGGGATCGAGGGCTGGGGCGAGGCGTCGCCGTCGTCGTATTACGGGGAGACCGCCCAGACCGTCCTGAACGTGCTCGACACACTGTCGGAGCACCTGCCCGACGACCCGTTCGATCTGGAAGGCGCGGAGCAGCGCTTCGAGCGCGCGGTCCCGAAGAACGGCGCCGCGCGTGCCGCCCTGTCGGCGGCGCTGCACGATCTCGTCGGCAAGCGCTTCGGGCAGCCGCTGTGGCGCCTGTGGGGCCTCGACCCCACCCGGGCCCCGCTGTCCTCGTTCACGATCGGAATCGACACGCCGGAGCGGGTGCGCCAGAAAGTGGCGGAGGCCGCGGAGTATCCGATCCTCAAGATCAAGCTCGGGACCGACCACGACGAAGACATCCTGCGGACGATCCGCGCCGAAACCGACAAACCGATCCGCGTGGACGCCAACGCCGGCTGGACGCGCGAGCAGGCGCTCGGCATGCTGCCCGTGCTGAAGTCGTACGGCGTCGAGCTGCTGGAGCAGCCCCTCGTGCCCGACGACCTGGAGGGCATCGCGGCGGTGCGGCGCGCGTCCCCGGGCATCCCGGTCGTGGTGGACGAGAGCTGTATCGTGGCGACCGACATCCCGAAAGTGGCCGGTGCCGTGGACGGGATCAACATCAAGCTCGCCAAGTGCGGCGGGCTGCGGGAGGCGCTGCGCATGATCGCCACCGCGCGCGCCCATGGGCTGCTCGTCATGGTGGGGTGCATGATCGAGACGTCGATCGGCATCACCGCGGCCGCCCATTTCACCCCGCTGGTGGACGTGGCCGACCTGGACGGCGCC